>CAIUXE010000001.1 GCA_903902965.1 uncultured Actinomycetes bacterium
GCTGCGAAGAAGAACGCTGAAGCACTTATTAACTATTACTACGATCCAGCTGTTGCAGCGCAAGTTGCGGCATACGTTAACTATGTCTGCCCAGTTAAGGGTGCACAGGCTGAGATGGAGAAGATCGATCCAGAGCTAGCGAAGAGCGAATACATATTCCCAACTGAAAAGACACTTGCAAATCTTCATGTATTCCGTTCACTAACAACAGATGAAGAAACTACTTGGACCGAAGCTTTCCAAAAGGCAGCAGGAAACTAAGTGGCAAAAGCCTCAATTGACGCTCGGGGCGATCTTCGACTTACCAGGCTCACTAAAACTTATGGTGATTTCACTGCAGTAGATGATCTCTCGTTAACAATTCCAAAGGGTTCGTTCTTTGCGTTGCTTGGGCCATCTGGTTGTGGCAAAACAACAACGCTTCGAATGATTGCTGGTTTGGAAGAGCCAACTGCAGGAAGTATTCATCTTGGTGAAACTGATATCACTACAACCAAGCCTTATCAACGTCCGATTAATACAGTTTTCCAGAACTATGCCCTTTTTCCTCATTTAACTATCTTTGAAAATATCGCTTTTGGTTTACGTCGTCGTGGCCAGAAAGATGTTAAAGAGGCCGTTGAAAAAGTTCTTAATTTGGTAGAGCTTCCGCATCTAGCCCAACGCAAACCAACCCAACTTTCAGGTGGCCAACAACAACGTATTGCACTTGCTCGCGCTATCGTGAATCGACCAGCACTCCTACTTCTCGATGAACCACTTGGCGCACTTGATCTAAAGCTTCGTCGTCAAATGCAGATTGAACTTAAGTGGATTCAAAAAGAGGTTGGACTTACCTTCGTTCACGTTACCCACGATCAAGAAGAGGCCATGACAATGGCTGACACGATTGCAGTAATGAATGAGGGCCAGATTGAACAAATGGGTTCACCTGCAGATTTATATGACAATCCAGAGACTGCTTATGTTGCAAACTTCTTGGGTCAATCTAATTTAATTAAGGGAACAATCTCTGGCAACGATGGCGATTCACTAGTCGTTGATCTTTATGGTCAGAAGATTTCGCTACCTAAGAGTCGATCACATGCAGTTGATAATTCAACTTACGCCGGCATTCGCCCAGAAAAATTCCGTATCTCGCTTCTAGAAACACCAGTTCGTGGAAATGTGTTATCTGGTGGTCGCATCGAAGATGTTTCCTACATCGGAGTTTCAACTCAGTATCAAGTTGAGATGCCATGGGGTCAAGAACTTATGGTCTTCGAACAGAATGATGATGGTGTTGCACCGTTTAATAAGGGCGATGCAGTAAATATTTCTTGGGAACCAACCTTTACCTTTGCCCTTCGCGGCGATGAAGATGTAACAGCTGGGTCAGAAGTTCAACCAGAAGATCTAGACGAAGAATAAATATGGGCAAGAACCGCACCCCATATTTACTTCTGCTTCCGGGATTTGGATTCCTCTTTACCTTTTTCATTCTGCCAATCATTAACTTGGCGCAGACTTCTACCCAGACAAAAATTGCTGGGGGAGATACTGGCCAATACGAACAGACACTTCATTTTAGAAATTACATTGATGCCTTTGTCGAGAATAAAGATCAATTTGGTCGCTCATTTCTCTTCGCAACAATCTCTACACTTCTAGCCTTAGCAATTGCCTATCCACTTGCTTATGCAATCGCATTCAAATCAGGAAAATATAAGAATCTGTTACTAGTTCTCGTTGTAGCACCGTTCTTTACCTCATTTCTACTTCGAACAATCGCGTGGAAACAAATCTTGGGTGAAGAGGGCTTCGTTGTTCCAACCCTTAGATCACTTGGAATAATTAGCCAGAGCACCACGCTTACCTCAACTTCTTTTGCGGTTGTAATGGGTATGACCTACAACTTCCTACCATTTATGACCTTGCCACTTTTTGCTTCAATTGACCGTATTGATCCCAGAACCCTTGAAGCGTCTGGCGATTTATATGCAAATGGCTACACAACTTTTCGAAAAGTTACCTTGCCACTTTCGATGCCTGGCGTGGTTGCAGGAACGCTGCTTACTTTTATTCCCGCTGCTGGTGATTACGTAAATGCTTCTATTCTCGGCGACCCAACAACAAAAATGATTGGTAA
>CAIUXE010000002.1 GCA_903902965.1 uncultured Actinomycetes bacterium
CATGCAACTCTTGAACGCAGTGGAAAAGGTTTCACAATCACCGATAGCGGAAGTTTAAATGGAAGTTATGTAAATGGTCAGCGTTCAGATAGCGCAGCGTTGGTACATGGCGACCAAATTCAAATTGGAAAATATCGTTTGATCTACATATCAGGGGAAGGCAAGGCGTAAAGATGGCAGTTCCAGCACGCGCATATTTAAGTATCGGAGAGGTACTGGCTAAATTGCGCAACGAGTTCCCTGAAGTAACTATTTCTAAGATTCGTTTCTTGGAATCTGAAGGGTTAATCGAACCGCAACGTACTCCATCTGGTTATCGCAAATTCAGCAATCATGATTTAGATCGTTTGCGTTATGTGCTTGGTGTTCAAAGAGATCATTACCTTCCATTACGGGTTATTAAAGATCACCTAGAGGCAATTGATCGCGGCTTAGAACCACCAGCAATACCAGGCGGAACTCCGATGGTTCCAAAAATTTCTAGCATTAACGGCGAGCGAGTAAATACCGATAGCTCAGATCTGAAACTTTCACGAAATGAAATTTTGAGTGCTTCAGGACTTTCTGATGAACAGTTAGCTGAATTAGAGACTTATGGATTAATTACTTCCAGAGCGCGCCATTTTGATGGCGACGCACTTTCGATCGCAAGATCAGTCGCTGCAATGGCTGCATTTGGAATCGAAGCCCGTCATCTGCGTTCCTTCAAAAGCTCAGCAGATCGTGAAATCGGTTTAGTAGAACAGGTGATCACTCCACTTCTTCGCCAGCGAAGTTCTGAGGCTAAAGCCAGAGCGCAAGAAGTAGAGCGTGAGTTGGCTGGATTAACACTTTCACTTCATGGAGCCCTAGTTCGTGCAGGTTTAAACCGAGCACGTTAAAAAGATCGGGCAAGAGATAGCCGGCAAGACTAGAGTGGGAACATGAAACGGTTAGAGGTTATCGGGGTTCGAGTAGAGATGCCTTCGAGTCAACCCATTGTTTTGTTGCGCGAGACTGGTGGGGATCGTTACCTGCCAATATGGATCGGCGCAGTTGAAGCAACTTCCATTGCATTTGCACAACAAGGAGTTTTACCTCCTCGACCACTAACTCATGATTTACTAAAAGATCTTTTATTGGCAGTTGGTTCCAACTTAGAACAAGTTGAAATTTCAGAGATTAAAGATGGAGTTTTTTACGCAACATTAAAATTAGCAAATGGGGTGGAGTTGTCTGCCCGTCCATCTGATGCAATTGCGTTAGCTTTGCGAACTGGCAGTCCGATATTTGGTGGGGAAGCGCTATTGGATGAGGTTGGAATCGAAATAGCCGACCAATCAGATGATGAGGTCGAAAAGTTTCGCGAATTCTTGGATCAGATCGAACCTGAGGATTTTGTCGGGTAAAGATCCGGCGATTTCTTGATTAATTAAAAGTAAAAACTCTTTCTACTTTGAGATATTCGATGTACGTTCCTAACGTGCTGGAATACCGAGTCATCTTGCTGCTGCGAACAAGTGCGGCCCTTTTGGCGTTGAGCGCATTAGCTCTGCTGATCCGCCCAGGTACCGTAATCGGGCTCCTAGGCTTAACCTCAAGTAGAGAGTTAGAGTGGAGTTTTCGCCTGGTTGGTCTATTAGGCACCAGCATGGCCGCGTTAATGACTATAGTCGCGGCATTCCTAGGTGAGCGGGCATTGCGGCAAAGTGCGGCGATTTTGATGCTTACAACTGTGAGCTTTGCGATTTTGTTGCTTTTTTCGCCGG
>CAIUXE010000003.1 GCA_903902965.1 uncultured Actinomycetes bacterium
TGAATCCTCAAAATCTGAGGTCAATAAATTTGAAACAAATCCAGTAACCGATAAAGCAAAAGCCGAACGTGGCAAAGCTTTAGATACCGCACTTGCTCAAATCGAAAGACAGTACGGAAAAGGCTCAGTCATGAGAATGGGCGATCGCCGTGGAGTTATCACTGAGGTAATCCCAACTGGCTCGATTGCACTTGATCTTGCACTTGGAATTGGTGGATTGCCGCGCGGTCGCGTAGTTGAAATTTACGGACCTGAATCAAGCGGTAAAACAACTGTTGCATTACATGCAATTGCAAATGCCCAAAAAGCTGGCGGAATCGCCGCCTTTATCGATGCAGAACACGCGCTTGATCCAGAGTATGCAAAACGTCTCGGTGTAGATATTGATGCACTGCTAGTTTCACAACCAGATACCGGTGAGCAAGCACTTGAAATTATGGATATGTTAATTCGTTCCGGTGCAATCGATATCGTGGTTATTGACTCTGTTGCAGCTTTGGTTCCACGTGCTGAAATCGAAGGTGAGATGGGCGATTCACATGTTGGTTTACAAGCACGTTTAATGTCACAAGCGCTTCGTAAAATCACTGGCGCTCTGCACACTTCAAATACCACCGCTATTTTCATTAACCAGTTACGTGAAAAAATTGGCGTCTTCTTCGGATCACCAGAAACCACTACCGGTGGAAAAGCACTTAAGTTTTATGCATCGATTCGTCTTGATGTTCGTCGAATTGAAACGCTTAAAGATGGTACAGAAGCAGTTGGAAACCGTACTCGCGTTAAGGTTGTCAAAAACAAGATGGCTCCACCATTTAAGCAAGCAGAGTTCGACATTATCTACGGAACTGGTATTTCACGTGAAGGATCACTTATCGATCTTGGCGTTGAATGTAACGTAGTAAAGAAATCTGGTGCTTGGTATACCTATGAAGGTGACCAACTTGGACAAGGTAAAGAAAACTCACGCACCTTCTTGCGTGACAATCCAGATCTTGCCAATGAGATTGAAAACAAGATTAAAGAGAATTACTCAATCGGAACAATTGACCCAGCGTTAGCTGCAGCGGTAGAAGAAGCTATTGCACCAGCGGACGTTGATTTCTAAAGAAGTAGAAATGCAGATCGAAGCTGACCCCTATTCAGCCGCGACGAAGATTGCGCTAAACGCACTCTCACGTCGGGCAAAGAGTAGGGGTGAGCTTTATGCGGTGCTCCTTAAGAAAAATACTGAACCAGAATTAATAGATCGAGTTTTAGATCGTCTTACCGAACATAAATTGATTGATGATCAAGCATTTGCAAATGATTGGTCTCGCTCCCGTCATATCTATAAAGGGTTATCGCGGAATGTATTGGCCCGCGAATTACGCCAAAAAGGTGTGGGGGATAGCGAGATAAGTATTGCTTTAGAACAGATTGCACCTGAGAGTGAGATGGCTGTTGCCACCGCCTTGATTGCAAAAAAATTACGCTCACTGCAGCGAGAAAATGCAGAGGTGAAATATCGCCGGATTTCCGGATTTTTGGCTCGCAAGGGGTACTCCCATCACTTGATTTCACAACTCTTACGCGAAACAGACCTTTAAACTCTTAACTTAAATGGGTAACCTGCTCCAGTGCCAACCAAATTAGAACGTTCAGAGACCGGACTCTCCGATCAGCTAGTTGAAAAATTAGGCCTTGAGATCGCTTCGGGAAAAATCGCAGAGGGAACAGTTTTAACTTCAACACATCTCGAAGCTTTATACGGAGTAAGTCGGACCGTTGTTCGCGAAGCGTTACAAATTTTGCATAACTTAGGTTTGACTCGGGCACGCACCAAACTCGGCACCGTTGTTTTAAATCGGCGGGAATGGAATTTACTAGATTCTAATGTTATCCACTGGTGTCATGTTGCCGGTGATGCCAACGCCTTGATGAGTGATTTCTCAGAGGTTCGGTATATGTATGAGCTGCGCGCAGCAAGATTAGCTGCTCGTAAACGCGGAACATCGGATTTAACAAAACTCAACGCCTCCTTAAAAATTATGCGAGATGCTTTTTTCGAAGAAGGTCCTGAATCGCAAAAATTACATGTGGCCCACTTAGAATTTCACAACGTTATTCTGGAAGCCACCCAAAATGAGTTCATGGCTCGCTTGTCTTTGTTGTTCACTCCCATGCTGCGCTTACGATTTGAGATTGTAAATGCGCAAATTAAAATCGATGGGACTTTCTTAGTTCGTCACAAGACCTTGGTTGATGCGATTACTGAGGGCGATGAGGATGCCGCAGAAAAAGCGATGAGCACCCTGCTTGATATTTCTCATAAA
>CAIUXE010000004.1 GCA_903902965.1 uncultured Actinomycetes bacterium
GTCTTCGCTCTGCAATTCCAATGTTGGCTTTAACTCCAGATGTTAGAACTTCTCGAGTGCTGGCACTTAGTTGGGGAGTTGAATCGATCGTTATTCCTCCTGCTAGTCATACAGATGAAATGGTCAAGCAGATTGATAACAAATTGATTGAGAGCAAGAGAGCAAATATTGGTGATTTCATATTAATTGTGGCGGGAAGCCCTCCTGGAATACCTGGATCAACTAATGCCATGAGAGTTCATCGAGTTGGAGATGCTGTTGCGGGAGTTGTACCTGCTTATCGCTGAGATTAAGTTCTAGACTTAGACCTATTAGCGCAGGAATTGTTCGGGGAGCCAAATGAGAAATAGTATGAAAATATTTTATGCACTTCTGCTCTCATTCACTGTAATAGCTTCAACGATCAGCGAGGTTCTTCCCGCTCAAGCTTCTGATCCAGTAGTAACCACAGATTTCAAAGCAAATAACTTTGGCCTCTGGAGCCAATCTTCTATCTATGGCCAGAATTACATGGGCTCAACGAAATTAGAGGATTGGAAACAGTTGTGGTGTAAGAGCTGGGAAGATCCATCATGTTCAGACTATGACCAGCTGTATTCTGATTTAATTCTACGTCCTTGCTTGACAGATTCTGACAGAGCTTGTCTTGACGGCATAGAAGCGACTAACTCAAAAAACGTATTAGAAAAATTAAAATTTTATGGAGAAAGCACATCACAAAAAATCCCGGCTTATAAATTTAAAACTGGTTTTGGTTCGGAGATGGTCGATATACCAGCCGGTGGTGGATTATCAGTTTGGAAAAGCTCTGAACTTAATGCTGACGGAACGGAAAAGTTTTATGCTGGCCACGTACTTTTAAGGTACTTATCGACTTGCAACCGTACTAATCCAAAAATTCCTTGTTCAATAAATTTGTCTGATTTTAAAGGTTCGGTTTATCCAGTTTCAGTTAAATCTGGAACAAATTGTCGGGAATTTGCATTGGAAGGCAAGTGTGTAGATTCATTAAATTTCACCGGTTCTGAAAGAATTTCATTAACACTTCGAATGGATAAGCAACTAACGGGTTGGATCTTCGGGCGGATGCAAAATGCGGATTTTTCAGTAACACCGCTTGATGCTACCTATAATAAAATTCGAATCGAAGGCGATGTGACTCTAGTTCCCGAGCTGACTGCATCTATTTGGAAATCCGAAATTGCTAAAGATCCTAAACTTGAAAAGTATTTACGCGACTTTTTTACGGTTGGCACGTCGTATACCGGTGTCCCAAATCCGGGAGCTGGATCTTGGAATGACGAGAGCATAGGAGGGCTCTGGTCTAAAACCTACCCGGATTTCCTAGCTGCTCAAACGACAACTAGATTGTTATCGCCGAATTTCAATGGGTTTGAGTTGTTCTCGGCATTTGAAAGCCATCTCAAACCCTATTCTCCTAAAGCTGAAAATAATGGTAGAAATATTTTGAGAGAGACTAATTCTATTTTCTGGAATTTCGGCGCAAATGCCTATACCGGAAACAACAAATGCTCTGCTGATAAGAGCAAATTGCATGGCATGGTAGTTACAAATGCACCAATTTTTGACAATGGACCACCTGAATTTAAAAATGGTGTTTTGAATTATAAAGTTGCAGGGATACACGCGAATCTTGATGGATCTTTATTTCAAGGAAGATATACGTATATTGTTCGCTCTGATACGGCCCGGTGCTATTACGGTTTTTCAGATGCTCCAATTGTTGCAACTGTAGAGGTTGTTTCTGCAGATAACAGTACTCAATTGGCGACTGTCTCAGTTTTGGAAAATAAATCAACCGGCTTCATAAAATTACAAGCAGAAAATTTTACTTTTTCCTCACCAACTATCAAAGTTAAATTAGTTCAGGATAAACCGCTTGAAACTGTTAAAGCCGAACCGGCTAAAGCGCCAGCTACGGTGGCTGTTAAGAAAGTAATCACAATTACCTGCGCTAAAGGCAAAATTACCAAGAAATATTCAGGAGCAAACCCTAAATGTCCTAGTGGCTACAAGAAAAAGTAAGAACTTCTGCACTTTCCTGAATACTTTGGCACAATTCCACCATGTCATTAGTAATTGTCACTGGAGGATCACGCGGACTTGGCTTTGAAACTGCCAAAGCATTACGAGCCCAAGGGCACCAAATTGTTTTGGTTGCTAAAGATAAAGATCGATTGGCTGAAGCGGCATCCCGATTAGATTGTGAATATAGAGCAGTTGATTTAGTAGATATAGATGCAGCAAAGAAGACCTTCGAAGAGATATTGAAAAGTTTCGGCATACCAGAGATTTTAATTTTGGCGCATGGGGTAATGAGCGCAAAGATGTCGAAGACCTTAAAAACAGATAATGAAGAGTGGCGTCGGGTTATGGCAATTAATCTGGATTCGGTATTTTGCGCAGTAAATACTTTGGCTGTGCCAATGGCTGAAGCGCGAAATGGAAGAGTGATTATTTTCTCTGCATGTTTAGGTCGAATGTCCGGGCCAGGCAATGCTGGCGGGCTAGCGCCATACCGAATTAGCAAAGCCGGAGTAAATGCACTAGTCCGCAACTTGGCGCATGAAACTGGATTGGGCAGTCGAGGTTTTCTAGTGGATGCCGTATGTCCGAACCATTCACGAACAGATATGGGTGGACCAGATGCACCGCTATCTGCTGAAGAAGGTGTTCGTTCAGCACTTTGGCTAGCTACGCGAAACTTTGATCTAAATGGATCAACTGATCAGGAGAAATTAACAGGAGTGCTTTGGGAAGAGTTGAACGTAATTCCTTGGTAATTGGAAGTTTCCTTTAAATTGTTCCTGCCTCTAATCCTTCAAGAACATCCATTGCGCGTTCTTTTAATTCAGGGAGATCTGAAAGTCGATTGAGTCCAAAGATTTGTTGACTCATGCGGTGATTTTTAACAAATGCTTCTTTGTGTCGATCTAGAAAATCCCAATACAGAGTTGTGAATGGGCAGGCCTTATCGCCTACGCGCAATTTCGGATCATAAACACAAGGTTTGCAATAATTAGACATTCTTGAAATGTAAGCACCACCTGCCGCATAAGGTTTAGTCATCATCGTGCCACCATCGGCATGAACACCCATTCCGATTACGTTGGGAACCATTACCCATTCAGATGCATCAATAAATACCTCACGCATCCACTCTAAGAACTCTTGCGGATTTGTGCCGGTAATTAGAGCAAGATTTGAAAGCAACATTAACCGCGGTATGTGGTGAACCCATGCGCGATCATCTATGTCAGTTACGGTTTGTTTGATGCAATTCATTTGGGTTTTATTAGGGTCGCTAAATAAAGGAAGTAATTTCCTGGTGGCATTTAACTGATTATTTTCACGGTAATCGGGGCCAAGGAACCAATACATTCCGTTTACGTATTCACGCCATCCAATAACTTGTCGAATAAAGCCTTCGGCAGATTCAATTGGTATCGAACCTTTGTTAAATGCTTGCAAAGCGGCCCTGATTACTTCACTTGGATGGAGTAGTCCGTTGTTTAAATAGGGGGATAGCAATGAATGATGAAGGGCCCAGTTATCAGTGGTCATCGCATCTTCAAGTGGGCCAAATTCAGCGAAGTGATTATCAATAAAGTTCTTTAATTGGGCGAGTGCCCCTTTACGGGTGGTGGACCAAGTGGTTGTCGGTTCATGAGAGATATCAAGTGCTACTTGATTATCAATCTCATCTCTCTCATGCTCGAGATACTTCGGTCCATCATATTTCTTAGGGGGCGGCAAACGGTTCTCTTTATCGAAGTTCCATGAACCGCCGACAGGCTCATTTCCGTCCATCAAAATGTTCAAACGTGTTCTTTGCTTCCGATAAAAACTTTCCATTAAATAGTTTTTTTGATCTTTAGCCCATGAGTGAAATAAGGGCCTAGGTGTTAAAAAGAAATCATTGTCAACGAAAACAACGCCATGAGCTTTGAGTGCTTCAAATTGTCGAAAGGATGAAGGCTCTGCACAGGTAATTGGAAGTTTTGGGTAATTCTTTTGAACAATATTGAGACCAGCTACTGTCGTTGTGGCTTTTACATATTCAACTGTAAATCCTTCATCCTCAAGAGATTTTGCAAAGTGACGTGCGCTAGAAATTAGAAAGAAGAGCCGTTCTTTATGCCAATTTCGCCCAGTAGTCATTCGGGCGCTTTCAACCAAGACAATTAA
>CAIUXE010000005.1 GCA_903902965.1 uncultured Actinomycetes bacterium
ACCAGATTGCGTTCTCTAATTACCGAAACTCTTTCTTACGAACTTGGTCGCGAAGTTCGAGTTGCCGTAACAATTGATGAATCACTCGAAGTTGCCCAACGACCAGAAGTTGAAATTCCTGAAGTTGTTGAAGTCGAAGCTGCTCCGCAACGTGCCGGAACCGGCCGCAGTAACGAACCAGTATTAAACAAAGAGCCATACCAATTAAACCCTCGCTACATCTTTGAAACTTTTGTGATCGGATCATCAAATCGTTTCGCTCATGCCGCAGCAGTGGCTGTTGCCGAAGCTCCGGGCAAGGCTTACAACCCATTATTTATTTATGGCGAATCAGGTCTTGGTAAAACACATTTGCTTCACGCAATCGGTGCTTATGCTCGCGAGTTATATAGCGGCCTGCGAGTGCGTTATGTTTCAAGTGAAGAATTTACAAATGATTTTATTAACTCTATTCGCGATGATAAAGCCGCAGTATTTCAAAAACGCTATCGCGATGTAGATCTGCTTTTAGTTGATGATATTCAGTTCTTAGAAAACAAAGAGCGTACTCAAGAAGAGTTTTTCCATACTTTCAATACGCTTTACAACGCTAACAAACAGATCGTTATTTCAAGTGACCGTCCACCAAAACAATTAGCAAGATTGGAAGATCGACTACGTTCACGATTTGAGTGGGGTTTGATCACCGATATCCAACCTCCTGAATTAGAAACACGTATCGCTATTTTGCGTAAAAAAGCAGCGCAGGATCGCTTAAACGCGCCAGATGATGTTTTGGAATATATCGCCAGTAAAATTTCTACCAACATTCGCGAATTAGAAGGTGCTTTGATTCGCGTAACTGCTTTCGCGAGTCTGAATCGTCAGGGGGTAGATCTTTCACTAGCTGAGATTGTGTTGAAGGATTTAATTCCGGATGATCACAGTCCTGAGATCACTGCCGCGACCATCATGGCGCAGACTTCTTCTTATTTCAGCCTGACAATTGATGATCTTTGTGGGACCTCGCGCTCTCGCGCATTGGTTAATGCACGACAAGTTGCGATGTATCTGTGCCGTGAACTAACTGATTTGTCATTGCCTAAAATTGGCCAAACTTTCGGCGGCCGCGATCACACCACCGTGATGCACGCTGATCGAAAGATTAGACAGTTGATGGCAGAGCGAAGATCGATCTATAACCAGGTAACAGAGTTAACTAACCGGATCCGGACCCAGGCCCGAACCGGTAATTAACTTGCCCCGAGAGCTCTGATTGGCCTGTCTTATATGTCCGTTTCATTCCTTAAGTAGGGGTTCCACAGTTGGGGATATGGTTGGGGATAAAGCCTGCTCATAAAGCTGGTTTCCCCACATTCCTGTGGAGATCTTTTTAAAGATTTGCTTAGCTTTGCTAAACCTGTGGTTAACCCCGGCTTTTTCCACAAGAGAGGTAAGGTTATCCACAGAGAAAAAATGGGGGTTCACCGGCTTTACCTGCTGGAATGGTCTTTATCCACAGATAATCACCAGCCTATGACTACTACTACCTTTAATTAACTTATAAATAAAAATAACAAGAAATTAGCAGTTAAAGCAGAATTAAAAACAGAGTAGAGATATTTAGCCAAAATGGGAGAGGATTCACCTCACCTTAGAGGAGTTAAGAACGATGAGATTTATTGTAGAACGCGACGCGTTAGCTGATGGAGTTATGTGGGTATCCCGCTCTCTGTCTGCGCGCCCAATTATGCCGGTCTTGTTAGGTGTTTTAATTAAAGCTGACAAAAAAGGAGTTCACCTTTCCGGTTACGACCTTGAGACATCAGGCAAAGCAGAAGTTGCTGCCGATGTGAAAGAAGAAGGAACAGTTTTGGTTTCCGGAAAACTACTTTCCGATATCGCGAGAGCTCTCCCAAACAAACCAGTAACTTTTTCACTAGAAGGAAATAGGGTTTCAGTAATTTCTGGAAGCGCCAAATTTGCACTGCCAACACTTTCTGTAAGTGATTATCCAAACTTGCCAGAACTACCAAGTGAAACTGGAAGATTATCCGGCGACCTATTTGCAGAAGCTGTAAGTCAAGTTGCAGTAGCTGCAGGAAAAGACGATTCACTTCCAGTACTAACTGGCGTTTATGTAGAAATAGAAGAAAACAAATTGATCTTGGCAGCAACGGATAGATACCGCTTAGCGGTTCGTGAATTAAATTGGGACGCACCGCGAGCAAGCGCAGCTGCATTAATTCGCGCACGCACTTTAAATGACGCGGCAAAATCATTAGTCGGGGCAAAAAGCGTAAGCATCGCATTAGCCGCGGCAACTGCAACAGAACGCTTAATTGGTTTTGCAAGTGAAGGAAAAGTAATGACATCGAGAATGCTCGACGGAACTTTCCCCCCATACCGACACTTACTTCCTTCTGAGCGCAGCGCTACTGCTGTTGTTGAAGTTGCACCTTTTGTAGATTCAGTAAGAAGAGTTGCATTAGTCGCGGATAAAACCGTTCCACTCCGTTTAGCTTTTAATCCGGGCGCGCTAACTCTTGAAGCAGGAGTGGGCGATGATGCGCAAGCAACCGAAGAACTTGAAATTGCATTCGACGGAGAAGCGCTATCAATTGCATTTAACCCCACCTTCCTTCTCGATGGGCTTGCCGCAGTTAATTCAGCTTATGTAGAGATTGCATTTACAGGGGGAAGCAAACCCGCGGTACTTTCTGGAAAATCTAGCGCCGACGGTGAATCAGACTTCTCTTATCGCTACTTGCTGATGCCAATGCGGTACTCCTCTTAACAGTGCATCTAACTTTTTTATCCTTAACTGATTTCAGGTCTTATAAAAGTGCTGAGTTAGTTCTTGCACCTGGGGTAACTACTTTTATAGGTAGCAATGGCGAAGGTAAAACTAATTTTGCTGAAGCGATTGGTTATTTGGCATATCTTTCTTCCCATAGAACCGGTTCAGATACGCCACTGATTCGTTTGGGTTGTGAGCGCGCGTACATTCGCGCAAAAGTTATGAATGATGACCGCGAAGAGCTGCTAGAAATTGAAATTAATAATGGCCGCGCAAACCGGGGCCGAATAAATCAAAGCCCCACAAGATCAACAAAAGAAGTGCTCGGACATTTACGTGCGGTTTTATTTACTCCCGAGGATTTGTCATTAGTAAAAGGCGATCCCAGCGAAAGACGCGATTATTTAGACAAGATTTTAATTTCGCGCACACCACGACTAGCTGGAACCATCACAGATTATGAAAGAGTTATTAAACAACGCAACTCACTTTTAAAAACCCGTCCCAACGAAAGAGAGTTAGTTCCGTGGGATGGTCAATTAGCGAAATTGGCTAGTCAAGTAATTGCCGCGAGGTTAGCTTTAGTTGATGAGCTAAGACCCTTAGTGGTAAGTGCTTATTCGAAAATAGCTGCTGGGGATAATGTAAATATCGAGTACAAATGTTCTGGTGAATTAAAGCAAAGTGAAGCAAATGAAATAGAAGCGGAAATTTTGTTAGCGCTTCCAGAGTTGAGAAGAGCCGAGATCGAAAGAGGGTTGTCCTTGATTGGTCCGCACCGGGACGATTTACTTTTAACACTGGGGGCTTCACCGGTGCGCGGTTATGCAAGCCAAGGCGAATCATGGTCTTTTGCGCTCTCTCTTAGAGTTGCTGCGTATCACCTCTTCCGTTCTGATGGTGATCTGCCTATCTTGATCCTTGACGATGTTTTTGCCGAACTCGACGCAGCGCGAAGAAAAGCGTTAGTTGAATTAATAAAGGATGGGGAACAAGTGATTGTTACAGCTGCGGTTGAGGCAGATTTACCGCAGGATTTACTCCACCGGAAAATTTATGTAAGCAACGGAACTTTAAATGAGTAACCAAAGAGATTTGGCGCGAGCTTTGTTAGCTTCAGCGCGCAGGCACTCACATCGTTTTCGCAAAGAGGGATCATCTGGGCGAAGAGAAAATTTAGAAAATGATGAAACGCAATCTGTGGGGCCACAATTGATAAATGAATCGCTCTCTGCACTAATTGCGGATCAAGGTTGGGGTGAACATTTAAAAATTGGGGATTTGTTTACTAGGTGGGATGAGATTGTCGGGGCCGACATCGCGCAGAACGCGAAACCAATGCGGCTAACTGATGGAAAATTATTGATCGAAGCAAGAAGCACCGCCTGGGCTACCCAATTGCGATTGATGAGTGATGATTTGAAACGGCGGATCGCAGCCGAAGGGCTCGAACTAAACGGGATTGAGGTAGTTGGACCACGCTCTCCTTCATGGAGGCGTGGGGGGTGGACGGTCAAGGGGGGGCGTGGTCCTCGCGATACCTACGGTTGACCCCAGTTGTGTGGGGGGAGTTTAAGTAGGGGGTTACTTTTCCCCAGCCCCCAATAGAAGCCGAATTTTGGCTGGTTAAGTTCAAAATACCTAATAGGAT
The DNA here is from genome assembly GCA_903902965.1 of uncultured Actinomycetes bacterium. Taxonomy (GTDB): domain Bacteria; phylum Actinomycetota; class Actinomycetes; order Nanopelagicales; family Nanopelagicaceae; genus UBA3012. The sequence goes on from CAIUXE010000005.1 coordinate 4,431, forward strand.
TAACCCCTGCCGTGAAAAAGGTTGACCAAACCGGCTAAAACGAGAGTCAAAACCGGATAGCTAGCGGATTAGATGGAGTGGGGTTTAAATTGAGTTCAGAGGGCAAGCGTGAATATGACGCTAGCGCTATTCAAGTTCTTGAAGGACTTGATGCAGTTCGCAAACGCCCCGGTATGTATATCGGTTCCACCGGAGAACGTGGTTTACATCATTTAGTTTATGAAGTTGTCGACAACTCTGTTGATGAAGCGCTCGCCGGTTATTGCACGCAGATCGATGTCGTTCTTGAAAGCAATGGCGGAGTAAGCGTTACCGATAACGGTCGTGGAATTCCAGTAGATATTGTTGAAAGCGAAGGAAAGCCAGCTGTTGAAGTTGTGCTTACAGTTTTACACGCCGGTGGAAAATTTGGCGGTGGCGGATATGCAGTTTCAGGTGGACTTCATGGTGTTGGTGTTTCAGTTGTTAACGCACTAAGCACAAGACTTGATGTTGAAGTGCAACGCGAAGGTTTTTTCCATACTCAAAGTTACAAATTAGGTGTTCCACAAGAACCACTTAAGAAAGGCGAAAAAACTTCGCAGACCGGAACCAAAGTTACTTTTTGGGCCTCAGAAGAAATTTTCGAAACCACGGTTTATTCTTTTGAAATTCTTTCAACTCGTTTTCGTGAAATGGCGTTTTTAAATCGCGGCATGACCATAACTTTGCGCGATGAGCGCGCGGGACATGTTGATGAAAAAGGCGAACCAATTCATGTAACTTACAAATACGATGGTGGAATTTCAGATTTCGTAAAACATTTAAATTCAACAAAAGGCGAATCACACAAAAGCATTATTGCGTTTGATTCAGAAGATGAGAAAGCCCAGCTATCTCTTGAAGTAGCGATGCAGTGGAGTATTGGTTACACCGAATCTGTTTATACCTTTGCAAACACCATCAATACTCAAGAAGGCGGAACGCACGAAGAAGGTTTCCGTACTTCACTCACATCAATTGTGAATAAATTTGGTGAAGAGTGGGGATTAATCCGTAAAAAAGAAGATCGCTTAACAGGTGATGATGTGCGCGAAGGATTAACTGCAATTGTTTCTATCAAATTAGGGGAACCGCAATTTGAGGGACAGACCAAAACAAAATTAGGTAACACTGAAGCAAAATCTTTTACTCAAAAAGTTGTGCATGACAGATTAGGTGCCTGGTTTGAGACCAATCCGAGCGAAGGCCGCGATGTAATTCGTAAATGTATTGATGCTGCAACAGCTCGAGTTGCTGCTCGTAAAGCACGTGAGCTTTCACGATCACGAAAAGGATTGCTTGAAGGTCGCGGAATGCCTGGAAAATTGGCGGATTGCCAATGGACAGATCCAAGCAAATGTGAGCTTTACATAGTTGAGGGAGACTCGGCCGGCGGCTCTGCTAAAGGTGGCCGTGATTCAAAGTTCCAGGCAATCTTGCCGATCCGCGGAAAAATTCTTAACGTTGAAAAGGCACGTATTGATCGGGTCTTGCAAAACAATGAAGTGCAAGCATTAATCACTGCGTTAGGCACCGGTGTTCACGATGAATTTGATATCGCAAAACTTAGATATCACAAGATTGTGTTGATGGCCGATGCTGATGTTGACGGACAACATATTCGTACGTTGCTCCTAACATTACTTTTCCGTTTTATGCGCCCACTTCTAGAAGGCGGTTACGTTTATTTAGCGCAACCACCACTTTATAAATTGAAGTGGGGCGGCAAAGAGCCAATTCAATATGCATTCTCAGATCGCGAACGTGATGGAATGATAAAAATCGGTTTAGATAACAACAAGCGACTTCCAAAAGAAGATGGAATTCAGCGATTTAAAGGTCTTGGTGAAATGCCTGCCAAAGAACTTTGGGATACCACAATGGATCCAGATACTCGCGTACTAATTCAAGTCACTCTTGAAGACGCAGTCGCAGCAGATGATCTTTTCTCGGTACTAATGGGTGAAGATGTCGAAATGCGTAGAAACTTTATTCAACGTAATGCAAAAGATGTTCGGTTCTTAGATATCTAGGTTATGGAGTTTGTAAATTATGGATGAGACACGCGACCGGGTAGAACTTGTCGATCTCCAAGTGGAGATGGCACGTTCTTACCTCGACTATGCGATGAGTGTGATCGTTGGTCGTGCGCTTCCTGATATTCGCGATGGATTAAAACCAGTTCACCGCCGCGTTCTTTATGCGATGTTTGATGCTGGCTACAGACCTGATCGTGGTTATTACAAATCTTCGCGTGTAGTTGGTGACGTAATGGGTAATTACCACCCACACGGTGACACAGCTATTTACGACACCTTGGTGCGTTTAGCCCAAACTTGGTCTTTGCGTTATCCACTTGTTGATGGAAACGGAAACTTTGGTTCACCTGGAAATGATCCAGCTGCTGCAATGCGTTACACAGAGGCTCGTCTTGCTCCACTTGCAATGGAGATGATGCGTGACATCGAACAAGGCACAGTTGATTTCACACCAAACTATGACGGAAGATCCGAAGAACCAACAGTCTTGCCAAGCCGCTTTCCTAATCTTTTAGTTAATGGAAGTGCGGGAATTGCAGTTGGTATGGCAACAAACATTCCTCCACATAATTTGACTGAAGTTTGTCGTGGAGTCCAATGGTCACTTGAACATCCAGATGCCAGCAGTACGGAATTGTTAGAAGCATTACTTGGATTTGTAAAAGGACCAGATTTTCCAACTAAAGGTTTACTCGTTGGTCGTCAAGGAATTGAAGATGCGTATCGCACCGGCCGCGGATCGATCACAATGCGCGCTGTTGTTGAAGTTGAAGAAATTAACGGGCGCACATGTTTAGTTGTTAGTGAACTTCCATATCAAGTAAACCCAGACAACGTTGCATTGAAGATTGCTGATCTTGTTAAAGATGGAAAAATTGCTGGAATCGCAGATGTTAGAGATGAAGGAAATGAGCGCTTAGGACAACGTTTAGTTGTTGTTCTGAAAAAAGATGCCGTAGCAAAAGTTGTTTTAAATAACCTTTTCAAACATACTCAATTACAAGAAACTTTCGGCGCAAATATGTTGGCTCTTGTAGATGGCGTGCCACGTACCTTGCGTCTTGATGAATTTATTCGTTATTACATTGATCATCAAATTGAAGTAATCGTTCGTCGAACCAAATTTAGATTGGCTGAAAAAGAAAAACGTGCCCATATTTTGAGTGGATACCTAAAGGCACTTGATGCGCTAGATGCAGTTATTGCGCTTATTCGTGCGAGCCAAAGCACTGAAGATGCTCGTACCGGATTAATGAAGTTATTAGATGTTGATGAAGTGCAAGCAAATGCTATTTTGGATATGCAACTTCGCAGATTGGCAGCTCTTGAGCGCCAAAAAATCATCGATGAATTCAACATCCTTATGGCCGAGATCATTGAGTTAAATGAAATCTTGGCGAGCCCTTCAAGACAGCGCGAAATAATTTCAACTGAATTGGCTGAATTAACCAGCAAGTATGGCGATGAACGGCGCACTCAGATTATTGCTGCAGAAGGTGAAATGGTTGCCGAGGATTTGATAACTCAAGAAGATGTTGTAGTGACAATTACTCGCGGCGGATACTCCAAGCGCACTAAAGCAGAGCTATACCGATCACAACGTCGTGGTGGTAAAGGCGTGCGTGGTGCTGCATTAAAACAAGATGACATTGTTGATCACTTCTTTGTGACAACTACTCACCATTGGATTTTGTTCTTTACAAACAAGGGAAGGGTTTATCGCGCGAAAGCGTATGAACTTCCAGAAGCTGGCAGAGATGCACGTGGTCAACACGTCGCAAATCTTTTGGCATTCCAACCAGATGAGAAGATTGCACAAGTACTAGCTATCGACACCTATAACTCAAGTGACTTCTTGGTTATTGCAACACTTGGTGGATTAGTTAAGAAGACTGCGCTTTCAGAGTATGACTCAAATCGCTCAGGTGGATTAATTGCAATTAACTTGCGACCAAATGATGAAGTTGTTTCGGCTGTTCTTGTTGGCGAACGCGACGATCTTTTATTAGTTTCCAAAAAAGCTATGTCATTACGATTCACTGCTGATGATGAAGCACTTCGTCCGATGGGTCGATCAACAAGTGGTGTTATCGGTATGAAATTCCGCGCCGGCGATGAATTGCTTGCAATGGACCGCGTAATTGAAAATGGAAAATTAGATGTCTTTACTGCAACCGATGGTGGATATGCCAAGCGCACCCCAGTCGAGGAGTATCGCGTTCAAGGACGTGGCGGTTTAGGAATTAAAGCTGCAAAGATCGACGAAGAATCTCGTGGAACTTTAGTTGGTGCATTAATTGTGAGTGAAGAGGATGAAGTTCTTGCAATTACATCTGCCGGAACCGTTATGCGTACTCCAGCGGCTGAGGTGCGACGAACAGGTCGCGACACAATGGGTGTGCGTTTAGTTAATCTCACCGATGAAACCGTTGTTGTATCTATTGCTAGAAATGCGGAAAGCGAGGGCGGCGAAGTCAGCGAAGTGGTGGAGTAATCCCGCTCAGCGTCACCCGTAGTGGATTATCGGATTGGGAGGGGCGTCTTACTTAGGTGTAACCTTCCCCTTCGCAGTTGATGTATCAGAACTAAATAGCGGGCCTGTAGCTCAGCCTGGTTAGAGCGCTTCCCTGATAAGGAAGAGGTCGGAGGTTCAAGTCCTCCCAGGCCCACGATCTGCATTGATCGCTTACCCAAATAGCCTTTTGGGTGAAAGGTTAGTTAGGATTAAGAAGCCGGAACGGAGGGTCTAGGTTGTTTAAGCGATTCCTAGCACTCTTTGCAGTTAGTTTTGGTGCTTATGCTTTATTTACTCGCGTCCGCCAGGCGCAGAGCGAAGAAGCAAATTGGTTAAATGTTGGAGTTGCAGATAGCAATGAAATCATCAGCGCTGAAGACAACGCTGATTTATAAATAAATAAGGGGACTTAGCTCATCTGGTAGAGCATCGCCTTTGCAAGGCGAGGGTGAGGGGTTCGATCCCCCTAGTCTCCACAATATTTAAAAGTAATTAATCTAATGTAGAAATAATCTAAAACGGGAGCAATTATGAGCACAGCAACTTTGCATACAACTATGGGTGACATTGTTGTTGAGCTATTTCCAAATCATGCTCCAAAAACCGTACGTAACTTTGTAGAACTTGCAACAGGTGCAAAAGAGTGGAGCCATCCAGTTACTGGAAAAACAAGCAGTGACAATTTGTATGACGGCACAGTTTTTCACCGCGTAATTTCTGGCTTCATGATTCAAGGTGGAGATCCAATTGGAAATGGAACTGGCGGACCGGGTTACAAGTTCGCTGATGAGTTTCATCCTGAATTAGTTTTTGATCGCCCATATCTTTTAGCAATGGCAAACTCAGGGCCAGGAACAAATGGTTCACAATTTTTTATTACAGTCGCACCAACTACTTGGTTAAATCGCAAACACTCAATTTTCGGTGAAGTTAAAGATGCAGCAAGCCAAGCAGTTGTAGATGCAATTGGAGAAGTTGCCACTGGAGCTCAAGATCGCCCGGCAACTCCTATTTCGATTAAATCAATCACCGTAACTGAGTAACTAGCCGTAATTAAGAGTTATCCACAGGGTTTATCCCCATGTGGAGAATTACATCAATGTAATTTAGCGCCTCTTTAGAGTTTTAACGCCAACGGGTGGCCAAAGAAAAGCCAATACCGACAAACACAAAGCCGATCCCCATATTCCAGGCACCCAAGTTAGGGATTGGATACTTAGTCTGGGTGATGTAATAAACGACAATCCAAGCAAGGCCAAGCAAGAAAGCGGCCAGCATGACCGGCGCTAGCCATCTTGGGCTTTCAGTAGGTTCTGGGGTTGACTGCACAACTTGAGCTTGAACAGTGCGCTCTTGTTTTACCTTTTTACGAATTCGAGACTTTGGCATACGCCACCCCATTCATTAAATGAACAACGAGAGCAATCCTACCCTGTCCAAGGAGCACCTTCGCTTAGCGGGAGGCGCTGCAAGTGGGGCAAGATAGACCCGTGCCAAACCACACAGATACCAATCGCAAGATTTTAGTGATTGATAATTACGACTCATTTGTTTACAACATCGTGCAATACCTAGGGCAACTTGGTGCGGTCTGCACAGTAGTTAGAAATGATGAAGTAACTGTGGCTAAGGCTCTTGAGTTTGATGGAGTATTGATTTCACCAGGACCTGGAACCCCTGAAGAAGCTGGCATCAGTGTGGAGCTGGTTAAGTTTTGTGCCGAACACAAAATTCCTTTACTTGGCATTTGTTTAGGGCATCAAGCGATAGCTGTTGCATTTGGAGCGAAAGTAAATCGTGCACCTGAGTTACTGCACGGAAAAACTTCGCAATTAACTCACACAGGCGAAGGTGTGTTGCACGGAATCAAATCTCCCTTTACGGCAACTCGTTACCATTCATTAGCTATCGAAGATGGAAGCACTCCATCAGAATTAAAAGTTACCAGCAGAACAGATAGTGGTGTGATCATGTCTGTCTGCCACAACACTTTGCCAATTGAAGGTGTGCAATTTCATCCGGAATCTGTTTTGACTGAAGGTGGTCATCAATTACTCGCAAACTGGTTAACTGTTTGTGGTGACCCAAACGCTACAAAACGCGCAGTGGGATTGTCCCCAGTTATTGGCCGCTAGGCGGCGGAGGCGTATAACCCTTTAAGTTATTGATGGTTATTGTTACTGAACTTCCAATACGTGCACTAGTTTGCGCTTCTGGTGCTTGCGCAAGGACTACATCTTCTTCTAATCCGGTGTCTGCAACTTCAATAACATTTGGCATGAACCCTGCTTGAATTAAAATAGTTCTAGCTTGAATGGATGGAACACCGACAACATCAGGCACTGCAACATTTCCGCTAGCAATATCTAGCACAACGCCACTTCCGGCATTAACTGCACTTCCTGGTTGAGGAGTAATACCAACAACTGTTCCGGGGGATTCGCTTGAATCAACGGCATTTGTGCGAGACAAAATTAATCCGAGACTACTCAGAATTAAACGGACATCTTCTAGAGATTTGCCAACTAAATTAGTTGGGATAGAAGTTTTTCCTGGTCCATCAGAAATAGTTATTGTCACATCACTATTTGGTTTTGCTTTTGTTCCGGCTACTGGATTCTGTAAAGCTACACGCCCTTCAGGTACACGTGGGTCTGGAGCATGTGCGATCACGATAGTAAATCCCGCAAGTGCTTCACGTGCCTGAGCTTCAGTTAAACCAGAAACATCGGCAACTGTGTTTGAAGTAATTGCACTTCCTCCACGAGAAAGAAGTACACCTCCAGATGCAATGGCTACAACAAGTGCAATTGCACCGGCAATAATTTTTCGACGATCAATATTTTTATTAACTCGGGTCTTTACTCGTTCACCTTTTGAAATTCGATCAAGATCGGCCAACATTTCAGCAGCACTTTGATAGCGCACTCCTGGATCCTTAGCTAATGAGCCATCAATAATTTGACTTAATCCAGCTGGTAAATCAAGGTTTAATTCATTAACACTTACTGGTTCTGCAGAAACATGTTGGTAAGCGATAGCAACCGGGGTATCACCAGAAAATGGTGCACGCCCAGTGAGTAGTTCATAAAGTAAACAACCAACCGAGTAGATATCACTTCGTGAATCAGCGATTTCACCACGAGCCTGTTCAGGCGATAAATATTGCGCAGTTCCTACAACTGTCCAAGCATGCGTAACGGTTGCATTTGCATCATCTAGTGCGCGAGCAATTCCAAAATCCATCACCTTTACATCACCAGAAGTTGTAATCATTACGTTTGCTGGTTTTACATCACGGTGCACAATTCCATGGCGGTGAGAGTAATCAAGTGCTTCAAGAATTCCATGAATGACTTCAATTGCACGTTGAACCGGAAGTCTTTCACCATTGCGAATGACTTCGCGAATAGTTCGGCCTTCTACTTGTTCCATAACTATGTAAGGAAGCACCCCACCTTCGATTAACTCTTCACCAGTGTCGTAAACGGAAACAATTGATGGATGATTAAGACCAGCAGCAGCTTGTGCTTCGCGCCGGAATCGAGTTAAAAACGAAGGATCGCGGGCAAGATCGCTTCGCAAAATTTTGATTGCTACTGGGCGAGAAAGTCTTGTGTCTCGTCCTTGATAAACATCGGCCATACCGCCTGTCCCAATTAAATCTCCAACTTCATAACGTCCAGCGAGAATTCTGCTCACGCGACCACCGCCGCAGCTCCGAGGACTCCAGCTGTATTTGATCCTTCATTGGTTAATTTAGCTAATACCAATGTGACGTTATCTGGTGCTCCCGATTTATACACGGCATCCTTTAATTTTTGAGCAGCAATTTCAGTCAGTCCATCCTCGCGCAAAATTTTACTTATTTCGGATTCATTTAGAACACTAGACAACCCATCAGTACAAAGTAAAAATAAATCATTGGGCTCAACGTTGATTAATTGAATAAACGGTTCTGTTTCAACATTTCCCATCAGAGCTTTTGTAATTAAAGATTTTTGTGGATGGGCGCTTGCTTCTTCTACGCTCAATCTTCCTTGATCAATTAATTCTTGAACTAATGTGTGATCTTTCGAAAGTTGGGTTAATTTGCCATCTCTAAATTGATAACACCGGGAATCACCTATATGTATAAGAGCAACTTTATCTTCAGTGCTAATTAGTGATGTAAGAGTTGTCCCCATCCCTTTTAATTTTGGGGAGTCCTTTATTTTTTTTGCTATTTCGCCATTAGCCTTAGCTGTAATCTCAATCACCAAATCATGAACAGATTCTTTCGTGAATTCCTTTTTCTCAGCCTTAGCCAATCCATTTATGACAATTGCAGAGGCGACTTCACCACCAGCATGTCCCCCAAGGCCATCGGCTACGGCAATAATTTGTGAGCCAATCCATGCGGAGTCCTCATTTATTTCACGATTTAATCCACGGTCAGATAGCGCAACGCTTTGAAAATGCATCGCCGGCCACCTGCCTCTCAACGTGCAACAAATATTATGAACTTCATTCTAACCTTGCTTAAGCCGAAGGTAGAAGCGGGCGATTTACCTGCCCCTCTGATGCCTGAACTCGCGTAACATCCCTCTTGTGTCGGTTTATTCATATCTTGGGCCAGCGGGAACATTTACCGAAGCGGCCCTGATTCCAATCCTTAAGCCTGGAGATAAAACGGTTCCGGCTGTGAATGTCACGGCAGCCCTTGATGCTGTTCGCACAGGCACCGCCGACTATGCAATTGTTCCAATTGAAAATTCAGTAGAAGGTGTTGTCGCCAGAACTTTGGATGAATTAGCAAGTGGAGAACCGCTGCTAATTATTGGCGAAAGTATCTTGTCAGTGAGTTTTGCGCTGATGGTTAAACCCGGTGTAAAAATTTCAGAAATTAAACGATTAGCAACACATCCTCATGCTGAAGCACAGTGTCGTGAATACATTGCAAAGAATATTCCAGGCGCAGAAGTAATCATGACCGCATCAACAGCCGCAGGAGCTGAAGCAGTTGCGAAAGGCGAAGCAGATGGCGCACTCGCCGCAGCCGTTGCCGCCAAGAATTTTGATTTGCAGGTAATTGCCGAAGATGTTGGAGATCGACAAGCCGCAGTGACTCGATTCGTGACGGTATCTCGTCCTGGAAAGATCGCAGCCCCAACTGGATCTGATCGCAGCTCGTTAGTTGTTTTTATTGATGCCGATCACTCTGGCGCATTACTTGAAATTCTCACTGAATTTGCAGTGCGCGGAGTTAACTTAACTTTCATTCAGTCACGACCTAACGGGGTTGAATTAGGCCAATATCACTTCATTATTGATGTTGAAGGACATATCGAAGATGCAAGAGTTGGTGACACTTTAAAGGCGCTATACCGAATTTGTGCCGATGTACGATTCTTAGGATCGTATGCACGTGCAGATAAAGTTCTTCCAACGTTAAATAAAGCAACCGAAGATAAAGCATTTGAAACAGCAGAAACTTGGTTAAATCGAATTAGATCTGGAGATATTAAAAAGTGATTGATATCAAATTACTTCGCGATAATCCAGATTTAGTAAAAGCATCTCAACGTGCACGCGGAGAAGACGAGAATTTAGTCGATGCTGCAATAACTGCTGATAATGAAAGACGAATTGCTATTAGTGAATTTGAATCTGCACGGGCGCAACAAAATCTGTTATCAAAAAGTGTTGGTGCCGCTAAAGGGGAAGAGAAAACAAAGTTATTGGAAAGTTCCAAAGAATTGGCGGCAACAGTAAAAGCAACCGATGCTAAGCGAGCAGAGTTAGAAGAGCGCGCGCAGAAATTATTTATGGGGTTGGCCAATCTGGTAGATCCAGGTGCGCCTATTGGTGGCGAAGCGGATTTTGTGGTTTTAGAGGAGATAGGCACTCCAAGAAAATTTGATTTTGAGCCAAAAGATCACGTTGAATTAGGAAAAATACTAGGGGCGATTGATACTGAGCGCGGTGCCAAAGTTTCTGGCTCACGTTTCTATTATTTGACTGGTAACGGTGCATTGCTTGAATTTGCATTAATCAATTTCGCCATGGCTACTGCTGTTAAAGCTGGCTTTATTCCCGTGATTCCACCAGTTTTGGTCAAGCCGCCTGCGATGGAAGGCACCGGATTCCTTGGTCAAGCCGCAGAAAACGTTTTTCATTTAGAAGAAGATGATTTTTATTTAGTCGGTACAAGTGAAGTTCCACTTGCGGCTTATCACATGGATGAAATCCTAGATAGCAATAAATTCCCGTTGCGTTATGCAGGTTTCTCTTCATGCTTTAGACGCGAAGCCGGAACTTACGGAAAAGACACTCGCGGAATTATTCGTGTACATCAATTCGACAAAGTAGAAATGTTTTCCTTTTGTGATCCTGAAGATGCTTTGGCCGAGCACCAAAGATTATTGAATTGGGAAAAAGAGTTTCTTAACGCACTCGAAATTCCGTATCGAGTAATTGATGTTGCGACCGGAGATCTTGGATCAAGTGCGATACGTAAATTTGATTGCGAAGCATGGATTCCAACTCAAGGCCAATATCGCGAAGTAACAAGTACTTCTAATTGCACGCAATACCAAGCAAGAAGATTAAATATTCGCTACAAAGATGACGAAGGAACCAAACCTGTTGCAACTCTAAATGGAACTTTATGTGCGATACCTCGAATAATTGTTGCGATCTTAGAAAATCACCAACAAGCTGACGGTTCAGTCCTAATACCAAAAGCATTAATTCCTTATTTAGGGAAAGATCGATTTGAGCCGGTGTGACACGGCCAAAAATAATTGCGACTGACTTAGACGGAACAATAATTCCGTTTGATGGACACATCTCAAAGAGAACTATTGAGACATTTACAAAAGCACATGATTTAGGAATTCATATCTTCTTTATTACCGGAAGACCACCGCGGTGGATGAACGAAGTACGTGAAGCATTCTCTTTCGGAACTGGCGTTTGTGGAAACGGCGCAGTTATTTATGATTTTCACAAAAATGAGATCCTCGAAGAGTGGTTAATAAGTGTTGAGGATTTAACTAAAGCCACTCAAGCACTGCGAGCGAGCATGCCATCTGCAGTATTTGCGGTTGAAAATCATGATGGGTTCCATCGAGAGCAGAAATACTTGGCTAGATGGGATTTAGGCATTGATGACGCTGGCAGTGCACAAATTGAAGAACATTTCGACCAACCGGCTATGAAATTTTTAGTTAGAAGTGTTAATCACGAATTATCTTCAGATGAGATGCTAGAAATTGCGCAAAAAGAGCTAAAGGGAATTGCCACTGCTACGCATTCCAATTCAAGTGAATCACTTTTGGAAATCTCTGCGATGGGCGTGAGTAAAGGTGAGACCCTTGCAAAGTTGGCACAAAGATTAAATATTTCTGCCGCAGATGTAATCACTTTTGGTGATAATCCAAATGACATTTCAATGCTTGAATGGAGTGGACGCTCTTACGCGATGGCTACAGCGCACCCAGCTGCTCAGGCTGCGGCAAAATCAATTGCACCAGAATGTAATGATGATGGCGTTGCACAGGTTTTAGAGGAGTTAATTTAGAAGATATGGAAAACAACAGGAAGTATCTACGTGGGCAAGCAGCTTGGGGTGGAGCACTTGCCGCATATCCTGTTTTTGCTATTCCTTATCTACTTCGACTTGATGCTTCGATTACGTTAATTAGTGTTTATGTCGGATTGACTGCTTTAGGCCCACTTGTTTTAGGTCCGGCAATTGTTGTGTACTTACAAGGTTCACCTCAAAAACGAGTATGGATGTTAGTTTCTGGTTTCGCGGCGCGGATTGGTTTATTTGTACCGATGCTCGCACCATTTTTTGGCGAAAATGATGCGATATTCGCTACGAGTGCGTTTATCGTGTTTGCAATTCCAGCAATAGTTTATGGTGCTCTATGGATACCAATTCCTGGAGTGGCAATTAAACAAGAGCACCACCCTGAGATAATTAGTTCAAGAATTAGAATTGCAAACTCAGGATTTATGGCGGCAAACATTTTATTTGGTGCCGGAATGATCGCACTAACTTTCCCGAATAACTATTATTTTATTTTTATTGTTTCAACATTTGTTGGAATTTTAGAGATTTATAATGTCTCAAAAATTCGAGTACCTAAAGCGGATCCGGCGGATCAAGGAAAACTACGAAGTAAATTAAAAACTCAAAAAATTGGCGAAGAGCGAGATTTTCTTTTGTTTATAGGTGTTATCTGCTTTGCAATTTCGGCAATGTCTGTAGCGGGGCCTTTGCAAACGGTTTATTTCTTAAAAGAGTTGAAATTTTCAGATAGATGGATGGGTGCTTGGGCAATTCTTTTGGCATTTGGAGCCGTTGTTGGAATTTCAATTTGGCAGAGGGTGCAAAAAAGGTTTGGCAGTTATCGTATTCTTTGCATCACCATTCCATTGGCACCTTTGTACTTTGTCTTTATGACTATTTTCCCCGACAAGTACATGATTCTTTTGGCAGTTTTTTACACTGGAATTATGAACGCGGGTTCTGACTTGGGAATTCAGCTTGGACTTTATCGATTGGGTTCGGATAAAAGTCGTGAAGTGCTAATTAATCTGTACGTTGGAATCTCCGCGGGGATTGGCTTTGTGGCCGCATTTTTCATTCCAATTTTCACCGCTCATTTTGCATTGACCTCTATTTTCATTGCCTCATATGTGATTAGATTCGGTTTGTCCTTTTTGTTCTACGTGCCAAAAGTAAGTAAGCGCTTGAGCGATGCGCCAAAAGTTTAGAAGGAAGTGATTTACGTGAGCGAGAGCAAGACACTTGCAGATCGGGTAGTCATAGTTACTGGTGGTGGCCGCGGTATTGGTAGTGGCATTTCAGAGGTTCTTTCCGGGGCTGGTGCACATGTTGTAATTATCTATCCCGTAGCAAGTGAAGAAGTTCATGCCAAAAATATGATTGAGAAGATTGAAAAAGCTGGTGGAAAAGCAACAAGTTATTTGTGCGACATCGGATACCAAGATCAAATTGAAAGTACAGTTGCCAAAATTCACAAAGATTTAGGCCGAATCGACGGACTCGTTAACAACGCAGGAATTTGTAACTTTGCTTCATTCTTCGAAATCACTCCAGAAAATTGGCGCAGACATCTTGATGTAAACCTTTCTGGTCCTTTCTTTCTATCTCAAGCAGTAGCGCGATTTATGAAAGAAAAAGGAAAAGGTGCAATTGTAAATATCAGTACGGTCTCAGCTTTTCGTGGTGGAAACAAACAAGTTCATTACATTTCAAGCAAGGGTGGATTAAACGGATTAACCACATCTATGGCGCATGAAGTTAAGGGATTCGGAATTAGAGTAAATGCGATTCTGTGTGGCGGCGTTGCAACCGATATCAACATAAACCAAAGAGCCGAACAAGAAGCTCGCGATGGCAAACCCTATGTTGATCCACCAGGAGTCCGCACTAGAGGTATCCCAACCGATTTAGGTAATGCAGCTTTATTTTTACTATCTGATGCAAGTGAATGGGTTACCGGCTCATTAGTTGCAGTAGATGGTGGAGCTTTAATCAGTTAATAGAAAGAGCCAAAGACACCAAAGAGACCAAATAAGAGGGAGCAGATATGAAGATCGCAGAAGTTAAAGTTTTTTTGACTGGACCTAGTAAATCCAATCCAGAAAAAGATGCGAAAAACAAAGGTGCTTGGCTTTCTGAGACTGAGATTGCAAACCCAATGTCCGTCCATGCCGAATACCGTCCAACTCGTTCACTTTGGATTGGAATGGGTGGACGCACCATCGTTCAAGTTATCGCTGAAGATGGAACTTACGGACTCGGTGAGAGTGCAGGCGGACGAGCATCGGCTGAAATTATTGCTGGGCATTTAAAGAAATTTTTAATCGGAAAAAATCCATTTGAAGTAGAACGGCTATGGGACATTATGTTTCGCGCTTCACTTCCTTATGGTCGCAAAGGTGCGCCAATCATGGCGATCTCTGCAGTTGATTACGCTTTGTGGGATTTGATTTCTAAAAAACGCCAAGAACCGCTTTATCAATCACTTGGTGGTTTAGCTAAAGACACCGTTCAAGCGTATTTAACTGGAAATGATATTGAGCGAACTAAAGGTCTTGGATTTATGGGACATAAATTAGCCATGCCCTGTGGTCCAGCATCGGGTCGCGAAGGAATGAATCGAAATGTTGCACTTGTAAAACAAACTCGCGAAAGTATCGGGTGGGATGTCGAACTAATGCTTGATTGCTACATGGCATGGGATGTTGAATACACAGTGCGTATGGCACAACTAATTGAGCCTTACCGAGTTAAGTGGATTGAAGAAGTACTTCCACCAGATGATTACAAAGGCTATGGAATTTTAAATAAGAAAATCTCTTCAACTGCAATTGCGACTGGTGAGCATGAGTACACCCGTTATGGATTCCAACAATTACTTGATGCTCGCGGTGCAGAAATTTTGCAACCAGATATTCAATGGTGTGGTGGACTAACTGAAACTAAAAAGATTTGTGCGATGGCTTCTGCCCAAGCGATTCCAGTAATTCCTCACGGTGGCGGTTTACGCCATTGGGATCTTCATTTGATCTTTGCCGAAGTTGGTATCCCATACGCCGAGTACTTCATCTTTGGCGAAAACAATAAGCCAAACCCTGATCCGATCTTCACTGGAACCCACGCACCAATTGATGGTTGGTTCACGCCTCCTCCAGGAATCGGTGCCGGTGTGGACTTCACGGATAACGCGCATGATTACCTTTATGAGGTAACTGGGGAGTTGCCGAAGTAAGGCCGAGTTCGAAGTATGCGAACTTTCCGGTAGATTTCGTCCCGGAGGGCTCGCATAGCGGCCGAGTGCACCGGTCTTGAAAACCGGCAAACGAAAGTTTCGTGGGTTCAAATCCCACGCCCTCCGCCATTTTTACGCTCAACTGTGGGAAAACTCATACATATATATAGGCCAATTTAGCCCTCTGGTATAGCGCTACTGCGAAGCCTTAGCGGAAAATGGTTCCATCAACTTTATAAGTTGGCAGTTAGGTGGAATTTTATGGCAGGGGTAAGAGCTGAGGGTCGTGCGAGTATTGAAGAACGCACCCTTCGAGTTGATCGTTGGTGGTTGCAACCTGCAATAACTGTTTTCGTTCTTGTCTCTTTTATCATTTATGCAACATTCCGCGCATTTGAAAACGGCTATTACTTTATTGAGTCATCAAATTTAATTTCACCATTTTATTCCCCATGTTTATCTGCCTCTTGTGAACCTGGCGCGCAATTATTTGGAGTTGTAGCACCTCAAAGCATATTGGGATTTGGGTTATCACCTGCTTTGTTAATTTTGATTTTCCCACTCGGTTTTAGATTAACTTGTTACTACTATCGAAAAGCTTATTACCGTTCGTTTTGGATGTCACCACCTGCATGTGCAGTTGCAGAACCACATAAGAAATACACAGGGGAAACTCGGGCACCTTTAATTTTGCAAAATGGTCATCGTTGGTTTTTTCTTGCCGGCTTAATATTCAACGTAATTCTTACTTACGATGCGTTGATTTCCTTCCGACATGAAGATAAATCATTTGGAATGAGCGTTGGGTCTTTAGTTTTGTTAACAAATGCAATCTTGCTTTGGTTGTATTCACTTTCTTGCCATACCTGTCGACATACAATCGGTGGAAGACTTCGCCACTTCTCTAAACATCCGGTGCGATACAAAGCTTGGACCGTCGTTTCTAGGTTAAACCACCACCATCCGCTATTTGCATGGATCTCCCTATTCGGTGTGGCACTTACAGATGTATATGTACGTTTCGTTGCAACCGGTGCAATTACTAACTACTACTTCTTTTAGAGAGTTGAGATGACTAATACTGATATCGAACGCTACTCATACGACGTAGTTGTAATTGGTGCTGGTGGAGCAGGTTTACGTGCTGCAGTAGAAGCACGCGAGGCTGGTTTCCGTGTTGCGATTATTTGTAAATCACTTTTCGGTAAAGCTCACACTGTTATGGCAGAAGGTGGAATTGCAGCCGCTATGGGAAATGTTAATAGCAGCGATAATTGGCAAGTACATTTCCGCGACACAATGCGCGGTGGAAAATTCTTAAACAACTGGCGCATGGCTGAATTACATGCAAAAGAGTCACCAGAGCGCGTTTGGGAACTTGAAATGTGGGGTGCACTTTTTGATCGCACAAAAGAAGGAAAAATTTCACAAAGAAACTTCGGTGGACATGAGTATCCACGACTTGCACACGTTGGAGATCGCACCGGTCTTGAGTTAATTC
>CAIUXE010000006.1 GCA_903902965.1 uncultured Actinomycetes bacterium
CATTGGTGGCATTAATCGTCAACAAAGTATCTGGAATTTGCCCACTCGCACAATCCACGAAGTCGTATCCATCAATGGACTTCCTCAAATTATCGTTATAAATGCTCGAAAACATCGCATCCCATTCGTATGAACGTATGTCACGACCTCGAGCGTTGTAGCGATCCGTTGTGAGATCATGGATCATAATCACCCTGGAGTCTTTCATTTCAGAATTGCCCTCTATCGCACTCATCACTTCTTTTTGCTTCATTGAATCCAAAAAGTATGAATGCATATAGGTCAGATTCAACAACACGAACATTCCGATTAGAACTCGAACCAAACGACGCTTAAATGTTGAGTCTATTTCTCCGAGGATACCGACAATGAGTGTTGACAAACCAAGACCAAGAAGTAACTGGTGTCGCGAGTCCCATTGGCTTGCACGGGGCACAAAGTTCAGCATCCACTCAGAAGCATCCACCAAGTGACCTGCAACGATGTACGGCGCGGCCCCAATTGCTGTGATCACAATTCCGATACAGATAAGTAAATATCTGTTGCTGTCAGCAACATCACGAAGGCCGATTTTGGAATACCATGCAATGATTACACAACAAAGAATCAGTAATATCAAGGCTCGCATAATGCCGGATTTTTGAAGCGAATACATCACCAAATAAGCACCCTGCGGCGGGAAAAATCGGCGGCTTACGAACCAGTACAACGGTGCGGTAAATGCCCAAGCAGAAGAGAACAGAATGACCCTAGTTTTAATGCTTGTTGTTTGCGTAAAACTTAAGTAGGCACGATGAGCGACAGGGATCATGAAAAATACAAGCATTGATGCTGTGGAGAAAAAACTACAAATAAACAAGATAAATGCTATGCAAGCGGAAATCCAAGATTTTTTAGTCACTAAGAAGTACCAACCAGCAAAAAATGATGCAAGCGAAAGGCCATAAGCGAGATTGATCATTGCTACACGCGCAGAATTGATTGGAAGCACTAAAAATAGGATCGTGATAATTTCGATCTGCGCATTACCAAGAAATTTCAACGTGCCAAGAATATGGAATAAACACCACCCAGCCAAGAAATAACACACCAAAATACCGAGATGAAATAACTCAGGTCGATTTCCGAAAATATTTAACTCAATAAAGCTTCGAATAGGCAGGTCCGTGTGCTGCCGCAACAAATTTTCAACTTCTTTGTCTGTTCTCCCAAAATAGATGTACCAATCATCCCAAAAATAAGTCCTGAGAAAAAAAAGCATTAAACCATACGAGACCAAATACAGAGAACCGAATTTCACCAAAGGAAATTTAAGTCTTTCAATACATCTGTCCACTTCAATTCCTCCATAATTTGGTCCTGCAGTCTCCAAAAATAGCATCATTAGAGACACAATAGGTAACAGAATTTCAATACTCCCTTACGTGCGATTATGAACAACCATGCCAATGGAAAACTGGCTTGTTTCACCTCTACAGATTTATTATCGTGGCTTTCTGTATTCCATTGTGAACCTAGGTATCAGACACAATCACTTAGCATTCTTTTTGAATCGCATACTTTGGATTTTGTATGTGTATCCTCAACAGATTTTTCATACTCAAAATGAGTCCGAGTGACTTAATCTTCATAATGGACGCGCAAAATGTACACTAATTGGGGGAAAACTTTAGACTTC
>CAIUXE010000007.1 GCA_903902965.1 uncultured Actinomycetes bacterium
AGATTTTCGGCGATGGTGCACTCCATGCTCTTGCTGCTGTGCGTACTATTTTTTGCCCCAGTTGTGGGTCAAATTCCGATCAGCGCACTTGCGGGAATCTTGATAGTAACTGCAGCCAGAATGGTAAATCCGGTTTCAGTTCGCGAGGCTCTGGTAACGACAAGAAGTAGTGCGATTGTTCTAATAACCACCGCGTTTATCACAGTTGCTGTCGACTTGATTTGGGCGGTTGGAATTGGACTTATCTTAAATTTAGCGCTCACTAAGATCCCCATAATTAACAAAATGATTGATCGACAGTAAGGTTGCGGCATGGATTTAGGGGCATTTAGTGATTTACCTACAGCCCTCGGTTTCGCACCTCCAACTGAACCAAAGATAAATACCACTGAGTTGCTTTCACATTTAGGAACTATCCCAAGATTTCCAACTGATTTTCAAATCATCCGTGGAAAAAATTGGAATCACGAAGGTGTAACCATTACTGAAATTAGCTGGAATGTCGGATGGGGGCCAAGAACCGAGGCTTATCTTTTGACTCCAGAAGGAGTAACAACGCCACTGCCTGGTGCACTGTTTTTGCATAGCCATGATGATGTAAAAGAGTTTGGAAAAGAAAAACTAGTAGCCGGCGGAGTTGAACTTCCCGAACATTTGCAATGGGTAAAACGAGATCATTACGGAAATCAAGCACCCGCAAATGAGTTAGCAAAACGTGGGTTCGCAGTCTTAGCATTTGATGCGTTCATGTGGGGATCACGGAGATTCCCTGAAGAAGTTATGCCAAACCGACTGAAAGAAGTTTTAGGTTCAGAAGATTATGAGCTTTTATCAGTTATGCATGAATCTATGGCACTGTCTAAATATTTAAGTTTGTTTGGTGCGACGCTGGCTGGATTGTTGAATTTCGATGATCGAGTTGCTCTCGCAGTTGCACACACACTTCCTGAATTCTCTGATTCGATTTCGGCAGTGGGTCTTTCTGGGGGAGGTTGCAGAGCGATTTACTTGCATGCAACAACTACAGCTAAGCAATTGCGTGCAACAGTTTCTGTCGGAGCAATGGCAACTTATGAATCAATGCTTGATTCACATATAGCGCCACACTCCTGGATGTTCTTTCCGCAGAATTTGGCAGCCGTGACTGATTGGCCAGGTGTCGCATTAGTCGGAGCGCCTAAGCCTTTGTACGTGCAGTATTGCGGCCATGATCAACTCTTTACTCGGGCTGGAATGAAAAACGCGCATGAAAATATTGCCCAGCACTACGCGAAGATTTCAGCAGATTATCGAGGGGATTTTTATCCAGTGCGCCATTCCTTTACTGCCGAAATGCAGAGAGACGCATTTGATTGGATGAAAAGCCATGGATGAGAACCGTTTTTTAGGTAGCGACAAACTGGCTCGTGAGATTTACGAGTTGATGAGTGAGTTCCCAATTTTGTCTCCACACGGTCATGTTGATCCCAAGATTTTGCTAGAAAATAAACCATTTTTAAATCCAGTCGAATTATTGATAACTCCTGATCATTATGTAACTCGGATGCTTTTCAGTCAGGGCGTATCTTATGAAGCGATTTCGATTCCCCATGCAGATGGAAGCCGCTCTGATGTAGATTCCCGTGAAGTGTGGCGAATTTTTGCCCAAAATTGGCACGCATTTAGATCCACACCATCCCGAATCTGGATCGAAGAAATTTTCTACACTTTGTTCAAGATTGATGAGCCGTTAACTGTTGACCGAGCAGATTATTTCTATGATCAGATTAACGAACAGCTGCATACTCCGGAGTTTTTACCGCAGACATTATTTAAAAAATTCAACATAGAGGTTATGGCAACCACAGATGGGACCTCGGATTCTCTGAATACCCACCTTGAGTTAGCCAAACTAAATATCGGGGGACGAGTAATTCCTACATTTAGACCTGATGATGTATCGGATCCTGAGCGGCCAGGGTGGAAATCTGCTTTTACCGAATTGGCAAAAGTTAGCGGTGAAGATTGCGCAACTTTCGCCTCTTATAAGAGGGCATTAAGAAACCGACGTGATCATTTCAAACGTCACGGCGCAACCGCTACTGATCATGGTGTGGCAAATTGTGAAACTCTGCTTTTGGATAGCAAGGAACAAGAAATTCTCTTTGCGGCAATTTTGAGTGGAAAATTTTCAAAGCAAGAAGCCGATAAATTTAGAGCGATGATGTTGCTTGAACATGCGCGAATGGCTGCCGATGATGGATTGGTGATGCAGATTCATCCAGGGTCATCTCGTAGCCATAATCATGAAATTGCCAAGATATATGGCGCAGATCGCGGATTTGATATTCCAGTTGCTACTAACTACGTGCGCGAATTACAGCCACTTTTAAATGATGTCGGATTGCACCCAAATTTTAGGGCAGTTTTATTCACATTGGATGAGAGTGCCTACTCCCGTGAATTGGCCCCACTTGCTGGCGCATATCCTTCGTTGCGATTAGGCCCACCTTGGTGGTTCCATGACTCTTTAAATGGAATGCAAAGGTGGCGGGATAGCGTCACTGAAACTGCCGGTTTTTATAACACTGTTGGATTTATTGATGACACCCGAGCATTTGCATCTATTCCTGTTCGCCACGATGTTGCCCGAAGATTTGATGCTGCTTATTTAGCAAATGAAGTTAGTCGACATCGGTTGAGCAAATCAGATGCCCTAGAAGTAGGCGCTGATATCGCATACAACCTTTCAAAAGAATATTTCAAACTCTAATGGCGCAATTAAATATCGAGAATTACTCTTCCCATAAATCTGCAAACCCACCTACCTATGATTTGAGCAAAATAAATATAGGCGTCATACATATGGGGCTAAGTGCTTTTCATAGAGGACATCAGGGGCTCTACTTCGAAAGAATATTACGGAGTGGAAATTTAAATTTTGGAGTAGTTGGAGTCACTCAGCGAAGCAGTGATGTGGCAGATGTCATGAATACTCAGAATTGCCTGTACACGATAAATGAACGAGAAGGTGCTGGATTTGCACCAATCATTGTAGGAGCGATCCGGAAAGCCGTATTTTTTCCCCATGCACGACAGGAATTGCTAGAAATTGCACGGAGTGAAAATCTTAAGTTGATTACATTAACTGTTAGTGAGAAAGCGTATCAATGCAACCCAACTCGCGATGGAATAAATCTAAGTTCTGCAGATGTTCAAGCGGACATAGCTGATATTAATTCTTTACTAACTTTTCCAGCTCGATTATTAGATTTACTTTTCGCCCGATTCGAGAGTCGCATGCCAGGAGTGGCAGTAATTTCCTGTGATAACTTGCCAACAAATGGGGATATTACGCGAGCAGTTGTAGTTGATTTAGCTAATAAGCAGAACCGCACTTCTGATTTCTTGAGTTGGTTGAAATCAGAGATTAGATTTCCGAATTCAATGGTAGATCGGGCAGTTCCCGCGATTACTCAGGATTCCATAGATGAGTTTTACCAAAGTTATGGATACGAAGACC
The DNA here is from genome assembly GCA_903902965.1 of uncultured Actinomycetes bacterium. Taxonomy (GTDB): domain Bacteria; phylum Actinomycetota; class Actinomycetes; order Nanopelagicales; family Nanopelagicaceae; genus UBA3012. Next base: position 3,503 of record CAIUXE010000007.1, read on the forward strand.
GCTCTTTGATTACTGCTGAACCATATTTAGAGTGGGTGATTGAAAATGACCCAGTAAGTGAATACTTGGCACCTGTTGGCGCAAGGTTCGTGGAAAAGGTTGCTCCTTACGAAGCAATGAAAATCCGCGTCTTTAATGGTGCTCATTCTGCACTGGCATATATCTGCCAATTAGCAGAAATTGAATATGTAGCTGAAGGAGTGGTCGACCCCGTTATTGGCGAGTTCATCAAAAATTTTCAAGAAAAGGAAGCTGGCAAGTCATTTGTCGCACCCGCTGACCTTGATCCAATCGAATATGCCAAGATAATTCGTAAGAGAGTTAGCAATTATGCGCTCTTACACAAGAGCCTGCAAATAGCCATGGATGGTTCTCAAAAACTACCACAACGAATCTTTGCATCAACCAATGATTTAGTTAAGTTGGGTTTAAGCACTGATCACATTACGTTAGTGATTGCGGCATGGTTGAGATTTTTGGAAGTTAACGAGAAAGTAAACGATCCACTAGCTGATTCATTGCAAAATTTAGTTAGAAATCCAGATGCATTGCAGAGCACAATCAATACTTTGAGTTTTGAAGGACTTGCGACAAAAGTTGATCCTAAATTATTTCCTCAGATCGCTAACTGGTTAGCAGAATTACGTACCAAGCCTGTTAAGAATGTTTTGCAATCGTTAAAGAGTTGACCCATAGAGTCGAGAAAGATTAAATTCATGGTGTTTGCCATGTTCGGCTTTTGTTAAATGACCATTAGCAACTCTGACAATTTCATCAAAAATAATTTGACCGACCTCTTCAAGGGTTTGTGTGCCATCGGAAATAGTTCCAGCGTTGATATCAATTAAGTCTGTGAGCACTAAACCCATTTCGCTATTTGTAGCGACTTTAATTGTTGGGATTACTGCAGATCCAGTAGGAGTGCCACGTCCGGTTGTAAAAACGGTGATATTTACATCAGCAGCGGCAAATCCAGTTAACTGTTCAATGTCATGTCCAGGAGTATCCATGAAGTACAAACCTGGGGCAGTTGGTCGATCGGCATATTCAAGTACACCCGTGAACGGTGCATTACCGGCTTTTTTGGCGGCACCTAAAGATTTTTCCTCGAGGGTAGATAATCCACCTTCAATATTTCCGCGTGAAGGTTGCGCGCCGCGAATATCTATTCCTTCATAATTAATAGATCTTTCATATCTGGCAACAACTTCAATAATTTGAGCACCAACTTTTGGATCTAGGGCACGAGCAGCCAATAGGTGCTCAGCACCAAGAATCTCCATTGTTTCAGCCAAAATTGATGTGGCGCCAAATTCAACTAGTCGATCGCTAGCAACACCTAAGGCTGGGTTTGCGGTTATGCCGGAATACGCATCAGAACCACCACATTCAAGTCCTAGGACTACCGAACTCCATGGGGCGGGAACTCTAGATTCCGCTGCTGCTTTTTCTGCTAATTCCCCAGCTTTTTCAAGAGCGCTGGTAACTAATTTAAACATGGAACCCGCATCAGATAATTTCACTTCAACTAGGGGAGTGGGGCTGAATTTTTTAGCACGTTCGATTATGCCTGCTTCAACTTCTGTTCCAATAGTCAGTACAACTGTTGTGAAAATATTTGGATTTCCAGCAAATCCAGCAAAAGTTTTTGAGATCCGCTCAAAATCTTTCTCAATCTCTCCCGACCAGTCATGACTAATCGCAACAGCGCCCGGAGTTGCATCTGCGATATCTCGAGCTGCAGTAGAAAGTGCTTGGTGAAGAGGCAAAATCAAAATATGGTTACGGAATCCCCATCTTCCATCAGGGCGCGGGTATCCAAGTAGTGGTGATGTTGAATTACTCATTAGACACTACGCACCAATCGCGGAACCAAGATTTCGCCAGATTGATTTTGTTCGCTAATAGTTTTCGTATGGTCGGCAGTTGAAATTATTTTTGCGACCATCTCTTTAGCGGTAGCTTCAAATTGAAGATCAAACTCACCAGAGATTGCTTGGTGAAGAGGGCTGTCGCTTGCCACATTTATAACTGGAATTAATGGGAAACCAGAAGGTGGTTGATTCCCATCAGGGAAAGAGATAATTAATTGCACTTTTTGTGACATCAACATTGAGAAATGTTTAGCAGAGCCGCCGGCTTCACTAATAATTACATACTTAATACCTTCATGAGTCAGCTCAGTAAGTAGTGGTTCAATTTCAACATCACGGGATAGTTCAATTCCAACAACCAATTCTTCTAATGGATATGGAAAATGGCTATAAGTTATGGCTAACTCGCGGGCTGCGGCTGCGCCGGTCGCCACTGTTCCTTCAACCCCGCCGCTTTCTTGAATAACAAGATACTCCGTAGATTTTGTTAACTTAGTAATTTTCTCTGTTAATTCATTTCCTTGAGTGGTTTCACAACCCAAACCAACAACTAACACGGATCCCACATTTGGGTGAGATGCAAGTGCGATAAAGAAATCATCAATTCCAGATACGTCGACTCCAATAATTGCGCAACCATGTTGGTGTGCAAAAGTTATGCCGCCAACTTCTTGTGCAATTCGGCGCGAAACCACAGTTGAACAAACTACTGACGGCAAAATCAGTTGGTGATGCCGAATACCTATGCCACGACCTTCATGTTTAAATGCCCAAATCTCTGGAAGACTCATGCGCTCTCCGTTGACAGTCGATCGCCTAAAACATTATGGGTATGTACATGCGAACCGGTTGCAATACTTTTCGTTGCATGGCCCATGCGTTCGCCATATTTAATAATTCCATCGCCTTTAGCAATATCAGCTGTGGCAATTTTGTGACCACGGGGAATAGCCTCAACCGCGCTTATTTCGCGCCCATCTTGAGAAATTTTTTCACCTGCATTGATATCTGCTAAACAGACCGCAATATTGTCTTTAGGGTTTAGGAATAAAATTTTCCGTTGACCCGTTGGTGAACTCACAGGTCGCATTCTATGTAATTTCTCTGCTAGATTTTCCTTTAGGTCATGAGTGTCAGCATGAAGCCCCGGCTAGCTGAACGGCAACCCTCCACCGCGGTGGGGTGCTCCGGGTGAAGACCTGGCCAGAGATGGCAAGCGCGGACTAAGGCAACTTCCCTCTAATACGCCGAGGTCCGGTCCATGAACGCCACACGGGCGGTTATGAAAACCGAAAGGATCACAAATGAAAGTAAAGAAAATCCTAGTTTTTACCACAGCGGCTGTCTTGGCTTTAACGTTAAGCGCCTGTACTGAAAAAGCTGCTACCGGAACAGCAAGTGCTGCTCCTTCTGCAGCAGCCGATTGCACCCCAGATTCATTGGCGACGCTAACTCCAGGAACTCTAACAATTGCAACCGGGGAACCTGCTTACGAGCCTTGGGTATTAAATGACAAGCCAGAAGCTGGCGAAGGATTTGAAGCAGCAGTGGCTTATGCCGTTGCAAAGCAATTGGGATATGACAATGCAAAAGTAAGTTGGGTTCGTACCACCTTTGATTCAGCAATCGCTGCAGGACCAAAGACTTTTGATTTTAACATTCAGCAATACTCAATTACCGAAGAGCGTGCAAAAGTTGTTGATTTCTCAAGTGCTTACTACAAATCAAATCAATCAATTGTTTCTTTTAAAGGAAGCAAAATTGATGGCGTAACTACTATCGCTGGGTTGAAGGGCGCAAAACTTGGCGCGGCTGTTGGGTCAACATCACTTGATGCAATTGAGAAGCAGCTTGGATTAAAGGCACAAGTTTTCAATGACAATGCTGCAGCAGTCGCTGCATTGAAAAATGGTCAGATCGATGGACTTGTTGTTGATTTGCCAACCGCTTTCTATCTTTCAGCAGCAGAAGTTCCAAAAGGCATAATTGTTGGACAGATTGAAAACAGCGATTCAAATGATGCTGGGGCTGGATTGCTATTGGCAAAAGACAGCGCATTGACTGCATGTGTTACTGGTGCAGTTGACGCAATTCGTGCAAGTGGCGAATTGAAAGCAATTGAAGATAAATGGCTAACAGTTGGAGCCGGAGCACCGGTTCTAAAGTAGTAGCTGTTTAAAAATAAAATGAGTTCAACAGAGCAGGGCGCGGTCTCCGAAAACGGGGATCGCGCTTCTGCTTTTTCAAATACGTGGGAACCAAGCGCCCTTGAAATTTCGCGACGAAAAGTTCGTAAAAAACAAAATCAACGCAACACCCTCATCGCAATATTCTCAACGGTAGTAGTTCTTGGCACGCTAATCGCACTTTTAGTTACCTCGCCTGGGTTTAAATCTTTGACAGATACTTTCTTCGCATGGGCATATGGTGTTGAAGTACTTCCTAAAATAATTCTGGGGTTTAGCACAAACGTATTGCTAACTGTTATCGCTTCAACTTGTGTGGCGATATTTGGCATGATAATTGCCCTAACAAGAACTTCAAGATCACCTGCTCTTTTACCTTTTAGAATTTTAGCTACTGCTTATGTTGATATTTTCCGTGGAATTCCGATGCTTTTAGTTATTCTCTTGGTGGGATTCGGAATACCAGCCCTGCGTATAAATGGCTTAACGAACAATGTCTTAATTTTGGGAACTGTTGCAGTAATAATTACTTATTCAGCATATGTTGCCGAAGTCTTACGAAGTGGAATTTTGACTGTGCACCCAAGCCAAAGAGCTGCGGCCAGATCACTTGGATTATCACATTTTCAAACACTTAGATTTGTAGTTTTGCCACAAGCGCTGCGTCGGGTAACTCCGCCATTATTGAATGATTTAGTTTCACTTATTAAAGATACTGGTTTAGTTTCAATCCTTGGCGTCACAGATGCAATTCGAGCTGCTCAAATTGCAAGTAGTAGAAGTTTTAATTACACGCCATATGTTATGGCAGCTATTGTTTTTCTCTTGATCACAATTCCATTAACGAGATTCACCGATAGAACAATCAGAGTTTCAATCGAGAAGCAGAATGCTCAAGGTTTAGCATGAGTACTCCAGTCCTTGAAATTAGTAATTTACGGAAATCTTATGGCGATGAAGTGGTTTTGCAAAATATTTCACTTAGTGTTCCTGTTCATACGGCAACTGTTTTTATTGGTGCTTCAGGATCGGGAAAATCCACCTTACTGCGCTGTATCAATCTGTTAGACGGAATTGACGACGGTGTAATTAAATTAGATGGCGAAGATATAACTGATCCAACAATCAAAAGTGATCAAGTGCGCCGGAAATTAGGAATGGTCTTTCAAGCATTTAATCTATTTCCGCACATGACAGTCAGGCAAAATATAACTTTGGCTCCCATCCAAGTTCACGGTTTATCTAAAGATGAAGCAAACTCCCGTGCAGATGAATTGCTTATCCGTTTCGGACTTAAGGAAAAAGCTGATCAGTACCCAGATCGCTTAAGCGGTGGTCAGCAACAAAGAGTGGCAATCATTAGGTCAATCGCATTGCGCCCTCGACTGCTATTGCTAGATGAGATCACCTCCGCTCTTGACCCTGTATTAGTAAATGAAGTTTTAAGCACGGTGCGAGATTTGAAGAATGACGGAATGACCATGGTTTTAGCTACGCATGAGATGGGATTTGCCAAGCAAGTATCTGATGAAGTCTGTTATTTAGAAGCTGGACAGATAGTTGAGCGCGGAAGTGCGGGGCAGATGATTGAGGAGCCACAAGATCAGCGAACCCGAGATTTCCTCAAGCGGGTTCATGAAGCTGGCCGGCTCTAGGGATGGCTTTCCAAAATTTTGAAATAATTGCTGGGGATCCGGAATCAAAAGTAATTTTACATGTGCCCCACTCGGCAACTTTTATTCCGGAAGATGTACGTGAACTTATATTGCTTTCTGATAAAGAGTTAAAAGCTGAGTTAGATGAGATGACCGATACGCTCACAGAAGCTGTTGCATTAAAGGCGACAGAGTTAAGTGGAGTAAAGCCTTGGTTATTCATTAATAACTTTTCCCGGTTGGTAATAGATCCCGAACGTTTCCCCGATGATCGAGAAGCGATGAATGCAGTTGGAATGGGTGCTGTTTATCAAAAAACATCAATTGGTACGCAATTGCGAAACGCTGACCCAGCGATCGAAAAGCAATTACTAGATGATTACTTCCACCCATACGCTAAAGCGCTGAACGATTTAGTTGTGCAAAGGTTTGCAGTACAAGGGGAAATAACTCTGATTGATGTTCACTCCTATCGAGTCAGTCAGCATCCAAATGCGATTAACCATGGACAAAAGCGTCCGCCAATATGTATAGGTACAGATGAATTTCATACTCCCAATTGGTTAACGGAAGCAGCTCAATCAGCTTTTTCTATAATTGGTGAGAATTATATTAATGAACCATATTCGGGAACTTACGTTCCTTTAAGTTTTTACGAAAAAGAATCAAAAATAACTTCGCTAATGATGGAGACGCGAGCTGATACTTTCCTAACTGATGAGTTAGTCAAGCATGCTGGCTTTGAAACGGTGGCCAAAGCACTCGCTCAGCTGATCTATTTAATTCAATTGCGCTAAAACTCGCTCGCCCCATTTTTGAATGACCGGTTTCCAAGTCGCCACAAGCGCATCTTGGGCTTGATGTATTTCTTTTGCTACATCTGAGCGACCAGAACTCTTAAAAGCATTATCCGCGTGAATTTCCCACTCTTGAACTAAATCTCCATCAACCTCTGGGTGGAATTGAACCGCATAAGTATTCGCACCGATTCGATATACCTGATTCGGGCATAGATCAGAAGATGCAAGAGTGATTGCCGAACTTGGTAACTTCGAGACAAGATCTTCATGCCATTGAGTAACAGGAACCGGAAATAGTTTTGTAACGGATCCAAAGACTGGATCTGTATTTGCAATTTCATTGAAAGTTATCGAGTGCAATCCGATCTCGCCACTTTCGGCGCGAGTTACTTCACCATCAGTTGCCGCAGCCAATAACTGTGCTCCTAAGCAGATTGCAAAGATCGGAATATCTCGCTTCACGGCATCGGCTAATAAAGCTCTTTCTGCTGGCAACCACGGGGCAACTTCGTCATCGTTTGCACTCATTGAGCCGCCCATCGGGATTACAGCGCAAATTCCGTTTGGTACAGCGGATGGAACTTCTGCACCTTTAAAGGCAGTGAGTATTTTTAATTTAAATCCGATTTCTTCAAGCCAGGCACCAACTAAATGTGGAGGATCTTGCTTGCCGTTTTGGATCACCAAAATGGTAGGAAGATTAGTAACCGAACTCATTTGGAAATCTTACTAGAGCCTGCATTCGGGAGTGTTGAGATACCCTATAGAGATGTCGATTCACTCAGAACGTAAAATTCATCCTGCTTGGATCGCAGCAATCATTACTTTTTTCACATTGATTGCAACATCGGGTTTTAGGTCAGCGCCATCGGTATTGATGATTCCACTTGAGGATGCATTTGGTTGGGGACGAGATCAAATCTCTTTAGCAGTTTCAGTAAATGTTTTACTTTTCGGCTTAACAGCGCCATTTGCCGCAGCATTAATGGAACGTTTTGGAATTCGTAAAGTTGTTATGAGTGCACTAACTACAGTAGGACTCGGCGCTGGTTCGACAATCTTCATGACTCAGCCATGGCATTTAGTTGTACTTTGGGGAGTGGTAGTAGGAATTGGAACTGGCTCGATGGCTTTGGTATTCGCGGCAACAGTTGCAAATAGATGGTTTGTTACAAATCGAGGGTTAGTAATTGGAATCTTAACGGCCGCCTCAGCCACGGGACAATTAATATTTCTGCCTGGACTTTCAGCTCTTGCTGCAGATCATGGATGGCGAGCTATTTCAATCACTGTTGCGTTGGGCGCTTTTGTGATGGTGCCAGTTATTGCTTTATTTTTAAAAGAACGACCAACTGATATTGGTATGAAACCTTATGGCGCCCCAATGAATTGGGTTGAGCCACCAAGAAGTAGTACCAATGCTGCAGTAGTAGCAATTGAAACTTTGAAAAAAGCGATGCAAGTTCGCAATTTTTGGTATTTATCTGGATCCTTTTTTGTCTGTGGTTTATCAACCAGTGGATTAATCGGAACACATTTTATTCCAGCCGCACACGATCATGGCATGGGGCAAATTGCAGCAGCTTCGCTTTTGGCCTTAGTAGGGGTTTTTGATGTTGTCGGAACATTGGCATCAGGCTGGCTTACTGATCGCGTTGATCCAAAGAAATTACTTTTCTTTTATTACTTCCTAAGAGGCGTCTCACTATTTTTACTACCTTCAATTTTGTTCAGCACAGTTCATCCATCGACATTGGTATTTGTGATTTTCTACGGTTTAGATTGGGTTGCAACTGTTCCGCCAACCGTAATTTTATGTAGAACTGTTTTGGGTCCTGAACGGGCGACTGTTGTTTATGGATGGGTTTTTGCGGCACATCAAGTAGGTGGTTCGATTGCAGCTCTCGGTGCTGGAATTGCCCGAGTACATCTTGGAGATTACGCAAGTGCATTCTATCTAAGTGGTTTTTTATGCATCGTTACGGCATGGGCAGTGCTGCGAATTTCAGATCAATCTTCAGTTAAATCCTGAGCCAATCTACGTAGAGATTCACGAACTACATCACCATCAGATGTGCGCCAAAGTGGCGGCATCGTATTTAACAAAATCGAACCATAACGTTTAGTAGTAATCCTTGAATCTAGGATTGCAACAACTCCACGATCATCAACGCCGCGAATTAAGCGCCCGGTACCTTGGGCAAGCAGCAGTGCCGCACGGGGGAGTGAAACTTGCATAAATCCACTACCTCCAGCGTTGTCCACTTGTGCAGCGCGGGCTGCCATAACTGGTTCATCAGGGCGTGGGAATGGAATGCGATCTATCGCTACCAAGATACAAGATCTTCCTGGTACATCCACGCCTTGCCAAAGTGAAATTGTTCCCAACAAAATCGAAGTTTCATCTGCGGCGAATTTCTCGACTAATGGTCCAACTGCATCACCACGCTTTTGGGCAATAATTTTAATTGGCAAATCATGTAGTGCTTTATGTAAATACTCTTGCGCACTTTCCAATGCTCGCCAGGAAGAGAAAAGTGCCAATGTTCTTCCACCGGCAGCTTTTATAAGTTCGCCAAGTTCCACAAATGCATCGATACTTACTGCTTCCCGTGAGGGTTCAGGTAAACCACGTGGAAGGTAGAGCATTCCCTGATTCGCAAAATCAAAAGGTGAACCCACGTCAAGCATTTGCAGATTCCCTGGGTCGATTTCATTGTCTTTAAGTTCGATATCACTTTCATCGCCAACGGTGAATCCAATGCTTTTAGCGATGCTGTCAAAACTTTTCCCAAACGTTAAAGTCGCCGAGGTTGCTATTACTGGAGTTTTCTTTAAGAGATTATCTCTCAGCAAAGTTGCCACTGTAAGTGGTGCAAGTTGCAAAGTCTTGTAAGTTGGCTCAAACCAAAGCACACTATCTGGCGTTAACTTTAATAATTTGGATAAAGTTTGATTTACTTCATTTACCGCACCTTTAGCACGTGCACGTGTTGCAATTTCATCGGGGGAGCCGGCCTCACCCTCGGCGCCGATCTCGTTGATCACTATTTGAGCCGTTTCGCGTAAGTACTTTATTGGTGCAGATAGTGAAATTGGTAAAGTATCAAGTCGACCTTGTTTAGTCGGATCAGAGCGGTACTCAGTCGCGAAATACTCCATTGCTGCATCTAAATCACTTGCTGCTGCACCAAACGCATCTGTTGCCGCACCTGGCTTATATTTGCGCGCCATACCTGAGGCACGCAAAGCACGCGTGGATGACAACTCCTCAGTAATTGCTTGAGTTGTTCTATCTAGAAACTCATGCGCTTCATCAAGTACGACGGCATCACGGTTAGGCAGGATCGGGTGCGATTCAACTATTTCGATTGCCAGCAAGGTGTGGTTGGTAACCACGATGTCAGCAACTTGCGC
>CAIUXE010000008.1 GCA_903902965.1 uncultured Actinomycetes bacterium
CGGTATTCATGAAAGTGATCGCGGGGTCGCGATAATTGTTGTTGTTCCAACTGCAACACCAACAATTGCGTTATTTACAACCTTTGCGATTGCAGGATCAGTTACCGAGTACTTCCATTTGCCTGTTGAATTTGAAACTGGATTTGCTATTGCGCTAAGTGTTTGGCCAACTTCGACTTTTACTGGCGCGAGCGTTCCAATAGTTGGAGTTGTTCCAAGTATTGTAACTTTAAATGTTGTTGAACCCGCAAGCCAGTAATCATTAGCGGCCTGAGTCAAAGTTATTACGGTACTTCCAGCATTTCCAAAATTAAGTTTTTGACCAGTAATGCTTACAACAGCAGGATCAGATGAAGTGTAAGTCCAAGCACCAGCAGAGGTTGAAATTGGTGGCAAAACAGTTTGTGCTGCATCCCCAACAACTTTCTGTAAATCTTCAAGTGCAACATATGTTGGCGCGGCACTAACAGTCAAAGTCATAGTCTTTGAAGCTGCGCTGTAATTTCCTGATACGGCTTGTGATGCCGTGATGGTTGTGCGACCTGGTTTATAAACTTTTACCGCCCCGGTGTTCTGTGTTGTAGTGATTGTTGCGATGCTGGTGTCCGAGGAGCTAAAAGTCCATGCTGCAGGCGAGTTTGAGACCGGCGCAACAATTGTAAAAGTATTTGCTGTTGTTGGTGATTGGTTATATGTAACATCTTTAAATTCGCCAATTGCCGTTGTTGCCCCAAGAATAGTTAAAGTCATTGTTAGCGTGGAAGATCCAAAGCCCCCAAAAGCAGCCTGGCGTGCAGTTATCGTTGTGGTTCCGATATTCTTTGGCGTCAAGACTTTGCCAACCAATGTTGCAATCGATGGATTTGCAATGGTGAATGTCCATGATCCTGTTGAATTAGAAGTTGGCTCAATTAAATTCAGATTTAAAACACTATCTTTTGCAATAGTTATATCGGTGAAAGTTCCAAGAGTTTTCGGCAAACTTGTCACAGTCAGAGTTGTGCTTACTTCTCCGCCCAACCAATTCGTGGTTGCAGATTGAGTCGCGGTGACCGTTGTTGTTCCAGCATCTAGGAATGTAAGAGTGTCACCAGATACCGTTGCGATTTTGGGATCTGCAGTTTTATAGCTCCATGCTGCAATAGAAGTTGAAGTTGGTGGTACTAATTTAAGTGTTCGACTTAATAAGGTCGCAGTAATTGGATTCCAGGTTCCAAATTTTGGAGTTCCTTTTTCAACTATCAATCGTGAAACTCTTGAAACACTTGTGAATGCGCCACTAGCCGCCTGGGTATATGTGACTCCGGTTGTTCCAGCTTTTAAAACTGTTACGACTAAACCTTTAACTGTCGCAATTGTTGGATCTGCAATTGTGGCCGTCCAGACACCTGGTGAATTTGAAGTTGGTGGGACAAGAGTTGTAGTGCCTTGATCAAACTTCACGGTCTGTGGGACAGGGAGTGAGACAACCGGAAAAGCTGCAAATGCAACTGGTGCCTGAATCGAAGTAAGACCGAATATCAGTGCAGCCGCAATCAACTTTTTTCTCATGTGCCAATTATCTATTCAAGTGCCTGTGAAATCGGGGATTTGGCTAGATTTTAGGCAGGTGCCAATCGAACTTGATAGATACCTCACGCACCAAAACAATTACTAGCCCTGAAGCTATGACCGTAACTAGTTCTGAAGCACCAAACTGATTTAAAAGTGCATAAAGAAGAGCCCCAGCGAAGCAAGATGTGCCTATCGTTTCGCGGTGAAGCAGAACTGGTTCCACCTGACATAGAACATCGCGTAATAAACCACCAGTAACGCCACCGATAATTCCGAGGGCAATGGTGCTTATGAAATTTGCACCATTAGTGGCTGCAAAATTTGCACTGGAAACTGTTGCTACAGCAAGTCCGAAGGTATCGAGTGCGATTAAGAAACGACCAACAGGTTTTTTCTCTTTCGCAATCACCGTAATTAAAACTGCGAGCGCAATTGATGCGAACAACCATGAATGCAATATCCAAGGTGGGCGTTGCCCCATAAATAAATTTCGAAGAGTTCCACCGGCTACTGATGCCACCGCGGCTATAAGAGCAATCCCGCCGTAATCCAAACCTTTACTTGCCGCGATGCGCGCACCGACAATTGCAAAGGCAAAAGTTGCAATTAAATCGAGGCCGGTAACAAGTGAATCAATCTGCATTTAAATGGTTTCTACTGATTCAAACTCAGCAGGTGCAACGATCTGACTCGGCTACGCCAGCCAGCGCTTCTTCAATATGTTCACCGCAGCCAGACCAAGTGGCTTTCTTGCAAATATCGCAGGTAACTTTTGAACACATATTTCGACTCCGTCTCTAGAGGTAAATCTACTCGGTACAACCCTACAATTAACCACCGTGGTGTTAAACATCTATCTCATAAGCGAGTTTGGGGATTTACTGCAAGATATTCCTACTGCATTCAATGACGCGCGCGTAAAGATCCACTTAATTGGCGGAACCCAGTCAGTCTTCAATAAGCTGGAAAACTTCTTAGAAATCCAAAAACTTCCTAATAAGACTTTTATAAAGTCATTGCTGTCGGACATAGCACTAATAAAGTCAATTGAGGGGCTGGTGATAATTGGATCCGATTCCGAGATGCGCGAAATTGCTGAAAACGATGTTGATTTTGACATTAAATTAAAGTTGTTACCAATCAAAAACTCTGAGGCCTTTAAAATTCTTGATTCAAAGGTTGGCCTTCAAGAGGTTATGGAGAAATTGAAGTTGCAGGCCCCACTAGGAAACGTTGTTAATGGTCCAAGGGAATTTAGTGATCAGAAAAACCAATTACAGCCTCCGTATCTAATCAAGGGAGACAAGGGTGGCGGCGGGATTTATGTGCGCAGAGTCAGCGCCAATTCGCCCTACCCAAAAATCGATGACATTCCTTTCCCATTTGTATTACAAGAAGAGATTAGTGGGCCTGAAATATCCATAGATTCATATTTCGTTAACGGGACCCTAAGGGCTTATATCTATTCAGATCAGATTAAATCCATGAGCAAATATGGACCTTCTTACATGAGAAGAATTTCCCGCCCACCCAATGACGAATTTCTTCAAACCTTAAAGACTATTGGTGAATTTGCAGGTGTTCATGGTTTTGTGAATGCAACCTTTATCTTCGATACCAAATTAAAAAAGCACTTTTTAATTGAGTTTGATCCAAGGCCCAATGCTTGGCAATTCTTGGCTCCAATTTTAGGTATTGATTTGATTTCAATTTTTACCAGCTCAAAGTCAGAAATGATTGAGACGCCAAATAAAGTGAATTTTCGGATTATCCTTTTAAATCGATTTATTTATTACCTTTCAGAAACAGGAAATCTTTGGAAACACTTGAAGGCCTTATCTGTACTGCTTGACCCTGACTTACTGGTGATTAGCGGAAAACAGCTGAATAGATTTGAAATTCTTGGAATTTTTATTTCTCAATCCCCAAGAATCATGGCCTTTAAGATTTTACGGAAACTTTTCCGACTTCTTCCTGGCGTGATCACTAATCCGATAAAACGAAAAGGATTAACCAACCGTATTGCTCGAAAAATAGTAGGGAGGCTTTAATGCAACTGGGTGGGCCCTGTCGGGATCGAACCTACGACCCACGGATTAAAAGTCTGAGACTGCTTGTTTCCTAATAGTTCAGGTGTCATCCCGACCGCGTCTGTTATTTGATCTCACGAACTTTTGCTGAAATGGATCTGACTGGCACCGACATCCGATGCCAGTTGAAATCTAGACCTTCTTGCCTAAAGTCACAAGATTCTATCGGTCTAATACTGAACTCTAGAAAATTTCGCGGGCTCTTTACAACCCAATTAAATTCAAACCTATCTTTTAAGCAAGTTTCAAGAAAATGACCGTTCACAAAGAATTCAAATCCAGAAACCGGTGCAATAGTCCAGAATTCCTCATCGAGTTCCAATTCGATTTGATAACTAAGTTTGGCCGTTGTTTTAAGTGCGATTCTTGCATCAGGCGTATGTGTCCAGATGAAATTATTGCCCGGGTATTGATAATGCCATCCAATGCCAACATTTTCGCCAATGAGTAAATTAAGGTCCGCCAATTTTCCATCAGCAATTTCACTAAAGGGCCCAAATGCCCTGATCATTAATTTTTCCAACGATGCATGTCGCCCTAAGAGTGTCCAAAACTTATAGAGATTTGGATGCCTTTGCCCCATGACCCTCGAGGACTCTTTGTCAACAGGTTTGAAATATCTTGGATTTTTTTTAGGTATACCCAGCATTGAGATAGAGTTATTTTTTTGCAATAAACGATTTACCTCAACTAACTGTGGGTTGTTTTGATCGCCAAGGACGTCCTCTAGGACGTTAAAAGTCGCCCGAAAACTATTTGTAGTTTTGGTTTCCAATAATAAACAAGTGGTTTTACTAGCGTCAATATTTTTCGCTTGATGAAAAATGTCAAAGATTCCATTAAATCGATTTTCGCCTTGAAGAATGAAATGATTTGCGAGGAGAACTAGATCCAATTCGGGGGATAGAAATTTTGCAAACCCAAGTTCAGAATTACGAATAATCGCTTCTCGCTCAAGAATTTCCAGATTTTGCTCGATAGAAAGATGATCGAATAGTCGCCAATGTAGATCGAGATCTATTTTATCGATTTCCTTGAAATTCCACGATCCTCGTAGGTGCAATATCTTCTTTAGGAAGTAAGGCTTTGAAATACCCATAAGCGCCTCTAGATTGGAGTTGCACAGATAGTCCCAAATATCGGAGATTTGTTTTGGGTTAGAATAGAAATCAAAATCTGCAACTGGCCTAAATCCCCATGCAAATTCTTGTGTGCTGAGGCTAAAACTCTTTAGAGGAACGATTCCGAATTCTTCATCTAAAGATTTAAGTATGGGTAGCGCCGATAACAGGCGCAAATTATTCGAGATGAGATTATGCCGAGAAATACCTGCCAGATATGGATCTGTCCTCCCCATCGACTTTAAATTATTATGAATATACCCGCCTGCCCAAATTAGAATTGGTGAGGCAAGACTCAGTGGGTTGGTTTTTTTCCACTCATCCCAAGCAGCGCTTGCCGAAATCGGATTCCCAAGTGCCGCAATTGTTATTAATCTTTCTGCTGCATCCAAGTGCGCACCACCTTTAGATAATCAAGGCGATTATTTATTTGTTTTGCCGAAGCACTCTCGATGTGAACTCTTCTTCGCAAAGCAACTGCATCAACAGTTTTATAAGGGATCTCAGCGGTTACTATTCTTTGAAACCAATCTATAAATTCTCCTACTGTCATTTGATTATTGAAGAATCCAATTTGGTCAAGCAATTGTCGTTTGAAAAGAATTCCACCGGCCGCGAAAGCTGGCTTACCGTTCTCCCCTAAAGCCAATTTTTTAGAAAGTATGTCTGAGTGAAAATTTTCAATTCTGCCCAATACTAGTAACGCCTCCCCATTCTGCAACTCCAACAACATTGCTTTGCAGCGCCCATTTGGCCAAATGTCATCGCCATCAAGAAATCCAATATAGGCACTTTGTGTGTACGTGAGTCCCAAGTTTCTTGCCCCGCCAGCAGTTAAGGGAGATTCGCTTCTGACAATTTGGACTCTGGCATTTTGGGCAATTGTGGCGGGCAGTTTAATTGGGTTGAGGCTGCCTGCATCAACCACAATTACATTGCAATTCACCGATTCTTGTTCTAAAACAGAGTTGATTGACTGCTCTAGATACTTATCCAGATCCCTTACAGGTATCACTACGTCAATCGTTGGATTAGATATCAAGTTTGCTCTTTCAAATGGATGCGCATAGCCGATAGTAGGTCGGTATTAATTTTTGGATTTGAGGATAAGTTTTTATCATGAATTCCCTTTTGCACTAAGACCTGAGGTAAGAGTTGGTGTGGAACCTGCAGGCTTCTTGCTCTAGCAAACCACGCGACGTCACTTGCAAGTCTAAGGTCTTCATGAAAAAGCCCTACAGTTTGGAACACCTCCCTTTTTGCGAGCAATGCACTAGGCAAATACCCAGGTTGCGGGATT
The DNA here is from genome assembly GCA_903902965.1 of uncultured Actinomycetes bacterium. GTDB lineage: Bacteria > Actinomycetota > Actinomycetes > Nanopelagicales > Nanopelagicaceae > UBA3012. The sequence continues at coordinate 6,066 of CAIUXE010000008.1, forward strand.
TCTAGCCATTTTGGATTGAACCAACTTGGAATCTTGATCGGGTCATCCAATATAAATTCTTGCATTCCCACAACATATTGAAGTTTAGGGTTTTCGTTAAATGCTTCGAGCTGTAATGCCAACTTTTCTGGAACCCAGATATCATCTTGATCTAATAATGCAATGTAAGCGGCTTGGCTTGATTTAATTCCGATATTCCTAGAATAAGCATTACCTAAATTCTTGCGATTCTTCATAATTATTATCTCAATTTGCAAATATTTTAAATTGGCAAGTAATTTAATTGAATCATCTGAAGAAAAATCGTCAATTGCAAAAACTCGTAAATCACAATCGGCAATTTGAGAATTAATACTTTCTATTGCACGAACTATAGTTTTTGCGCCATTAAAGATTGGAATAACTACGTCGATTGAGGGC
>CAIUXE010000009.1 GCA_903902965.1 uncultured Actinomycetes bacterium
AGCTCCTGCGCCAGGGATCTGGTTGGGTGCGAGTGGGGTGTTTGAGGTGACATAACTTGCCAACGTTACCCCAATCTCGACCTCACTATGATTTCCCTCATGAAAACTCGGGTACATGTGCTTCGTCATGGCGAAGTCGAAAACCCAAATAAAGTTTTGTATGGACGCCAGCCAGATTGGCACCTATCAAACCGTGGTGTTCAAATGGCTGAAGCTGTCGCCCTTTGGTCCAAAGACCGTCCGATTCGCGCGATACATGTTTCACCACTTGAGCGGGCACAAGAAACAGCAGCCCCGATTGTTGCCGCACATGGAATTTCAATTACCACTGATGCAAATTTGATTGAAGCTGCAAATGTTTTCGAAGGAAAACCTTTTTCGGTTGGTGATGGAGTTTTACGCCGACCATCGACATGGCGCTTCTTATGGAATCCGTGGCGTCCATCTTGGGGCGAACCATATAAAGAACAGATTGAAAGAATGATGGCTGCGATTTATTCCGCACGCGATAACGCAATTGGGGCTGAAGCTATTTGCGTTTCTCACCAGCTTCCAATTTGGATTGTCCGCTCACATGTAGAAGGCAGATCATTAATACATGACCCACGTAAAAGAGAATGTTCACTGGCATCAGTAACTACCTTTGTTTTTAATAGTGAAGGGGTGATTGAGGATGTTGAATACTGCGAGCCAGCAAAACATTTACTTCCTCCTAAGAAGAAGTGAAAACTAGGTTCTCAATATCAGCATTACTTTTATCTTCATTAATTCTTTCCGGATGTGGATCTGGTGGTACATCAGTAAGTGAAGAATCTTTTGTTGCTGGGGATGGAGTTGTAACTTTTGTATCTCAAGAGAATCGATCTTTAGCTCCAGAAATTAATGGTGTATCCCTAACGGGCAAAAATATTTCTGTAGAAAATGGCAAAACCACTGTGATAAATATTTGGGCGTCTTGGTGTTCACCTTGTCGCGCGGAAGCGCCTTCACTCCAGGCTCTTTCTGATAAGTATCCAAAGAGTCAATTTATCGGAATTTTAACTAGAGATTCAAAAAATTCAGCGCTTGCTTTTTCACGTAGGTTTAAAATTCAATATCCGACAATTGCAGATGATTCAATTTTGCTGGGGTTTAGGAACTCATTACCGGTCACGTCTATCCCAACAACAATAATTTTAGATAAAAATAAAAAAGTAGCAGCAAGAATTTCGGGAGCCATAACTATTGCTTCTTTATCAGAACTCATTGAAAAAATAGATAATGAGAGTGCTCAATGATTAGCCTTGCAACATCTTTGAGCGAACAAGTTTTAAACGGTTCAGTTCTTATTGCATTTCCAATTGCAGTTGTCGCTGGGATTGTTGCTTTTCTTTCTCCATGCGTGTTGCCACTTGTCCCTGCATATCTTTCATATGTAACAGGGCTAACTGGACTTGAGTTAACGGGAAAAGCTGCGCGTGGTCGAATACTTTGGGGAACGATTTTGTTTATTTTGGGATTCAGTACCGTTTTCATTTCTTACGGAGCCCTTTTTGGAGGCGCTGGAAATGTTTTGCTTGAACAGCAAAATTGGGTAACAAAAATATTGGGAGTATTTACAGTTCTAATGGGATTAGCTTTTCTCGGGGCGCTACCGAATCAAATGCAATGGCGTCCAAAAATTGTTACAAGTTGGGGCTTGGCCGGAGCTCCTTTTCTAGGCGTGCTATTTGCTGTTGGCTGGACTCCATGTATTGGTCCAACACTTGCAGCGGTTCAGACATTGGCATTTTCTGAATCATCTGCAGTTCGAGGTGCTTTTCTATCGTTGGGATATTGCATTGGCTTAGGAGTTCCATTTGTAATTGCCGGTTTTGGAATTGAACGCAGCATGAAGATTTATCGAAAAGTGTCACCTAAAGTTGTTACGCGAATCGGCGGTATTTTGCTTGTTGTATTAGGTATTGCACAGATAACTGGGGTTTGGGTTGACATTGTGATCTGGCTTCAAGGATTTTCATCAGCGTTTGTTACGGCACTCTGATGAGTTACGAAATAAAAACCCCTGAATTAGGAACAATTGGCTTATTGCGCTGGCTGTGGCGCCAATTAACAAGCATGCGAACCGCGCTGATTTTGTTGTTGTTATTGGGAGTAGCTTCTATTCCAGGTTCAATAATCCCACAACGCAATCAAGATCCAACTCGAGTACAACAGTATTTTGTAAATAATCCAGCCCTGGCGAAAGTTTTTGATAAATTCTCGTTGTTTAATCTCTATTCTTCAACTTGGTTTAGCGCAATTTACTTATTACTTTTTATCTCCTTAATTGGCTGCGTGCTCCCAAGAACATGGGAGCATTTTAAGAACATAAGAGCTTTGCCTCCACTTACTCCAAAAAATTTAGTAAGACTTGAAGAATTCAGAATGTTTGAAAGTCAAAAAAGTGCAAGTGAAATTCTCGTTATTGCACGGGCTCATTTCGGTAAGCGCAGATATCGAATAAGAGATTGCGATGGCTCAGTTGCTGTAGAAAAAGGTTTCATTAGAGAGACAGGAAATTTGCTTTTCCATCTTTCTTTAATTGGGATTTTAATCGGAGTTTCGACTGGCGCACTTGGTGGCATGCGTGGAAGTGTGATCGTAAATGAAGGAGAGAGTTTTACAAATGTTGCCACAAGTTATGATTCACTTTCTGCAGGAAGGTTTTTTAAATTATCCGATCTTCCGCCTGTAACTCTGAAAGTTTTGAAATTTACAGCCGTTTATGACCCGTTAACAAATGCACCACTTGATTACTCTTTAATTCTTGATGTGACTGAAAGTGGTAAATCGAGTTCTCACAGAGTTGAAGTTAAAGTAAACAAGCCTCTTACTTTTGGATCAACTCGAATCTATTTACAAGCAAATGGTTTTTCACCAAAAGTTACCGTGCGGGACAACTCTGGGGAAATTGTTTTAAGCAGTGCAATTCCATTTTTGCCGCAAGATGCTAATTTGACTTCAATTGGTGCAATTAAAGTTCCAGATCTAACGCCTACTCAACTTGGAATTGTTAGCTCTTTTTTGCCAACTGCAGAACGGGATAAAATCAGGGGAGGCTTTTCTTCTTATCCGGAAGCTTTAAACCCAAGATTGTTGATGTCTGCATGGCTTGGTGATTTAGGGCTGGATAAAGGAGTGCCGCAGTCGGTTTATCGAATAGACACCACGAAAATGGAACGAATTGGATTGCAATCATTAGCTCCGGGGCAAGTATGGGAACTATCTGGGAAATCTGGGACTGTAGGAAGTATTACTTTTGATGGGGTGACCCACTGGGTTAATTTGCAGATTGTGCGCGACCCCGGAAAGCCATTTGCACTGTTCGGGGCAATTTTTGCGCTACTAGGGTTGTTAATCTCACTTTTTGCGCGGAGGCGGCGAATATGGATACGAACAGTTATAGGTGAGAATACGCCTAGCTCTGGGGTAATAGTAGAAATCGCTGGCCTTAGCAGGTCTCCTGGTCTCGCCCAAGAAATTGACGCATTGGTAACAGCATTAGAAGAAGCGAGGGGTGATGAATAAAGCTGATTGGGCAACACTTTCAAATGATTTTGTTTACAGTTCAATGGGAATTATTTTTATTGCATTCATCTCTTTCGCTTTTCAGACAGCTTGGTCTTTTCGCGTAGTGCCATTAGCTATTGAAACTTTGGATGTAAGAACTATTAAAAAAACAAAATCTGGACGAATTGGAATTGCTTTAACAATTCTTGGATTTATTTTCTTATTAGCTGGAGTTGTATCGCGTGGTGTATCGGCAGGTCGGGTTCCCTGGGGAAATATGTACGAATTCTCAATCACAGGTGCTCTCGCATTTTTATTTGCATATTTAGTAACTCTAAGAAAATATAATGTGCAATGGCTAGGTTTAGTAGTGACACTTGCGGTTCTGCTCACTTTAGGGACAGCAGTTACTTTGCTCTACGTTCCAACTGCCCCGCTAGTTCCGGCGTTGAAATCCACATGGCTAGTTATTCACGTTTGCGCTGCAATTATTTCTGGCGGAGTATTCCTTTTGGCAAATTGTGTTGCAGCAACTTATTTAATTATGGATCGCTACCAAGATGAAGATGGAAATGAAAATCGACCAAATTGGGCCAAGCAACTTCCGACTTTGGCTGAATTAGATCAACTCTCATATCGCCTAGTCGCTTTGGTTTTTCCGCTATGGACATTCGCGGTAATTGCCGGTGCGATTTGGGCTGAAGCCGCTTGGGGTCGTTATTGGGGTTGGGATCCAAAAGAAACTTGGGCTTTCATCACTTGGGTTGCTTACGCAGCTTATTTGCATGCACGCGTGACTGCAGGTTGGAAAGGAAAGCGAGCC
>CAIUXE010000010.1 GCA_903902965.1 uncultured Actinomycetes bacterium
AATTACAAAGTTTCAGAAGTAAAGAGCAAGATTGCCGCAACTGAGCTTTCAATCTCAGATCTCGTTTCTACTGCATGGGATAGTGCGCGCACATTCCGCGGCTCTGATCTACGTGGTGGAGCAAATGGGGCACGTATTCGCTTAGAGCCACAGAAAAATTGGGAAGGCAATGAACCAGAAAGATTAAATCGAGTTCTTTCAGTTTTAGAACCAATTGCGAAAGCAAGTGGTGCAAGCCTGGCAGATGTGATTGTTCTAGCTGGAAATGTCGGCGTTGAAAAAGCAGCCAAGGCCGCCGGTTTTGATATTGAGGTTCCATTTAAGCAAGGCCGTGGCGATGCGAGTGCAGAACAAACTGATGCAGATTCATTTGCACCGCTTGAGCCGATTCATGATGGTTTCCGAAACTGGCTAAAGAAGAATTACACCGTTAGCCCTGAAGAGTTAATGCTTGATCGCACCCAACTTATGGGACTTACGGCACATGAAATGACCGTGCTTATTGGTGGAATGCGAGTACTGGGAACCAATCACGGTGGAAGCAAGCATGGTGTTTTCACGGATCGAGTTGGTGTTTTGACAACTGATTTCTTCACAACTCTGACAGATATGAAATATGTGTGGGAGCCTGCAGGAGATAATCTGTACAAGATTCGCAACCGCGAAACCGGAGAAGTCACTTACTCTGCAACACGAGTTGATCTTGTATTCGGATCTAATTCAATCCTGCGTGCTTATGTTGAGGTTTATGCTCAAGATGACTGCAAAGAGAAGTTCGTAACAGACTTTATTGCTGCCTGGACGAAAGTTATGAACGCTGATCTGATCTAGCTATAGATTTGTATTACAAATTGCAGATAAGATCAGCAGGTGAAGTTTCACCTCTGGTCTAAAGCTCGACCGGCTTCACCTGGAGTTTTGAAACTTCTGCGGGATGAAAAGTATCGGTTGTGAGTAACCGCGAAGCGATACGTAAGAGCTTGCCCATATTTATTACCGCTATAAATATGCGTACGGGCTTGGCAATCATGAGCCCATTGCTACCTATTCTCAAAGAGCAATATCAACTCAGTTCTTTTGCACTCTCATTTCTAACTTCACTTTCGATTATGTGTTTTGCCGGAAGCGCTTTTCTGATGCCATTGGTTGGAAGGATTGGCAGTACAAACCAAGTAATCGGAACTGCATTGATGGTTCTTACAGCATCCATGATTGTCAGGGCAGTGGGAAATATATCGCTCCTCTATTTCTCTTCCTTGATAATCGGTATAACAATCGCCATTTTGAACTTTTCACTCCCGGTTTGGGTGAAGGAAAATGTGCCACGGCACTCTGGGCTAATCACCGGAATTTATATAACTCTTATGGGTGGATTTGCGAATATTGCAATTGCGGTTGCGGTACCACTAGCAACTGCCACGTCATGGGGTTGGCGGCTTTCAATGGTGCCATGGATTCTGATTGGAGTTTTTTCTTCAGCTTGGTGGTTTTTGCGTAACTCTAAATTACCAAACCAGGTTCAAATTCCTGAGCCAGCAAAATTTCACAAACAGTTACTCCGTAAACCAGGAGCATGGAGCATTGCAATTTTCTTCGGCCTGCAAGCGATGATGGGATATGGAGCCACTACTTGGATGCCGACAATTTTGGTATCAAAAGGTTTCACACTTAGTGAGGCAGGTCTATGGCTTTCCATCTCGGGATTTACTGGATCAACTTTTGGGATAGTGGCGCCGTACTACGCATCAAAATTAAAAGATTTTCGGATTTTGCTTTCTGCGATTGCACTAACTCTGACAATTTCAATGACAGCATTTACTCTTGATAGTGGCTGGCACTTGATTATTTGGTTATTTGTCTCGAACTTTGCATTTGCATTTGCCTTTCCACTTTGCCTGGTATTAACAGTTACTCGAAGTGTTGAAGCAGGGGAGACTCGCTCACTTTCAATTATGGCTCAATCAGTTGGATATTTGATGGCTGCTTTTTCGCCAGGGATTGTTGCTGGAATATTTGATCTGTCTCACAGTTGGAATACCGCACTCTTTTTTGTTATCGGACTTGGAGTGATTTTGATTGGCGTAGGTTATAAAGCTGGAAGTCCTGAAAAGATTGTTATTTAAGAAAGTGCAACTTAATTTAACCGTTTCGTTTTCTAACTATTCATCTAAATAACAGCGTTTTGATCTCTTAAATTAACTTATCTCCGAGACATTGCCCCCATGACAAAAAACATTCGAACGAAAGCCCTCATCGCCTCTCTGATCTTGGCAATTACCGCAACCATGACACTAAATATCGCTGCCAATGCTGCAACAAAGCCTGCCGCCAAGCCAGCGACCAAACCCGCAGCTAAAGTTGCACCTAAGCCGGCAGCCAGCACAACACAGAGTGCCAGCCAAACCACTACTCCTGCAGCACCTCCTCAAGCCGCACCAAACACATTTTCAATTGCGCTAATTGGAGATATGCCATACGACGCTCTTGGTGTTACGCAAGTGCCATACGTGATAAACGAGATCAACGCCAGCAAAATTGAGTTCACTCTCTTTGGTGGTGACACTATGTCTGGCAAGGGCGATAAGTGCACAGATGAGGCATACCCTGCCTTAAAAACAAATTTTTTCAACAAATTTAGCAAGCAAATCTTTTACACCATTGGTGATAACGAGTGGGTAGATTGTGATCGTCCAGTAAAAGGAGCATTTGATCCATTGTCCCGTCTAGAACTAGTGCGCTCAAACTATTTTGGAAAAAATGGTGCCTATATCAACCTTGGTACGACCGTATTGAATTTACCAGGCACAAGTACTCCAGTAACTATTCTTCACGACACAGTTTATCCAGAAATGCAGATGTTTACATACAAGGGAATAACTGTAATTATTCCGCACATTCCAGGTTCTGCAAATAACATGGCAATTGTTGATAACACAAAATGCAAAACTTATAACGATTTAGAGAAAGACGGTGATGCTGCTGAATTTGCAGCTCGCGACGCTGCAAATGTGTTGTGGATTAATAAAGGGTTCGGCAAGGCCTACAGCGATAATGCTCTAGGAGTAATTGTCCTGACTCAAGCAAACATGGATTGGGAGGGGTACTTAGCTGGTCAAGCAATGCCCAATACTGAATGTACATCGGCGTACAATGCTGATAAGCAAGCACTACTGACAAACACCTTGCAATTCAAGAAACCAGTATTGCTACAAAATGGTGACGAACACTGGTTCCAACTCGATATGCCCATGAATGAAACAGCTGGAAAGCTTGTACAAAAAGATAAAGGCTCATTGGTTGAGAACTTCACCCGGGTCCAAACCTTTGGTTCGGCTTTTAATCACTGGGTTGAATTGGTTGTAGATCCAAGCTCTTCTACTTTATGGTCTTTTAAAACTCATATCGTGAAAGAGAATATAGCAAATCACGGCCAATAAGAAGTAAAGCAAATATGAGCCTGAGAAGATCCATCCATCTTCTCAGGCTCATATTTTGTTTGCATCACTGAAACTTTCAATCAGATAGTAAGTACATGTCGATACTTTTAGGAAGTTAAATTATTGGAACTTAATTGCGTCATGAACATACTTAGCCAACCCGGTAACTCGACCTTCATAATATTTTTTAAATCTAGGATCTGATAAATACATTTCAGCGAGTCCTTTTTGCATCTCAGTCGAACACTCATAGAACCATTTTGAAATTGCTTCGCGATGGGCGATAACTGCCTCTTGTGCCTTTTGGGAATCTATAGGCAAGCTATTCCCATAGGCATAAACGAATAATTCAGTTGCAGCTTCTTGGTCTATTTTTGCAGCAGCAAAATCTGCCTGAGTGTATTTTGAGGTTTTAGATTTTGATTGACGGTACGCGTTGGTTTCGCCCCAGCGTTCAATTACTTCAGCTTCGTAATGATCCATGAAAAAACTGTATGCTCTTTTTGATTACTTATCAAGTATGTTGCTTATTTGCTAAAAATATGGTGTGGTGATCGGTGATAACACCATCAATTTCAAGTTCCTTCATTTTTTGGTATTCAATTTCATCATTTATCGTCCATACAAAAACCTTAATATCCATACTTTTACATCTCTTTACAAATCTTTTTGTCACAATTGGTAATCCATACTGTTTTGGGGGAACCATGGCAAAGTGCAATCCCTTAGTTAATCCTTCCGGTGTTCTACCGAGCATCATCAGGAGCACTTCCTGAGGAGTCAGGGCTGTCTTAATATCTGGAAGTGCATTACGGACCGCTTTAATTCGATCCGAAGAAAATGATCCCACTACCCAATTTTCATAATTATAAGATTTTGCCATTTCTATAAAAGGATAAACTGTTTCATCACTCTTCAAGTCAATTGATATATTTCCTAATGGGAAATGATTAATCAACTCTTCAAATGTGCACCAGGGGTCGGTTCCAGCAATTGGGTACAACTGCAATTGATTTAATGTTAAATCTCTTATGTGATCTGAGTTTCCAGTAATTCTAGTTAAATCTGGATCATGAGATAAGACAAGTACTCCATCTTTAGTTAATTGAAGGTCAGTTTCGAAATGATTTATGCCATTTTCCCAGGCTAACTGAAAACCAGATAAAGCATTTTCAGCCCCAGGGTTTCCGCGATGAGTCCAGATCGTAATTCCCATTATGCGGCAATAATCGGCCAACGGTTTTTATTTGCAATCAAAGTAAGTGCCTTATTTGGATTCACTATATTTGGGAATCCAACAGAGACTAAAAGTGGTAGATCGTTTATGGAATCGCTATACGCAAAGGATTTTTTCAAATCATAACCATGCTCAAGAGCGAGATTATTAATAGTCTGGGCCTTACGAATCCCATGCATTGGGCCATCAGGAAGATTGCCGGAATAGTTGCCATTGATAACTTCACCTCTAGTTCCAAATGCACCAGTCATATTTAGATCATTAGCGATAATTTGCGCGATCTCGATTGGGCTAGCGGTGACAATCCACGTGTCATGTCCTAGAGATTTATGCTCCTCTATTTTCGCACGCATGGCAGGAATAAGGGCATGTGGTAAGAAATCATCCACAATTTTCTGACAGAGATCAATTAATGATTTTTGAGGTTTTCCATGAGCGAACTCCAGCAATTTACGAGTTGCATGTGCAATGGCGCTGTCACTTTCAGTTTTCTTTTTCTGGAAACGATATTGATCTAGTGCAAATCTAGCTATATTTCGTTTAGTTATTTCACCATTTTTTACAAGGCCTTTAACGAAGTAGTAGATAGAGGAGCCGTCGATGAGCGTATTATCTAAGTCAAAAAATGCTGCCTTAGGCTTCATAGTTTTAAATTGTGACAGAAGTTAGTAGATTGACATCGATTTTTAGGTTAATAAAAAGTTAACTTAAGTTTGTTTTACATTCATCTTCCAAATTCTTCAAAATCCAGAATTCTGTCGACCTTTACTTCACACTTACAGTATGGACTCCACTCGTGAAGCCGTAATTAAGTTAACTACCGAACAAAGATTATTTAGATTAAGGCACATCAAGGGGCCAAATATTGTTGGAATTGGTGACAGTTCAGTATTTGGGGTGGGTGATTTCGGTGACGACATTGGAACTATTGGTGCCGGTTGGACGGGGCGCTTAGCTCATGATTTGAAGGCCGAGCGATATATAAATTTGGCGAAAAACGGCTCAAGGTTTAGGCACGTGGTAAAGCACCAACTCAATGGAGCAGTTGCCATGAAACCCGATATTGCACTTATTTGTGTAGGAACTAATGATGTGCTCAGAGGTGATTTTTCCCCACCAGAAATTGAATCTTGCGTTGAGCGAAT
>CAIUXE010000011.1 GCA_903902965.1 uncultured Actinomycetes bacterium
AGATACTTGCTGCATCCACCATGATGGTTCCATCATCGACACGGTTACCCGATGGATCAGTTACGGTCAGTTCATTTGCATCTGGTAAAAGTGCAACTTGTGTTGTCAATGTGACCGAGGTGGGAGCAGTTGTAAGAGTTGAGCCACTGATGGGAGAAGTTGTAATCAAAGAGTTCGCAGATGCAGGTGCCATCCCTAGGAATGAGAAAGCGAGCAAGAAGGCGGTTATAAGCTTTAATTTCACGGCAAAACCTCTCTGTGAACCTTCGATTCGCTCCTATCGTCCCACTTCTTTAGACTTGGTATCTACCCCCGCGAGGGTGTAATTCGCCTCAGATTGGAGCTCAGATGCCTACATATCAATATGCATGTAACTCCTGTGCCCATGAGTTCGAAGCATTTCAATCCTTCTCCGATGACTCCTTGACCCAATGCCCCGAGTGTCAGGGTGAGATTCGAAAGGTGTACACCGCAGTTGGTGTCGTTTTTAAAGGTTCAGGTTTTTATAAAACCGATTCAGCTGTGAAGAAAACAACGACACCTCCAGCACCGCCTGCGGCTCCCGCAGCTAGCGCAGATTAATCCTGGTGATGTGGCGGTTTATCTGACTTCATTTCTTCTTCACGCCGTAGTTGTTCAGCAGCGGCATCGGGATCAATTTCATCTGACGTTATTTCAGGAAATAAATCGCTCATGGATTAGAGTCTATATCTAAAGGGGTATGAAACGTGTTTGAGAAGCTAGGAAAGTTTATTGCTAAGCGCAGCAAGTTAGTCCTACTAGCTTTTATTATCGCAACCATCGTTGCTGGCGCTGTTGGTTTATTATCCTTTGGCCGTTTAGATTCAGGAGGCTACTCAGACCTTAATAGTGACTCTGCGAAAGCTGCTAAATACGTCATAGATGTATTCGGGGCTGAAGAGCCAGTTGCAGTTATGGTCGTTGACTCTGCAAGTTCAACTATCGATGATCCATCAGTTGCAACGACTGCTGTTGAAATTGAAAAGAAGATTCAAGGCCAAAAAGGCGTTTCTAAGACTTACTCCTACTGGTCTACTGGCGGTGCGCCAACTATGAAATCCAAAGATGGAAAAGCAGGTTTCATATTGGTCTATTCAAATCTTGATGCATTTGATTGGGATGGGCTGGGTTCCTTAGGCGCATCGCTACAAAAGGAATTTGATGGAAAGTACAAGAACGTACATATATACGCATCGGGTGCTGGCGTTATTACATATGCAATTAACCACAAGATTGAAAAAGATTTAGTTCTAGCTGAATCAATTGCAATTCCACTTACTTTCTTACTTCTGGTCTTTGTGTTCGGTGCCCTAGTTGCATCGGCAACACCACTATTTGTTGGCGTAATGGCCATTCTTGGATCTTTCTTTATTATTTACTTGCTGACGCTATTCACTAACGTAAGCGTTTTTGCCCTCAATCTCATAACCGGTCTTGGGCTAGGACTTGGCATCGATTATGCGCTACTGATGGTGAATCGATTCCGCGAAGAACTTCATAACGGCCACAGCGTTGAAGACTCGGTAGTTACAACTGTTGCTACTGCAGGTAAAACGGTTTTCTACTCTGGACTAACTGTTTTTGTAACTATGGCGTCCCTGCTTTTCTTCCCACTTGAATTCTTGAAATCTTTTGGCTACGCCGGTGTTGCTGTAATTTCATTTGCCGTTCTTGGCGCAGTGTTTGCTCTTCCTGCATTACTAACTGTGCTTGGAGAAAAAGTTGATAAAGGTGTTGTGCGAAAGAGCGCAATTACACCAAAGGAAGATGGCCGCTGGGCACGTACTGCACGTAATGTTATGCAGCGCCCGGTGCCCGTAGTTCTTGCTTGTTTAGTTGTATTAGGGATTTTGGCTGTTCCAGTTACAAATATTTCTTTTGCTCAAGTTGACTCCAGAGTTCTCCCTGCATCAAATCCAGCAGCAATTGCAGCCCAAGTAGTTGATACCCGCTTTGACGGATTAATTGGTACCCCAATTGAAGTTGTAGTACCAAATGGAGTTGGGCGTGAGGGTGAAATTAATGCTTTCTTAGATAAAGTGAAAAGAGTTAATGGAATTGTCCGTGTAGGTGCAATTGAAACGTACAAGCAAGATATCCGAGTTCAGGTAATTTCTTCCGTTCCATCTAGAGGCACAGATTCACTTCAGGTTATTCACGATATTCGAAACTTGGAACAACCTGCCGGAACTCTCATTGGCGGGGCTGCTGCTGATTTCACTGACTCACAAGATGGTATTGCTAACAAATTGCCGCTGGCTTTAGGCTGGATTGCCCTCACCGTTTTGATTCTTATCTTTGTCTTTACCGGTTCCATCATCTTGCCGATTAAAGCTGTGATATTAAATGGCCTTTCATTGGTTGCAACTCTTGGTGCCATTACCTGGGTATTTATCGATGGCCACTTGAAGTGGCTAGTAGGTGACTTCACAGTTACTGGCAACTTAGATACAGGTTCGGTAATTCTGGTA
>CAIUXE010000012.1 GCA_903902965.1 uncultured Actinomycetes bacterium
CTTCCGGCAAAACACATAATCGAAAGTGAAGTTAGAAATGAGAGTGCAAAAGAACTGAGTTGATATTGCTCTTTGAGAATAGGTAGCAATGGGCTCATGATTGCCAAGCCCGTACGCATGTTTATAGCAGTAATAAATATGGGCAAGCTCTTACTTATCGCCTCGCGGTTACTCACAACCGTTACTTTTTATCCCGCAGAAAATTCAAAACTCCAGGTGAGGCCACTCGAGGTTTAGACCTAAGCGGAATCTTCACTTCCTGATCTTATGGGAATTTGTAATACAAATCTAGAGCTAGATCAGATCAGCGTTCATAACTTTCGTCCAGGCAGCAATAAAGTCGGTTACGAACTTCTCTTTGCAGTCATCTTGAGCATAAACCTCAACATAAGCACGCAGGATTGAATTAGATCCAAATACTAGATCAACTCGTGTTGCAGAGTAAGTGACTTCGCCACTTTCGCGGTTGCGAATCTTGTAGAGATTATCTCCTGCTGGCTCCCACACATATTTCATATCTGTCAGAGTTGTGAAGAAATCAGTAGTTAGTGCACCAACTCGATCAGTGAAAACACCATGCTTGCTTCCACCGTGATTGGTTCCCAATACCCGCATACCACCGATAAGAACTGTCATCTCATGTGCAGTAAGTCCCATTAGTTGGGAGCGATCAAGCATTAACTCTTCAGGAGTTACGGTGTAATTCTTCTTTAGCCAGTTGCGGAAACCATCATGAATTGGCTCAAGCGGTGCAAATGAATCTGCGTCAGTTTGTTCTGCACTCGCATCGCCACGGCCTTGCTTAAATGGAACCTCAACATCAAAACCAGCAGCCTTAGCTGCTCGCTCTACTCCAACATTTCCAGCTAGAACAATCACATCTGCCAAACTTGCACCGCTTGCTTTTGCAATTGGTTCTAGAACTGAAAGAACTCGATTTAATCTTTCTGGTTCATTGCCTTCCCAATTTTTCTGTGGCTCCAAGCGAATACGCGCACCATTTGCTCCACCACGTAAATCAGAACCGCGGAATGTCCGGGCACTATCCCATGCAGTGGAAACTAGATCTGAAACTGAAAGATCTGTTGCGGCAATCTTGCTCTTTACTTCTGAAACTTTGTAATTTGTGTTGCCTGCTGGAATTGGATCTTGCCAAATTAAATCTTCGGCAGGAACATCTGGACCAAAGTAGCGAGATTTAGGACCCAAATCACGATGAGTTAATTTGAACCAAGCACGTGCAAATACTTCGTCAAAGTAGGCAGGATTTTTGTAGAACTTCTCAGAAATCTCGCGATAAATTGGGTCTTTAATCATCGCCATATCGGCATCAGTCATGATTGGGTTGTATCTAATTGAGGAATCCTCGACATCTACGGGCTTATCTTCTTCTTTAATATTAATTGGCTCCCATTGCTGTGCACCGGCGGGAGACTTCTTTAACTCCCAGTCATATGTGAAGAGCAGATAGAAGTATCCGTTGTCCCACTTAGTTGGATTTGTTGTCCAGGCACCTTCAATTCCGCTAGAAACGGTATCGCGACCGATGCTTCTAGTCTCGTAATTCATCCAACCAAAACCTTGTTCTGAAATGTCCGCACCTTCTGGTGCTGGTCCAAGTCGAGATGCGTTTCCATTTCCATGCGCCTTACCAACAGTATGTCCGCCAGCGGTAAGTGCAACTGTTTCTTCATCATTCATCGCCATACGCGCAAATGTTTCCCGAACTTGAGCTGCCGTCTTCAGTGGATCAGAAACACCATTTACACCTTCAGGGTTTACGTAAATCAAACCCATATGAGTTGCAGCAAGTGGATTCTCCAATGTTGATGGGTCAGCCAAATTCTCATATCTCATTTCACTTGGAGCAAGGAACTCTTTTTCAGATCCCCAGTAAATATCAAGCTCTGGGTGCCAAATATCTGCACGGCCAAAACCAAAACCAAAGGTCTTCAACCCCATTGATTCGTAAGCAATCGTTCCGGCAAGTACTAATAAGTCAGCCCAACTGACTTTGTTTCCGTACTTCTTTTTGATTGGCCATAAAAGGCGGCGGGCTTTATCAAGGTTTACGTTATCCGGCCATGAATTAAGAGGTGCAAATCTTTGATTGCCAGTTCCTCCACCGCCACGGCCATCAGCTACGCGGTATGAGCCGGCTGCATGCCACGACATACGAATCATTAACCCACCGTAATGACCCCAATCTGCAGGCCACCAACTTTGGGTATCTGTCATCAACGCATGTAAATCTTTTTTTAGCGCTGGAATATCGAGCTTCTTTAGCTCTTGATGATAATTAAAATCTTTACCTAGCGGATTTGTCTTGGAATCGTGCTGATGCAAAATATCGAAATTTAGAGCCTTAGGCCACCAATCCATATTGGAATTTTCTACAGTAGTAATTGCACCATGGACGATTGGACATTTCGCAGAATCTGACATTTTCATTCCCTCTTTTAGGCGTTCGCTACAGAGTCATTCTAGGCGTAAAGCATAAATTATCCATTTTGAATACTAGCCGCCACCCATAGGCGAAGCGGTACTAGAAGCCGAAAATGGCTTTTCTTGAAAAGTATTCCCGCCGGCTCACAATTAATCTAAGCCCCAAACTCCTAGCCCCGCTACTCTTGCTAAATGTTTGTGAGCAGTAAGTCATGAAGATTCTTCTTCCACCAAGTGAAAAAAAGAATGAACCTGAGCATAAAAATGCC
>CAIUXE010000013.1 GCA_903902965.1 uncultured Actinomycetes bacterium
CACTCATAGCCCAACGCTTCTTCTTCATTTCATAGGCTGGCTTTCCAATTTCCATCGCAGCCATATGGTCATCCCAAATCTTTTCCATAGGAACACTCATCAAAGTTTCATGGCTAAGGAAATCTTCTCTAAAACCAATTGCAGCAGGACCACTACACATCAGTGTTATTGACTTCCAATAATTTGGAGCCATTAGTACAGCGCGCTGTGAAACTAATCCACCAAAAGAATGGCCAAGTAAATGAGGATTTTTCATTCCAAGTGATTGAGCAAGATCAATGGCATCGCGCGCAAGAGATTTGATTGTGTATGCATCTTCACGCTTACTATGTGGCGACTCGTGTTGTCCGCGATTATCAAGAGTCAATACTCGATAACCATGTTCTGCAATCATCGGACCGCATTCGGAGAAGTCTTCTTTGCTACCAGTAAAACCGTGTACTAAAACAACATCTCCACGATGAACCTTAGGTTCAAATACAACGGTTGCAATTGGTTCGCCTTGGACATCAATGAGTTTGGTCATGAGGTGACTTTATTAGTAATTGCCATTTTCTCTGCAATTTGAGTTGGTAAATAGAGCATTTAGCGCCTAGTAGACTCTGTTTTTCACGTGGCCCCGATAGCCCAATGGCAGAGGCAGAGGACTTAAAATCCTCCCAGTGTGGGTTCGACCCCCACTCGGGGCACCAGTTTGTGTCTGTTAATTTTGATGGGAATCTACTAGGAAAAGAATCCATTGTGCGTAGGATCGTGAAGTGAATACAAAGTCTGTCTTGAGTCGAATGTTGAAGTTTCGGCTACCGATTATTACCTTTATTTTGACTGCATTTTTAGTGCCTTTGCAAAGTGCAGCAGGTGAGCAAATATATAAAGTCAGGTTTGGAGAGCAGTCTTTCAATGATTATTTCAATGTTGGGTTTAAATCATTTAGATATACAGAAAGAGGCTATAACTCATACTATGGAGCAAATATACTTTTAGTCGCTTGTACTAATGCTTCTGAAACCGACTGTATCGATTCGTTGAGTTACAGAGCCAAAAATTCTGATAATTGGCTTAAAGCAGAATTGGATTCAAGTTGGACATTCCCCGTGACTGGCGTTCCACTTAGGGGCAGCGATAAAGGTTCTAGCACCCAATTTGTTATTAAGAATAGATTTCCAAATCCACCCGATGAAGCAAACAATTACCCTTCGGGGGGAGCCACTTCCATGTGGAAGGCAAAACTTGGAAGTGATTCTCCCAAATTTAGACTATTTCTAAACTTTAATCTCCTTGGGAATAATCCTGATCCCGCATCAGAGAAAATCAAATGGTATCAATTCACCGCACAAGTTGTTCCAGTTTTATTAGAAGGAATATCGGATTTAGATGGAACGCCTAGCGCTACTGTTTTACAAAACTTTGGAGACGTTGTAGATATCAAAGTTAGATTACGTGTAAAAATTCTAAAACAGATTCTAACTGGCTGGATACATTCAAGATCGGTAAACCCCGAGATTAATTATGGGAAAGATCCATCGTCAGGAGATTATGTAGAAATTTTAGGAGCTCCACTTTCAGTTCCAACAGCGGAGGCACAAATGACCGCGTCCCAGTATTTATCTGTATGGGAGAGCCCTTATATGAAAGCCCGGCTAAATGGTTATCCCGTTGCGTTACCTGATCCCAAAAGTTTATGGGGTCAGTGGGGTTCAACAGATGGTATCGAAAAGGGCGAATTGAAAATGTGGAATGCATATGAACCATACTTCTCAAAGGAAGCCGTAGCTGAGCGCTTTATGTGGAAGTTAGTCGGGCAAGGGAATTTAAATCTTGAAAAATTCAACTCAAGTGAATGTATAACAGAAGGAAAAATTGAAGGTATTTTAGCGACAAATGCAACGCAATATTCTCCTACTCCGCCGACGTATATCGAGAGTTCACAAGAACTCTCTTATCAACTAGCTGCTCCACATTTCAAGAGTGCAAATCAAGAGTTTAAGGGAACCTATTCATTAGTAGTTTCTGAGAAACTAGCACATTGCATTTGGGGTGAATCTTTAACGAATGCATCGGCGAGAGTAAGTATTTTGAGCTCTGACGGAAAAAGTTCAGTGGTTACACAAACTTTGACTCAAAAATCAGGATTTTATTATTTCAATATAAATGGATTCGGATTTTCTGCACCAACAATTCGCATCAAGTTAACACAAGATCCTGTCGGTGCTGAATCAACAGCATCAAGTGCGCCAGTACCAGCGCCAAGTGCAACAGCGAAAACAGAGATGCCTCCTAAAGCGGCACCAATGAAAACTATCTCCTGTATAAAAGGGAAAACTACAAAGAAAGTTACTGCCGTTACCCCAAAGTGCCCTGCTGGATATAAGAAGAAATAGTCCAACTTTGCAAAGTAGACTATTTCAACTATGAACCAAAAATACGATGTTGTAATTATTGGTGGGGGCCATAACGGCCTAGTCGCTGCATGTTATTTAGCGATGGCTAAGAAGAAAGTAATTATTCTTGAAGCCAATACCGAACTCGGCGGGGCAACAGCAAGCATTCAAGCCTTTGAAGGCATGGATGTGCGAATCTCTCGATATTCATATTTGGTCTCACTCTTGCCCGATCAGATTCTGGAAGATCTCTCCATAGATTTTGAAACGATAAGTCGCAAGGTTTCATCCTTTACACCTGCTAAGCGCAATGGCGTTGATGTTGGGCTTATGGTCAATCGTCAACCGGATCAAGAG
>CAIUXE010000014.1 GCA_903902965.1 uncultured Actinomycetes bacterium
AGTCGCTGCCACCGTTACGTCATCACGATATTGCGTTCCGCGTTGGCCTTTAATGTGAGTAGTGATCGCTTCAATTTCACGTTCTGAAATATACGCACCTTGAATTCGCATCGCACGACTTGCTCCCATTGGGATAAACAATCCATCACCTTGACCTACCAACTTCTCGGCTCCTGGTGTATCTAAAATAACTCGGCTGTCAGCCAAACTGCTCGTAGCAAATGCAAGTCGTGATGGGACGTTTGCTTTAATTAGTCCAGTAACGATGTCCACACTTGGACGTTGCGTTGCAAGAACTAAGTGAATGCCCGCAGCACGTGCAAGTTGAGTGATACGTACAATTGAATCTTCCACATCTCGTGGCGCAATCATCATTAAATCTGCCAACTCATCAACAATTACTAATAAATATGGATAAGGTTTCATTTTACGTTGGCTACCTGGCGGCGGAGCAATTTTTCCAGCCCGAAGTGCTTTGTTGAAATCATCAATATGACGGAAACCAAAGTTAGAGAGATCGTCATAGCGAAGATCCATTTCACGCACTACCCATTGCAAAGCATCAGCAGCTTTCTTGGGGTTAGTTATAATTGGAGTAATTAAATGTGGCAATCCCTCATAAGCGTTTAACTCCACCCGTTTTGGATCAATCAAAATCATCCGAACTTCATCAGGTGTGGAACGAGCAAGAATTGAAGTTACTAATGAGTTGATCATGCTTGATTTTCCAGAACCTGTGGCTCCAGCTACAAGAAGATGTGGCATCTTCGCAAGATTTACGCAGATGAAATTTCCTTCAACATCTTTACCAAGTCCGATAACTAATGGGTGTTGCTCATTTGCCGCCACTGTGGAACGCAAAACATCACCAAGTGCCACAACTTCACGATCTGAGTTTGGGATCTCAATTCCTACTGCAGATTTTCCTGGAATTGGGCTCAAGATTCGAACATCACTGCTTGCCACGGCATATGAGATATTTTTAGCAAGAGCAGTAATTCTTTCAACTTTAACTGCATTGCCTAATTCAACTTCATAGCGCGTGACAGTTGGCCCACGCATAAATCCAACAACTTCTGCATCGATATCAAATTGCAAAAATACTTCTGTCAGCGCTTCAACCACAGTTTCATTGGCTTTTGTTTTTGCTTTAGACCCTGGAGCACTTCTGAGCAGTTCTAGTGAGGGCAATATGTAATCCAGCGCTTCATCCAACTCTAACTGTTCAGCATCGTTCGCTTTACTTACTGCAATGGGCGGTGCGGTAGTAGCACTCGCAGAAATTGCAACTGTTGGCGTTAACTCTTGTGAAGTAATTTGAGTTGTAAGTAATTGAGTATCATCTTGATCTTCCTCTTCAAACTCAATTTCCTCATCTGCCTCTGGTGATCCAATTACAGGTGAATCAAACGGCGCATTCTCGCTGATTTCAAAAGCTTCTTCTTCGCGTCTAGCACGTCGATCTTCAATCATGCCCTGCGCACCATTAAATAGATCACGTACTCTGTTTATTACTTCACTAAATGGAGTAGCGGTAGTTACTAAAACACCAAAGAATATAATTAACAATAAAATTGGTGTAGCAATCCAAAAAGTTAGTAGTGCGACTAATGGAGTGGAAATTGCATAACCTAGCCATCCCCCACCAGATCGCATATCTTTTGCACCGTCTGCAAAAGTTGGAGAGCCCGCAAGTATGTGGATTAATCCACCAACGCCAAGCAACGTAACTACCAAACCAATTGTTACTCGACCAGTTGCTGCATTTTCAGTTGGAGTGCGCAACATGCGAACACCCATATAAATTAAAAATATTGGTGTAAGAATTGCTAAACGACCAAATGCACCAGCAAGTAATGAGTAGATGCTGTTTCCTAGAAAATTATCAAGGTGCATCCAAACGCCAGTTACGCTCACAAGTGCTAAAACAATGAGCAGCAAACCAATGCCATCGCGACGATGTGCCGGATCTAGCTCCTTTGCACCTCTAAATATAAATCGAATAGCCCCGCCGAGTGAGTGCGCAATAAACATCCAGATGGCGCTTAAAAAGCCACTGGTTTTTCGCGCGCCTTTTCTAGCATTTTTACCACGGGAAGCCATATTCGCAGGGTAATTCCTCGCCCGTAATTAATCGCACAGGCGCGCCGAATTTAGACCTCTATGACAAGCGGCAAAATCATTGGTCGACGACGATGTTGGCCGCCAACCCATTTACCAACTAC
>CAIUXE010000015.1 GCA_903902965.1 uncultured Actinomycetes bacterium
TGCGAACTCATCAACTACCCCTTTATCCCAAGTGCTAAGTCTGCCCTATTCGACTAAGGCGATGCCATTTATTCGTGAAACTGGGAATCGCAAGACTTCATCGTTGCCATGGTCATAGGCCACCAGCACCCCTGCCATCACTTGGATCGGGTCGATGATTCGCTGACTTACTCCGCCATCGGAATCGGCATATCCAATAACTAAAGTCTCCTTATTTTTAATAGCAACAGTTAGTGCCGCCATCGTTTCACTTGGAGTTGCACTTGCAACAGTTGTTGGAACACCACTTCGTTTTGCTGATGCGCGGTCGCCAGCACGTAGTGCGCGAAGTGCTGCAGTCAAAAGCTCATCACGCGGAATTTCATAATCTCCAATGACTCGCGGTGGACGAGTTTTTGAGATGGCACGGGCTGCAGATCTTTTTCGAGTGACAAGTGCGCCATCGCGTCCCTCAATCGCAGGCAAGAAACCAGCATCAATCAAAGTGTTGACAGCTTCTTCTGTATCAACTTCAGTAAATAGGACTTGAGGTGCAATTTTTCGCAATTGTAAATGCGCGGTTCGTCTATCTGCCAGTATCGCGTTAACAACTGATTCATCCTCACAACGTATGTATGAACTCCAGCCGATACCAACTCTTAATTTTCCATGTCGTTTACCAACATCAGCAATTAAATAAGAGAGCGGTTGAGGAATTGAAGTTTTTGAAATTTTAGTGAGAAATGTATTTATCTCATCGCTGCTGCGACCATTATCTAAACCGCGTCGTATCGAGTTCTCACTGAATCTATAAACAGTTGCGCCACCTTTGCTTTCAACATTTGCGATTAACGAAAGTTCCTGTGCAAGATCAAGGCGAAGCGGTCCTGGGGCAATCGCAGTGTTGTCTGCTTGAATTAAAATATGATCAATCTCTTTTGGTAAAGCTTTACTTAATCCTGAATCATCTTTTCCAGCCAGAATTGCAGAACCAAAAGAAGATACGGCTCCACGTCCGGTAATTCCGAGCCACTCAGCTTCTCGTGAACTCCAATTTGCAATGTCCGTGTGCAATCCGACTCCACGTCGTGGTCGCTCCCAGCGGATTCTTTGTGACAATGCGGATAAGTCAGGTGCACAAGGTGAAATCTCAGCAACTAGTTTAAGAAATAGTGCACGTAAGTTTGCTGCAGCTGCCCGATCAATTTCAGGACCAAGTGCAGATATGTACCTAGCTTCACTTTTTCCGACTAATCCACTAACTCTTGAAGTTGTTAACCACCCATTTACGACAAGTTGCCAACGTTCGTCGTGAGTTGAATTAAGCCATAGATCAAAAGCAGATGTCGGTAGCAATTCTTCTTCGCGATCAACTGTAACCAACCCACTAATGTAAGAGAGTTCAGCAATAAAAATTACGTAATTCTCATCGACACCAAGTGCATCGGCTGCCTTCTTAACTTCCCTTACGCCGATACCTCCAGATCTTAAGATTGCTGGTGGTTCGCCAGACCAAAGTTTCATCAACTCTTCAATTTGATGTAACAAAGTGATGACCGCACCAATTGCGCTTTTGTCTATTTCACTTTGAGTGAATTCGCGACCGCGATAGTCAGCGGGTAAATTTTGAAGTTCACGGTGAATTTTTCCACCACGAAGATGCATGCCAATTTCTCTAGGAAGTACAACAGTTTTACTATCTACAGCCAGGAGTAAATCATTATCAAGTAACCATTTGATTGCAACACCTGGTTTTTTAATATCTGAAACACTTCCGCGTGGCGGTCCCCAAGTTAAACGATCAAGAACTGTTCGCGCATTCTCTGGTGCATCTTTAATTTTCTTTATCGCTTTTGTACTTAACAATCCAAGTACAGGTCCAAGTCCAGTAGGTTCATTTCCTACCGAGTCGCGTATTGCGTTCAGAACTCTAATTTGGTCTTCATCTGGAAATACAAGTGCCATTGCAATTAGTTTTTCAATAACTAGTTTTGCATCCGTTGAAGTTGCATCAACAACTGATTCAATTGTGATTGGTTCTGGCAGTGCAACCAGAGCTTCAAGAACTTGAATTTCCCAAAGATTAAGTGAATCTAAAGCTCTAGAAATACTTGGGGGAGCGCTGGCTCGGGAGGCCAGAGCAGAGATGTCAGTCGGTAATGGCGACAAAAGATCGCCTCTAGCGGCTAAAAGCACTCTCAACTGCTCATCATTTCGGGCGCGTAGCTCCTGCGCCAGGGATCTGGTTGGGTGCGAGTGGGGTGTTTGAGGTGACATAACTTGCCAACGTTACCCCAATCTCGACCTCACTATGATTTCCCTCATGAAAACTCGGGTACATGTGCTTCGTCATGGCGAAGTCGAA
>CAIUXE010000016.1 GCA_903902965.1 uncultured Actinomycetes bacterium
CTCTCAATCAATTTGCTATCGATCTGCTTGACCATTTCATCTGTATGACTAGCAGGAGGAATAACGATCGATTCAACTCCCCAACTAAGTGCCAGCACTCGAGAAGTTCTAACATCTGGAGTTAAAGCCAACATTGGAATTGCAGAGCGAAGACGTGACATTCGTCTTGCTGAATCTCCACTTTGAGTGAAAGCAACCAAGAATTTTGCACCAACCACTTCCCCTACTTCTGCCGCAGCTTTTGTAATCGCCCCGGCAGTTGTGTGTGGATTGTGACGAAGTGGTGCAACTGTATCTAAAGCTTCTTCTTCAGTTTTAGCGATAATTCTTGCCATCATCTCAATAGTTTCAATCGGGAATTTTCCAACACTTGTTTCTCCTGAAAGCATTAAAGCATCTGCGCCATCGAGTACTGCATTAGCGCAATCATTTACTTCGGCTCGCGTGGGGCGAGAATTTGTCATCATTGAATCCAGCATTTGCGTTGCAACAATTACAGGTTTGGCATTTTCACGGGCGAGAATAATGCAACGTTTCTGCACCAATGGAACTTCTTCCATCGGAAGTTCGACACCCAAATCACCACGCGCGACCATGATTGCATCAAAAGCGGCAACTATCTCTTCTAAATTTGCAACTGCTTGCGGTTTTTCAATTTTTGCGATTACTGGAATCCGAACCCCTGCGCTATCCATAATCTGATGCACTCGTTTAATATCTGCCGCATCGCGAACAAATGAGAGTGCAATAAAATCTGCCCCCATACCTATAGCCCATACCAAATCTTCTTCATCTTTTTCAGAAAGCGCCGGCACCGATACTGCAGCCCCTGGCAAATTCAAGCCTTTATTGTTACTTACCGTTCCGCCTTCTATAACAATAGTTTCTATTCTTGGTGCTTTGACGGAAGTGACTTCCAAAGCCACTCGACCATCATCAATCAATATCCGATCCCCAACTTTGCAATCCCCTGCTAATCCCAAATATGTTGTAGAAGAGATATTTTCGTCGCCCTCAAGGACTTCGGTTGTGATTGTAAATTTTGCACCTTTTGTAATTTCATGGGAACCATTTTTAAATTTGCCAAGTCTGATCTTTGGTCCTTGTAGATCCACAACAATTGCAACCGATACATCTGCCTTTGCGGCAGCTTCGCGCACCATCTCGAAGGTTTTTTCATGATCTTTACGAGCCCCATGAGAGAGGTTTAGTCGCGCCATATTCATACCGGCGGCGATCATCCGATCAATCATTACAGCGTCATCAGTGGCCGGTCCTAAAGTACAAACAATTTTGGCTCGACGCATGAGGCAATTCTACTTGTTTACTACTATCTCGTTCTTTAAAAGAGTTAAATCCAGTTAAACAGTTAAAGATCGATCCGTAGGCTCGATTGGAGCAGGTAATTGAGTTCGTCCCATTAAGGATCGATCAACTGCTGCGGCTGCCGCACGACCCTCAGCGATTGCCCAGACTATGAGTGATTGACCACGACCAGCATCACCGCAAACAAAGACGCCTTCAGAAGTGCTTTCGAAATTCTCATTTCGGGCAATATTTCCACGATTATCTAATTCAACCTCTAATTGAGTTACTAGAGGAGATTTTTCTACTCCAGTGAATCCCATTGCGAGGAAAACTAAATCAGCTGGAATCTCCCTTTCGGATCCTTCGACTTTTTCGAATTTTCCGTTTTTGAACTCTGTTTCAACTAAACGTAATGCTTTTACATTTCCATTGTCATCACCAAGGAAAGATTCAGTTGAAACTGCAAATAAGCGCTCACCAGATTCTTCGTGTGCACTTGATACTCGATAAATCATTGGGTAGGTCGGCCAAGGTTGTGAAGATGGTCGCTCCCCTGTTGGGCGCGGCATGATCTCAAGTTGGGTAATGCTTGCGGCACCCTGACGAATCGCAGTTCCTAAACAATCTGCGCCAGTATCTCCACCGCCCAAAATGACAACATGCTTTCCAGTTGCATTTATCGGAGGTGGTCCACTTAATTCATCTAGTCCTTGTTTGTTTCCCCAAGGTAGATATTCCATTGCTTGATGAATTCCATTTAGCTCGCGTCCTGGAACTGGAAGGTCACGCCAATTAGTTGCGCCAATGGCAAGAACTACTGCATCATATTTTGTTCGTAGATCTGATCCAGTCATTTCGCCACCGACATCAACGCCAGGTCTAAATCTGGTTCCTTCGGCTTTCATCTGATCTAAACGTCGATCCAAAATATTTTTTTCCATTTTGAACTCTGGAATTCCATACCGTAGCAAGCCGCCAATTTTTTCAGCTCGCTCATAAACTGCAACGGTGTGACCGGCGCGAGTTAATTGTTGAGCAGCTGCCAATCCTGCAGGACCCGATCCAACGACCGCAACAGTTTTTCCAGTCAGGCGATCTGGAATCAGCGGCTTAACTGAACCGCTACCGAATGCTTCCTCGATAGTTCTTAGTTCTACCTGTTTAATTGTTACTGCATCAGAACTAATTGCGACTACACAAGCAGTCTCGCATGGTGCTGGGCATAATCTGCCGGTAAATTCTGGAAAATTATTCGTTGCGTGCAAACGCTCGATAGCTTCTTCTTTTTCTCCGCGCCAGATTAAATCATTCCACTCTGGAATTAGATTTCCGAGTGGGCAGCCTTGATGACAAAACGGAATACCGCAATCCATGCAACGGCCAGCTTGTTTTTGTAAATCTTCAAAAGGTTGCTCTTCGTAAACCTCTTTCCAATCCCGAATCCGCACATCAACTGGACGTCTAGTTGGTGTTTGTCGATCGGTTTTCATAAAACCAGTTGGATTACCCATGAGTTGCCTCCATTACATAAGTTTCACGTGGCAATCCTTCAGCTTCTGCACGATCCATTGCAGCAAGCACGCGAGCGTAATCTCTTGGCATAACCATAGAGATGCGATCACTTCCAGATTTCCAATCATCCAATAGCTCTTTTGCAACTAATGAGCCAGTTTCGACAAAGTGATTTGAAATTATTTTGCGCACTAGTTCTTTCTGAGATTCTGGCATCACAAGAACATCCACCATCTCTCCATTAACTAGTGCCGGATTCAAATCAAGAATAAATATTCTTCCACCGGACATACCTGCTGCGATATTTCTTCCAGTCTTTCCTAGAATAACAACAGCTCCACCGGTCATATATTCGCATGCATGATCACCAACGCCTTCAACAACAGCAGTGGCACCTGAATTTCGAACGCAGAATCTTTCACCAACAACTCCACTGATGAAAATTTCGCCGAAAGTAGCTCCATACCCAATTACGTTACCGGCAATTACATTCTCATTTGCAGCAAAAGTCGCTTTCTCATCTGGCCGAACAACAACTTTGCCACCAGATAAACCTTTTCCGACATAGTCATTTGCATCACCGTAAAGTCGGATTGATAATCCTTTGGGAATAAATGCACCAAGTGATTGTCCGGCTGAACCGTGAAGTGAGATATCAATAGTTCCCTCTGGCAATCCTGCGCCACCAAAACGTCGCGTAATTTCAGAACCGAGCATCGTTCCAACTGTACGGTTAACGTTTCTAACGGCCATCTCAATGCGAACTGGTGTTGAATTCTCGAGAGCTGGTGCTGCTAATTTAATTAACTCGTTATCCAGTGCTTTATCCAAGCCGTGATCCTGCGTGATCGAACTAAGTCTTGGACCAGCTGGCACATCTGCGAGAAGTGGCGAAAGGTCTAAACCGCTAGCTTTCCAATGATCTACGGCGGCTTTAGTTTCTAGCGCTTCTACTTGGCCGATTGCTTCTTTGAGAGTTCTGAATCCAAGAGATGCCAAAATCTCGCGAACCTCTTCAGCAATATATTCAAAGAATGTTTCCACAAACTCTGGTTTGCCAGTGAACTTCTCACGCAATTTTGGATTTTGCGTTGCTACGCCAACAGGACATGTATCTAGATGGCAAACTCGCATCATTACACACCCTGAAACAACTAATGGAGCAGTTGCAAAGCCATACTCTTCTGCACCAAGCAATGCAGCAATAACAACATCGCGTCCAGTTTTAAGTTGCCCATCTGCCTGAACCACAATTCGATCACGCAAACCATTTAACATCAATGTTTGTTGAGTTTCGGCAAGACCTAACTCCCATGGCGCTCCTGCGTGTTTTAAAGAAGTTAGTGGAGATGCTCCGGTTCCACCATCATGACCGGAAATTAAGACAACATCGGCATGAGCCTTGCTAACTCCAGCAGCAACGGTACCTACTCCAACTTCGGCAACTAATTTCACGTGAATGCGCGCTTTATCATTTGCATTTTTCAAGTCATGAATTAATTGAGCTAAATCTTCTATTGAGTAAATGTCATGATGTGGTGGAGGTGAAATCAATCCAACTCCAGGAGTTGAATATCTGGTTTTTGCAATCCACGGATAAACTTTTTGACCAGGAAGCTGTCCGCCTTCTCCTGGCTTAGCACCTTGTGCCATCTTGATCTGAATATCATCAGCGTTAACAAGGTATTCACTTGTCACACCAAAACGTCCACTTGCAACCTGCTTAATTGCAGATCTCTTTGAATCACCATTGGCAATTTGAAGGTAGCGGTCTGGATCTTCTCCGCCTTCACCAGTGTTGGATTTTCCACCCAATCTATTCATGGCAATAGCTAGATTCTCATGTGCTTCTTTAGAAATTGAACCATAAGACATCGCACCAGTTGAGAATCGCTTAACTATCTCTGAGATTGGCTCTACTTCGTCAATTGAAATAGCAGTTTTGTTTGAGCTTTTGAATGTAAATAGTCCACGCAAAGTCATTAAATCTTTAGTGCGAACATCAACCTTTGTGGTGTATTTCTTAAATAGTTCATACCGCTTGTTACGGGTTGAGTGCTGCAACAAGAATACGGTTTCAGGATCAAAAAGATGTGGCTCTCCATCTCTTCTCCACTGATACTCGCCACCAGTCAAAAGTTTCTTGGACCCTGGAACTTCACCACCGGGTGGATACGCAATGTGATGTCGCGCAATCGCTTCATCAGCAACAGTTTCAAGATCAATTCCACCGAGGCGAGAAGTAGTTCCGGAGAAATACTCATCAATTAATTGATGTGACAAACCGACTGCTTCAAAAACTTGAGCGCCCGTGTAAGAGGCGATGGTTGAGATTCCCATCTTTGACATAACTTTCAAGACACCCTTACCGAGTGCCTTGATTAAATTCCGCACAGCTTTTTCTGGAGTAACTCCGCTAATTACACCTTGATGTACAAGATCTTCAACGCTTTCCATCGCAAGGTATGGATTAACTGCTGCTGCTCCATAACCAATCAAAAGTGCGACATGGTGAACCTCGCGCACATCTCCAGCTTCCACTACTAACCCAACTCGGGTTCGCGTTTTTTCGCGAATTAAATGATGATGAATTGCTGAAGTTAGAAGCAACGAAGGAATAGGTGCGTTCTCAGAGTCTCCATCACGATCTGAAAGCACAATGATGTGTGCGCCATCTTTAATTGCCTCACTGACTTCACGTCTAATCTCTTCAATTCGGGCACGTAATCCCTCGCCGCCCTCTGATACTTGAAATAATCCGCGAACGATATGAGACGCAAAACCTGCTTGGTTTCCATCTGCATTCACGTGAATGATTTTTGCCAATTCGTCATTATCTAAAACCGGAAATGGCAGTTGAATCTGTCGACAAGAAGCAGCTGATGGATCTAAGAGGTTATGTTCAGGACCAAGCGAGGCACCCAAGCTGGTCACTAACTCTTCACGGATGGCATCAAGTGGTGGGTTTGTTACTTGAGCAAAAATTTGGGCAAAATAATCAAAAAGTAATCTTGGTCGTTTAGATAAAACAGCTATTGGTGTATCCGAGCCCATTGATCCAAGTGGCTCAAGTCCAGATTTAGCCATTGGTGCCAAAATGATTCGCAACTCTTCTTCGGTGTAACCGAATGCGCGCTGTCTTCTTACTACTGATGAATGTGGATAAATAATATGTTCGCGAGCTGGCAAATCTTCTAGCCGCACCATTCCAGCATGTAACCAATCGCCATATGGAGCTGCACTTGCTAGGCCGTCTTTAATCTCTTCATCTTCAACAATGCGACCTTGTTCTATATCTACCAGGAACATGCGACCAGGTTGCAATCTTCCTTTGCGCACAACATCTTCGGGTTTGAAATCTAATACGCCTACCTCGCTCGCTAATACAACTAATCCATCTTTTGTCACCCAATACCTAGATGGACGTAAGCCGTTCCGATCTAGTACAGCGCCAATCTGATTTCCATCAGTGAAAGTTACGCAGGCAGGTCCATCCCATGGCTCCATTAATGTTGAGTGGAATGAGTAGAAATCCCGTCTTTTCTGCGAAATAGTTGTGTTGTTTTCCCAAGCTTCAGGAATCATCATCAGCATTGCATGTGGCAGTGAACGTCCACCTAGATATAGCAGTTCTAGAACTTCATCAAATGAGGCTGAGTCAGATCCACCTTCGGCAACAATCGGAAATAACCGCTTCAAATCACCAGGAATAAGATCGCTTTCTAGCAAGCTTTCGCGGGCCTTCATCCAATTTCGATTTCCCTTAACAGTATTAATTTCACCGTTATGTGCGATGTAACGATATGGGTGCGCAAGCGGCCATGATGGGAAAGTGTTTGTAGAAAAGCGTGAGTGGACTAACGCAAGCGGTGACTGCAAACGTTCATCAGACAAGTCTGGGAAAAACTCTTCTAGTTGTCCAGTTGTAAGCATTCCTTTGTATACAAGAGTTCTGGAAGATAATGATGGGAAATAAACGGCTAACTCATGTTCAGCTCTTTTGCGCAACGCAAATGCTAAACGTTCGAGGACTAGCTCACTTTCATTTTTTAATCCTGATACAAAAAGTTGTTTAAAAATTGGCATTACTGATTTAGCAGTGTTGCCGAGAATTGCAGAGTTAACTGGGACATCACGCCACCCAAGAATTTTTAAACCTTCTTCTTCTGCAATTTCTTCAATGCGCGCAATCGGAGCATCAGATTCCAAAAATGCAATTCCAGCCGCGTAAGATCCGGCAGTGGGTAAATCAAATTGAGTAACAGAACGCAAAAATAAATCTGGAATCTTTATAAGAATTCCAGCGCCGTCTCCACTATCTGGTTCAGCGCCTGATGCACCACGATGTTCTAAATTACGTAATGCTGTTAATCCCAGCGCAACAATTTCATGAGTCGCTTTCCCGGTGAGAGTGGCCACCATGGCAACACCACAAGAATCCCGCTCTTCATCAGGGTTATATAAACCCGATGCTGGTGGGAAATTCGAGAATTTGCTTTTCATGCTTGCCATTAAATTTGCGCCTGACTTTCTGGATTATTAACTAAAAGCTTCCGAAGCGGGACAGCGCTGGCCCGAGGACAAAATCATAGCCGGAAAATCTGCGGCTTGAGAACTAAAAAACCTTACAAGATGGTTGTGTGTACTAACTGTCCAATTCCAGCGGTAACTGCCATTGCCAGTGATCCTCCGAGCAGAATTCGCACGGTTGGACGCAAAGGCCCAGTTCCAGCGATTTTTGCCCCAGCGATTCCAGCGATTATTAAACCAAACAAGGTTATCGCCACGATTGTTGTTGTTCGCCCATTTGGGGTTGGCGCGAACATTCCCAGCATTGGAATAAATCCGCCGACCGTAAACGCTGCCGCTGACGCCAACGCAGCTTGAGTAGGCCGAGCCCGGGTCTTGTGATGTTGACCAAGCTCATCTCGCAAATGTGCGGCTAGAGCATCGTGATCATGCATCTGTTTGGCAACTTGCATCGCTAAATCGTTTGATAATCCACGCTCAACATAAATTTCGGCCAGCTCTTCAAGTTCGCCATCTGGATCTAGTGCTAAGTGATCTGCCTCGATTTTTCGATCGGCATCTTCAATATCTGTTTGCGAACTAACTGAAACATATTCGCCCGCAGCCATGGACATAGCGCCGGCTGCAATCCCTGCAAATCCTGCAGTCACAATTGCATTTGTGCCAGCTTGTGCCGCTGCTACGCCAATCATCAAGCTCGCAGTAGAAACTAAACCGTCATTGACTCCAAGAACCGCAGCCCGCAACCAACCAGAACGGTGAGTTCGGTGCTCTAAATTTCTAGCGTACACATCTTGCAGTGGCATGTGGCTAGGTTATCTCTTTTGGCTCACTTTTCGCACCACAAACCATGCGGTTGAGCCTGAGAAAATTATTAGTGAGGTCCAAAAATTTAACCGCATCCCTAATATTTGCGAACTCGAATCAATCCGCAACAGTTCTATTAATCCTCTCCCAAAGGTATACAAAGCTATGTAGGAGATAAATAAAGTACCAGCTTTAGCTCTTGTGAAAAACCCAGCCTTGTCAGTTTTGATTAATAGAAGTGCTACCGCTACACACCAAATCGATTCATATAAAAATGTCGGGTGAAATGTTGCAAATGATTGATACCCACTTGGTCGATTTTCGAATGGGACTTGCAAAGCCCATGGTGCAGTTAACGGCTTTCCAAAAAGTTCTATATTGAACCAGTTACCCCATCGTCCGATAGCTTGCGCAAGTAATACGCCAGGGGCAAGCGCATCAAGAAAAACACCAAAGGCGGGCAATTGCGGCTTACTCTTCGAAAGGGATTTGAATCCAAACCAAGCCCCAGCAGTGCCAAGTGAGATTGCGCCCCAAATTCCTAATCCCCCACGCCATATTGCTATTGCATCCAACGGTGAAGAGAAAGTGCCCCACGAAGTTAAAACGTGATAAATCCGGCCGCCAATAATTCCTGCCGGTACTGCCCAAAACGCAATTGTTGCTACATCCCCAAGATCTCCACCGCGATTTACAAATCGCTTATCACCAACTCGAACCGCAATCACTATTCCAGCGATGATGCAAAGTGCATAAAAATGTAAAGTTAAAGGTCCGATGTTTACTGCAGACAAATTGGGCGACGGAATCGCAGCCCAATTACTCACAAGATTTTTACTTGATGCCAGCTGCAACTAATAATTTCATAAAATCTGCAGCAGAATAGTAAGCGCCGCTAGCGCGATCAACTTCTTTTCCATTTATGAAAACAGTTGGAGTTGAATTGATATTTTGCTTTGAGCCTTCGCTACCAACATTTCCAACCCAGTCGGCGTATTTACCTTTGTTTACACATGCTTCGAATTCAGCACCTGTAACGCCGGCTGCCGCAGCAGTTGCGATGACACCTTCATTGCTCCAGGCACCTGAATTTTCAGCTGGTTGATTTTTATACATCATTGCGTGGTACTCAAGAAATTTTCCTTGGTCTGCGGCACAAGCTGCGCCGTTTGCTGCATAAACTGATTCTGGGCCTAAAAATGAAAGTGGATGGAAAACAATTTTTGCTTTTTTCTCGACTGCAAGTGCTCTTAGCGCGTCACCGTTTGTGGCTTCAAAAGCTTTGCAACTTGGACATTGGAAATCTTCCCATACGTCAATTACAGGTTTCAGGTCACCGTTAAAAACTATCCCATAGCCATCTTTCACTGAAGCTGCGCTTGGGAGTACTGCCGTTTTTTTGCTCGTATTATTAAAAATAGAAATACCTGTACCTACGACAACAACTAACGCCACCATTCCAATTACTAACCATCTAGTAATCGGATCACCTGAAGATTTGCCTTTGTTATTGACCATTCTCAAATACTACCTTGACGCCGGCTCTAAAGCCCACTTGGTGTGGGGACGTAAATATAAATAAACCGCCAAAAGGGTAAGTCCGAAATCACGCAATATTTCTTGCAAATACTTAGTCTCCCCCGGAGCCACCTGGCCACCGCCGCCAAAACATCCGCAATCAATAGACAAGCCACGAGCCCAAGCTGAAGCGATTGCCAATATAAATATAACCATTAGAGATCCTGCAAAAATTGCTGAGAGCCGAGTCGCGATTCCAAGAATTAATAAAATTCCTACACCTACTTCAAACCACGGCAATGTATAACCAAGGATGTTTGCAACGCTAATTGGTAATAGTTCGTATGCGCGCATTGCGGCCGCAGCTTTATATGGAGCCGTAACTTTCAACGCTCCCGCAACAAATATGACACCACCAAGAATTAAACGCACAAATAATCCAAGCCAATTGAGTCGAGTTTCTGTCAAAAAAGCCGGTAATTTCATCTCGCTTGTCTTATTCCTTCAGCCAAGCTTTTAGTCAAAACCGCTAACTCTTTTAAACCAGTTTCAAAATCTGGTTGCTCAAGTAAGACTCTGATTAATGCAGACCCAACTATGACGCCGTCTGCATAAGAAGCAACTTCTTTTGCTTGCTCTGGAGTTGAGACTCCTAGGCCGACGCACACCGGAGTTTGTACCGATTCGCGAATCCGTGAAACTAAATCCTTTGCTGATGAAGAGACACTTGTTCTGGTTCCAGTTACTCCCATTAAACTTGCTGCATAAACAAATCCAGAACATGCTGATGCAACTTGGCTTAACCGTTCAGGCGCTGAACTCGGTGCAGCAACAAAAATGTTATTGATGCCGGCTCGATCACTTTCTCTAATCCAAGGATTGGCTTCTTCGAGCGAAAGATCTGGTGTAATCACGCCAGAACCATTTGCAGACTTAATAGCATCGGCAAATTTAGAAATTCCATATTGTTCAATTGGATTCCAGTAAGTCATGACAACTGCAGGAACTTTTAGATTCGTTGTAAAACCTAAAATTTCTAGAACTTCACTGGCACCCGTACCGTTTGCCAAAGCTATATCTGCTGCCTCTTGAATAATTGGGCCATCCATAATTGGATCGCTATAAGGAAAGCCGATTTCAACAATATCGACACCATTTTTTACTAAGACTTCAATTGCTGCCTTGCTTTTTTCTACGGTAGGAAAACCGGCTGGCAGGTAAGCAATAAATGCAGCTCTATTTTCACTTTTTAACTGTGCGAGCCGTTCTGATAAATGGCTCATTACATCTTCAGATTTTCGAAGTAATTTGCCGCAGTCTCAACATCTTTATCGCCACGTCCACTTAGATTAATTAATAAGGTCGAATTAGGTCCTAACTCATTACCAACTTTCATTGCACCCGCTAAAGCATGTGCGGTTTCAATCGCTGGAATGATTCCCTCAGTTCGAGAAAGAAGTGAAAAGGCTTCCATAGCTTCTTTATCGGTGATCGGCCGATACTCTGCTCTCCCAATGTCATGTAAGTATGAATGCTCTGGACCTACACCCGGATAATCAAGGCCGGCTGAAATTGAATGAGATTCACGGGTTTGTCCATTTTTATCTTGAAGCATGTAAGAACGTGCGCCATGCAATACGCCAGGTCTGCCACCGCTAATCGCACTTGCATGGCGTCCAGTTTCAATTCCATCGCCACCTGCTTCAAGTCCGATCAACCGTACGGAAGCGTCTTGAATGAATGGATAAAAAATTCCAATTGCATTTGAGCCGCCGCCGACACAAGCAAGAACAGCATCTGGAAGTTTTCCAGTTAATTCAAGTACTTGAGCTCTGGCTTCATCGCCAATTATTCGATGGAAATCGCGAACCATAGTTGGAAACGGATGTGGTCCAGCAACTGTTCCTAAAATATAATGTGTGTCTGCAACATTTGTTACCCAATCCCGCATTGCCTCATTGATCGCATCTTTTAGAGTACGCGAACCTGAAGTAACCGGAACGACTTGTGCGCCAAGTAATTTCATCCGTGCAACATTTAAAGCTTGACGCTTGGTGTCTTCTTCGCCCATATATACAACACATTCAAGTCCCATGAGCGCCGCAGCAGTTGCAGTTGCAACACCATGTTGTCCTGCACCTGTTTCTGCAATGACTCGACTCTTTCCCATTCTTTTAGTTAAAAGAGCCTGACCTAAAACATTATTTATTTTATGTGAACCAGTGTGGTTTAAATCTTCTCTTTTTAAAATAATTCTTGCTCCACCGGCGTAAGCAGAAAATCGCTTGGCCTCTGTGATGATGCTTGGTCTTCCAGAGTAAGTGCGGTGGAGCTCATCCAGTTCAGCAATGAATGTTGGATCAGCTTGGGTTTGGATATGCATCTGGGCAAGCTCATCCAGAGCCGCCACTAATGCTTCCGGCACAAAACGGCCGCCGTACTCTCCAAAGTGACCTAGCGGAAAGCTAGATAAATAGGTTGAATTCGCGGTTTCGGCTGTAGTGCTCATGGCTATACCTTAGAGATATCTGGGGTATCGGCGCGATTTATAAAATTCTGGATCATGTGTGCTGGGTCTCCGTCTTTCACGAGCGCCTCCCCCACCAATATCGCCTCGGCACCGCTATTTCGATAAGAAATCACTTCGGCAACTGAGCTAATTCCTGATTCGGCTACCTTGATTTTTCCGGCCGGTATCGCCTTAGCTAACTTATCAAAGGCACCCAGGTCTATTTTCAAAGTAGTTAAATCACGAGCATTTACTCCAATGATTTCTGGATCTAGCAGTAGCGCCCGTTCAACTTCTTCAAGAGTGTGGGTTTCAACCAATACTTGCATACCAAGAGATTTAGCAATTGCATAAAACTCGCTGAGTTGAAGATCAGATAATGCTGCAACGATTAGCAAAACAATATCTGCACCATGAGCTCTCGATTCAAAGATTTGATAATCATCGACCATGAAATCTTTACGCAAAATCGGAATATTAATGGCAGATCTGACTGTATTTAAATCTGCAAGTGAGCCACCAAATTTTCGTCCTTCAGTCAAGACACTAACTGCAGCAGCTCCTCCTGCTTGATATCTGCGAGCTAGATCTGCAGGATCTGAAATTTGTGCAAGTGCGCCTTTACTCGGCGATGATCTTTTTACTTCAGCGATTACTGAGAGTTGGGAACTTTTGAGTGATGGAAGTACGTCAATAGCCGGATTAACTTCAGAGATTTTTGTCATTAACTCATTTAATTCAACTTGCTTTTTACGTTCTGCTAAATCTTCTCGTACACCTTCGATTATTTGGTCTAGTACGTTCAAAATTTTACCGTTTAGCTTTCTGGCCATATCCCAGTTGACGAAGAACTAATCCTACAAATGGGGCTATGACAGTTACAACAATTCCAATTACCGCAACGTTTACATTCGCGATGACAAAAGCCACGCTTGCAACAGTAGAGCCGACGATAGCCAAAATTGTTGTCACCCAGGCAGCGATGGTGTGGCCGTGATTGTTGTCCATTTGGCTCCTCCTATTTGCTTCTTGCTGGCTTCTTGCTTGCTTGGCTTAATTCTAGAGGGTTGGATCAACTCCCTTGTCCAAAGCGCGCCATGGATCTTGAACCGAACGCTCGTATTTGGCCGGAAGCTTTTTTGAACCACTTTTCCGCAAGACTCTAAAAATTCCTTTGAACATCAACGAAAGAAATTTCAATTTATTTCACTAAATTCTTGGCTGAAGCGATTGCTCCCAGGACCGCAGCGGCTTTGTTCAAGCACTCTGCATCTTCACTTTCCGGAATGGAATCTGCAACGATTCCGGCGCCGGCTTGCACATAAGCAATTCCGTCTCTGATAAGAGCTGTACGAATTGCTATCGCGGTATCAAGATTCCCGCTGAAGTCGAAGTATCCGATACATCCCCCATAGAGTCCACGTCTGGTGGGTTCCAATTTTTCGATAATTTCCATAGCGCGAGGTTTTGGCGCCCCTGACAAAGTGCCCGCTGGGAATACAGCCGCAAGAGCGTCGACAACTGATATCTCATCATTAAGTTCGCCCGTGACTGTTGAAACTATATGCATGACATGTGAATATCTTTCGACATTCATGAATTCGATTACCTCTACAGAACCAGCCTTACATACGCGGCCTAAATCATTGCGACCTAAATCGACAAGCATTAAATGTTCGGCACGTTCTTTAGGATCAGATATCAACTCATCGCCGATCTCGATATCTTCTTCAGCGGTAGCGCCTCTATGTCTAGTGCCAGCAATTGGATGGATCATAGCTTTGCGATCTGAGATTTTTATCAATGCTTCTGGACTTGAACCAACAATATCTACGCCGTCATGAAATCTAATTAGGTACATGTATGGACTTGGATTGTGCAAACGCAACATTCGATAAACATCGATCGAACTTGCATCACAAGGAGTGGAAAAACGTTGGGAAAGTACAACTTGGAATGCCTCACCAGATCTAATTTCTTCTTTAATTAATTCAACATTCTTTCTGAAATCCTCAGACGAAGTGGCACGAACAAAATCTGCTTTACTTTTTTCACCGACAGTATCGACTAGCCCCACTAATGGAGTCGAAAGATCTTTATGCATTTTCTCAATGCGTTCAATTGCATTTTCCCAAGCTTCGTCGACTCGTTCACTGCTGCCATCCCAATTTATGGCATTTGCAACAAGCAAAACTGTTCCGTCAGTGTGATCGAACACTGCTAAATCTGAGATTAATTGAAAAGCCATTTCTGGTAGGTGAAGATCATCTTTGGCTAAGTTGGGCAGCTTCTCCATCCTTCTCACTGCGTCATAACCAAGGTAACCAACTAACCCACTCGCAAGTGGAGGTAGTCCAGAAATCTCAGCGCTCTTTAAGTGAGAAGTCGTAATTCGCAATGCTTCAAGCGGGTCTATACCTTCTGGCGCGCCAGCTGGTTTAGTTCCTTTCCATACAGCCAAACCGTCTTCTTCAGTTAGCGTTGCTTGACTATTTACTCCAATAAATGAATATCGTGACCAAATTTTTCCATTCTCAGCGGATTCAAGTAAAAAAGTTCCGGGACGCTCTTGTGCTAACTTCCGATACAAAGATAAAGCTGTTTCGCCGTCGGCTAAAAGTTTCCGCGTTACTGGAATCACGTTATATTTTTTAGCTAATTCGCGAAAATCTTCTAACTTCATTCTTAAATCTCAATCTCATTTGAGAAGCATGAATGAGAACCGGTATGACAGGCCCCACCTTTTTGATGTACGCGAAGCAATATGGCATCTCCATCACAATCTACGGATGCAGAAACCACTTCCTGAGTATTTCCAGATGTGGAGCCTTTGACCCACAATTCATTTCTACTTCTGCTCCAATATGTTGCTTTGTGACTTTCTAAAGTTTTTTCTAGCGCCTGACGGTTCATCCAAGCCAACATTAAAACTTCATTGCTCTCATCTTCTTGAACAACAACAGCCACAAGACCATTTTCACGGTCAAGTAAGTTCGCTAGATCGGCAGAGATGTTCATCCGGCTATTCTCCCCCATTTGTGGCTATTCGCGCATTTGCCCTTCATCGGATCAGATACCCAGCAGAGCGCAAGAAATCCTTAACATGCGAAATCCGAAAGACCCCAAAATGAAAAACACTCGCAGCTAGAAGAGCATCAGCTCCGGCATCAATTGCTCGCGAAAAATCTTCCAGGGCTCCTGCACCCCCGCTGGCAATAAGTGGCGTTGAAACATGTGGTCGAAGAATCTGGATCATCTCTAAGTCATATCCGGCCCGAGTGCCGTCCGCATCCATGGAATTAAGCAAAATTTCCCCGACTCCTAAATCGCATGCTTGCTTCACCCATTCAATTGCATCAATTCCAGTGCCTTGCGTCCCACCGTGAGTTGTAAGTTCAAAACTGCTTGAAGTTGTGCCACGTCTGGCATCGACAGACAAAACAAGAACCTGGGCTCCAAACTGTTGGTTAATTTCACTTAATAATTCAGGTCTTTGAATTGCTGCAGTATTTACTGAAATTTTATCTGCACCGGCTCGCAATAATTTATCAACATCTGCAACTGTACGCACCCCGCCACCTACAGTTAATGGAATAAAAACTTGTTCAGCGGTGCTACTGACGATGTCATAAGTAGTCTGCCGATTTCCTGTACTTGCACTGATGTCAAGAAAAGTTAATTCATCTGCACCTTCGAGGTCATAAACTCGGGCCATCTCAACTGGATCTCCAGCATCTTGCAGATTAGTAAAATTAATACCTTTTACAACTCTTCCATCAGTTACATCTAAACAAGGAATAATGCGTATCGAAGGATTCACTATTTGCTAACTTTCGCTAACGCTTCACTTAAAGTAAATGCACCTGCGTATAAAGCTTTACCAACAATTGCACCTTCCACACCTATCCCTGTTAATTCTTTAAGAGCCTCAAGGTCGGCAAGTGATGAAACGCCGCCACTTGCGATAATTGGACGATTGGTCGCTGCTGCAACCTCTTTCAATAATGTGATATTTGGGCCCATCAAAGTTCCATCTTTAGCTACATCGGTCAACACATAACGTGCGCATCCATCACGATCTAATCTTTCGATCGTTTCAAAAAGATTTCCACCTTCGGTTGTCCATCCCCGTGCTGCAAGAGTATGACCACGGACATCAAGCCCTACGGCAATCTTTTCACCGTGCTTTGCAATAACTTGCGCAGTCCAATCTGGATTTTCTAGCGCTGCTGTTCCTAGGTTTATCCGTGCACATCCTGTCGCCAATGCTCGTTCCAGGGATTCATCGTCACGAATTCCGCCAGAGAGTTCTACTTTTACATCTAAGGCACCGACAACTTCAGCAAGAAGCGTGGCGTTACTACCAATCCCAAAAGCTGCATCAAGGTCCACTAGGTGAATCCATTCGGCGCCAGCATTTTGAAAGTCCAGCGCAGCATCGAGCGGGTTTCCGTATTTGGTTTCGTTTTCAAGAGCTCCCTGAACTAAACGAACCGCTTGGCCATCTTTAACGTCGACCGCAGGTAAAAGTATTAAGCGCATTTTGCTATCCAATTCTCAATCAATTTTGCACCAGCATCCCCAGATTTCTCAGGATGGAATTGCATAGCGCTAAGCGGTCCATTTTCAACTGCAGCAATAAACTTTCCCCCGTAATTACTCCAACTGATTTTTGCTTTTTTCAATGGTGAATGCGGATCTTCTTCCCACTCCTGAGCTGCAAATGAGTGCACGAAATAAAATCTTTCCTTTTCTACGCCAGCAAAGAGATCGCTCTCTGGAGCGACATCAACCAAATTCCAACCCATATGTGGGAGTTTTGGATCTTGCAACTTGGTGACGGTTCCATTCCACTGTCCTAAACCTGGAGTTACAACTCCGTGCTCGTTTCCAAAGGAAAAAAGAGTTTGTGCGCCTACACAAATACCCAATGTTTGTAAATTCTTAGTCATGCGAGCATCGATAATTGCATCCGCTCGATGTTTGATTAGACCTTGCATGCAAGATGCGAAAGCCCCGACTCCAGGAATAACTAAACCGTCAGCATTAATGCATTTTTGAAAATCATTAGTCACTTCAACTTGATCGCCATGTCTTGAAAATGCACGCTGAGCAGATTTAATATTCCCAGAACCATAATCCAGAATTGCTATCAAAGAACGCCCTTAGTTGATGGAACTCCTGCCACGCCATCAAGCCTGACCGCATCACGT
This sequence comes from uncultured Actinomycetes bacterium, assembly GCA_903902965.1. GTDB lineage: Bacteria > Actinomycetota > Actinomycetes > Nanopelagicales > Nanopelagicaceae > UBA3012. The sequence goes on from CAIUXE010000016.1 coordinate 17,398, forward strand.
AGTGCTCGAGCAACAGCTTTAAATTGCGCTTCCATGACGTGATGAGCATTCCGTCCTTCTAAGACTCGAATGTGTAATGCAATGTGCGCTTCCGCAATTAAGGATTCCCAGATATGACGCGTCAAAGTGGTGTCGTAAGTGCCTATCAATTCAACGATTTCAGGTTGACGATGCACTAAGTACGGTCTTCCAGAAAGGTCAACAGCTGCGGTAACTAAAACTTCATCAAGTGGCACTGTTGCATCACCAAATCTCCTGATACCAACTTTGTCGCCGAGTGCTTCGCGTAAAGCTTGGCCGAGTGCCAAGGAAGTATCTTCAACGGTGTGATGTGAATCAACATCAACATCGCCTTTAGTAATTACTTTCAGGTCAAATCCGCCATGCTTACCCAATTGATTAAGCATGTGATCGAAAAAGGGAACTCCGGTTTCTATTTCAATCACGCCAGTTCCATCCAACTCCAATTCAACATGAACTGAAGACTCCTTAGTGGCGCGTTTTACAATCGCTTTACGGCTCATTTTTCCCCTTTCAAGGTTCTAAGAATCTCACGAAGTGCTACTAAGAAGCGGTCATTTTCCTTTGGAGTCCCGATAGTCACACGTAGGTGGCCGACTATTCCTACATCCCGGACTAACACACCAAGATCTACCAACTCTTGCCAAACTTTCTTCTCGTTTTCGACTGAAAAAAGCAAGAAATTTGCCGAACTTGGAACCACATTTAAGCCAAGGGCCTGTAATTCTCCAACCACCTTATTTCGCTCAATTTTAAGTTGCTCAACCTCGGCTAGCAATTCCCCTTGAAATTCAAGTGCCACTTTGGCAAGTAGTTGTGTTGGAGTACTCAAGTGATATGGCAAGCGCACTAATTGAAGTGCTTCAATCACTTCTTTGGCTGCAGCCAAATATCCAACTCTGACTCCTGCAAATGAAAATGCTTTACTCATTGTGCGGATTACTACTAAATTCAAATAATCTCGTAGAAGTTCTATCGTAGACGGTTGGTCCGAAAATTCTGCGTACGCTTCATCGATTATCGCCAATCCACCAACTTGAGCCGTTGCTTCAACAATCTTGCGGATATCAGAAATTTCGGTACTAGTTCCAGTTGGATTATTTGGTGTGGTGATAAATACCAATTTAGGTTTTTCTTTTGAGATTTGAGTCAGAGCAGATGGGACATCAATATTGAAATCACCTAAACGTGCACCCACGATCCAATTAGTACCAGTGCTTCTTGAGATATTTTCATGCATTGAATATGAAGGTGTGAACCCTAGAGAATTTACACCTGCTCCAGCGAATGCCAAGAAAAGAGTTTGGATAATTTCATTACTTCCATTTGCAGCCCAAATTTGATCCGCCTCTAGCTTCGCACCTGTTGTTGAATTTAGATAATTTGCTAACTCTGTTCTAAGTTCAATTGCGTCTCTATCGGGGTACCGATTAAAATTTTCCGCAGAGCTCGCAATAGCCGCTGCTAGTTTTGCCACTAAATCGGGTGACAAAGAAAATGGATTTTCATTTGTATTTAATTTAACCTCAAGTGGCAACTGTGGAGCGCCATAAGGTGACTGACCTTTTAGATCTTTACGTAAAGGCAGCCAATCTGGCCACACATGAGTATTTGCCCCGCTCTCACTGCTCATGAATCACCTTTAGCAAGAAATCGAGCACTCATCGCTTCTCCATGCGCTGGAAGATCTTCTGAATTCGCCAAAGTGATTACATTCTCAGCAATTTCGGTAAATGCTTGCGCGTTGTACTCGACAAAGTGGATGCCTCGCAAAAATGTTTGAACAGATAACCCACTTGAGTGACAAGCACATCCCCCAGTAGGTAATACATGGTTTGAGCCAGCCGAGTAATCACCTAACGAAACCGGAGTGTAAGGTCCAATAAATACTGCGCCAGCATTGCGTATTGATTTAGCAACATTTACTGCATCATTAGTTTGGATTTCTAGGTGTTCAGCTCCATATGCATTTACTACTGCTAATCCATCTTCAAGGTTTTTAACAATCACAATTGCTGATTGAATTCCATTAAGTGCGGTACTTATTCGTGCACTATGTTTAGTTTTCTTAACTCGTGACTCGAGTGCGATTTCAACATCATCGGCGAGTTTTACGCTAGTGGTTACCAAAACTGCTGCAGCAATCGTGTCGTGTTCAGCTTGACTAATTAAATCTGCGGCGACGTTTACTGCTTTTGCTGATTCATCTGCAAGAACCATAATTTCAGTTGGTCCAGCTTCGGAATCTATGCCGATTACTCCACGCAAAGCTCTTTTTGCAGCTGCGACATAAATGTTTCCAGGACCAGTGACAATATCTACCGCTTCACAACCGGCACCATATGCAAACATTCCAATTGCTTGTGCTCCACCAACGGAATAAATCTCATCGACACCAAGAAGGGCACACGTTGCCAAAATTGTTGGGTGTGGAAATCCGCCAAAATCTTTTTGAGGAGGTGATGCAACTGCAAATGATTTCACTCCTGCGATTTTGGCTGGAATTACATTCATCATCACACTACTTGGATATACAGCTTTCCCACCGGGAACATAAAGTCCAACTCGGTCTACTGGAATCCAACGTTCAAGCACATAGCCGCCAGCAACTACATCCGTTTGTTTTTCTGAACGCTTTTGATCTGTATGCACTTTTTCAATTCGCTTGATAGCTTCAATTAAAGCATCCTTGATTTTGGGATCTAATTCATCTAGCGCCTTCTGAATGACCTTTGCCGGAACCCGTAATTGTGGAATTTCTACGCCATCAATTTCAGCGGTAACCGCGATTACTGCCTTTTCACCATCTTTTTTAATTCTCTCTAGGAGCGGCTTAACAGTCACAAGAGCGGCCTCGATATCCATCTCGGCTCGGGGCAGCAGATTGCGGAGATTGGCTCTACTGAAATCTTGGTTCTCAGTCAGATCAATTCTGCGGATCAATCGATCTGCCGGTGTGCTCACCTGAGTACTCTACCGAACCAATTCCCTTGGAGGCCGGAACAATTAAAGAATTACTACACCAGACAAGCAGGGCCTAATAGTGCTTTTAAATCAGCACTCAAACTCGGAGAAACGCTCACCCGTAAGCCGTCATCGATCTTCATGACAGTACTACTCGTTGGGCTATCTAGCCTGAGATGGACTTCAGTCGCCCCCGGATGAGAACGTAAAACTTCTTTCATGCGATCGATAATTGGCGGAGTGCATCTTGCGAATGGGAGCGAAACAATCAGCGGACCTCGACGTTCTTGCGATAAATCTGGAAGGGACAAATCCAGGGCCATGATTCGAGGTGTGTCTTCACGCCGATCCACCCTGCCCCGAACAACGACAACGACATCTTCCGAAAGTGCAGTTGCATGTTGAGAATAAGTGCTTGAAAAAAACATCACATCAATAGCACCAGCTAAATCCTCGATGGTAACGATTGCCCAAGATGCTCCAGCTTTAGTAACTTTTCGTTGAATTGCAGTTACCAATCCACCGATTGTCACGATGTCGTCATGACCAACTTCATCACCTGAAATTTCACTGATAGGACGATCGACTAGTGCCGCTAATGTGGATTCAATTCCTAGCAACGGATGGTCAGAAACATAAAGTCCGAGCATCTCTCGCTCATGTGCAAGAAGAGTTGATTTATCCCACTCTTCAATCGGATACTTCAATTCCAATCCAGTAACTTCATCACCTGTGGTTGAGCCAAATAAGTCGTACTGACCAAGAGCTTCTGCGCGCTTTGCTTCAATGACGCTATCCAGCGCTTCTAAGTAGATTGCCATTAAGCCACGACGAGTATGGCCAAGAGAGTCAAATGCTCCGGCCTTAATTAGAGATTCGATAGTTTTTTTATTGCAAACATTTCCATCCACTTTAGCTAAGAAATCATCAAAGGAAGTGAACTTGCCTTTTTTAATGCGTGTAGCCGCAATAGATGCAACCACTCCTTCGCCCACATTTCTAACTGCTGCTAATCCAAATCGGATATCTACTCCACGAGGTGTGTAGTCAGCATCAGATTCATTTACATCTGGAGCTAATACTTTGATTCCCATGCGTCGTGATTCATTTAAGTAAAGGGCGCTCTTGTCTTTGTCGTCTCCAACACTTGTCAGGAGAGCCGCCATGTACTCTGCAGGATAATTAGCTTTCAGATATCCAGTCCAATAAGAAACCATTCCATATCCAGCGCTATGTGCACGGTTAAATGCATAGTCAGAGAATGGAACCAAAATCTCCCAAAGCATTTCAATTGATTGATCTGAGTAACCACGTTCACGCATTCCAGCTTGAAATGGGATGTACTCCTTATCAAGAATCTCTTTCTTTTTCTTTCCCATAGCTCTGCGCAGAAGATCTGCGCCACCGAGTGAGAATCCAGCTAATTTTTGCGCGATCGCCATAACCTGTTCTTGGTAAACGATTAACCCGTAAGTATCCCCCAGAATTTCCTGTAGCGGTTCGGCAAGCTCACGGTGAATTGGCAATACTGGTTTTCTTTTATTTTTTCGATCTGCATAATCATTGTGAGCGTTAGCACCCATTGGTCCAGGTCGATATAACGCGATAACAGCCGAGATATCTTCAAACGAATCTGGCGCAAGTGAGCGAAGTAAAGATCTCATTGGTCCACCATCGAGTTGGAATACTCCAAGAGTCTCACCACGAGCTAGAAGTTCAAAAGTTTTCTTATTATCCAAAGGTAATTCTTCTAATTTGAAAACTTCATCCCTGTTCAACTTAATATTTCGCAGGCAATCATCCAAAACCGTTAAGTTTCTTAATCCAAGGAAATCCATTTTGAGTAAACCAAGTGCTTCGCAGGCTCCCATATCAAATTGAGTGATAATGGATCCGTCAGCTTCACGTCTTTGAATTGGAATTACATCAAGTAGTGGCTCTTTACTTAAAATTACTCCGGCTGCGTGAACTCCCCACTGCCGCTTTAAGCCTTCAAGCCCCTTTGCGGTATCTATCACGCGTTTTATGTCTGGATCTGCATCATACAAAGCACGTACTTCGCCAGCTTCTACATACCTATCATCATCTGGATTGAAAACTCCAGCAAGAGAAATCTCTTTGCCCATGACCGCCGGAGGAAGTGCTTTAGTTACGCGTTCTCCGATTGCGTACGGATACCCTAAAACTCTCGTTGCATCTTTAATAGATTGTTTAGCCTTAATAGTTCCGTAAGTAATAATTTGAGCAACTCGTTCTTCTCCGTACTTTTCGGTTGCGTACCTAATCATTTCGCTACGGTGGCGCTCATCAAAATCTAAATCAATATCTGGCATTGAAATACGCTCTGGATTTAAGAAACGCTCAAAAAGTAAGCCATGTTTAATTGGATCAAGACCAGTTATCTCAAGCGCGTAAGCCACCACAGAGCCGGCTGCCGAACCGCGGCCCGGACCGACGCGAATTCCCCGTTCATGTGCATGTCGGACTAAATCTGCGACAACTAAAAAGTAGCCCGGGAATCCCATTTGGCACATGACCGAAACTTCAAACTCAGCTCTAGCTCTATGTTCTTCTGGCACTCCACCTGGAAAGCGAATTAATAAACCGCGCGCCACTTCTTTAGCTAACCAAGATTCTTCAGTTTCCCCTTTTGGTACTGGGAACTGAGGTAAGAGATTTTCACCTTCGCGGAAAGTTATTTCACATCGCTCGGCGATTAGTAAAGTATTGTCACAAGACTCAGGAATCTCTTTAAACAATTCACGCATCTGCGCTGCTGATTTTAGATAGAACTCTCCGTTTTCAAATTTAAATCTCTTGGGATCCGCCAATGTCGAACCTGACTGAACACATAATAATGCTTCATGCGCAACGCTATCTTTTTCATAGGTGTAGTGCAGATCATTAGTAGCCAGTAATGGTAATTTCAAATCTTTGGATAATTTTATTAAATCTTCACGAACCCGGTTTTCGATTGAAATTCCATGATCCATCAATTCAAGGAAATAATTCTCTTTTCCAAAAATATCTTGATAGTCAGCAGCCGCACGTTTCGCCTCAGCGTAGGCACCCATTCTTAAGCGCGTTTGAATTTCACCACCAGGACAACCAGTAGTTGCTATCAACCCTGTTGAATATTGGGAAAGTAATTCACGATCCATTCGCGGTTTGTAGTAATAGCCTTCAAGGGATGCCAATGAAGATAATCTGAACAAATTATGTAGTCCAACATTGTTTTCAGCCAAAATTGTCATATGGGTATAAGCGCCACCGCCAGATACATCGTCTTCGCCGCCTTCGGCCCACTTAACACGTTTGCGTTCGTGACGTGATCCCGGTGCAACGTAAGCCTCTATGCCGATGATTGGTTTTACTCCGGCATTTTGTGCTTCTTTGTAAAATTCATAAGCGCCAAACAAATTTCCATGGTCAGTGATGGCAATCGCAGGCGCCCCAGAAGCGGCTACCTCTTTAACTAACTCTTTTACACGCGCAGCGCCATCAAGCATTGAGTACTCACTATGCACATGTAAATGCACAAATTGTTTTGATGGGTCTACCAATTCAGAGTTTTCAGACTGCTTTGCTGGAGTGCTCACGACGGTTGAGATTATCGCTTTGGCGTCCCGGCAACCCGCAAAAGCCCAAGAGCGGCTTCCAAGTCGTCCGGATATTTAGAGGTAAATGTGACTGACTCCCCGCTTGCCGGGTGAGTGAAATTCAATCGAACCGCGTGCAGCCACTGCCTGGTTAATCCCAGTCTGCTCGCCAGAGTCGGATCCGCCCCGTACATGAGATCTCCGACCAATGGATGTCGCAAAGCTGCGAAGTGGACTCTAATTTGGTGAGTGCGACCAGTTTCTAATTCAATCTCAACAAGTGTCGCCCCGGGGAAACCTTCAACAGTTTCATAGTGAGTGATGCTGGGTTTTCCATCTGCCACAACTGCAAATTTAAACTCTTCACGAGGGTGTCGATTTATAGGTGCATCAATTGTGCCTCGCGTTGGATCGGGATGACCTTGCACAACTGCGTGATAAATTTTTGAAACTTCGCGGGCACGAAATTGTTCTTTAAGACTTGAATAAGCGTTCTCAGATTTTGCGACAACCATTAAGCCTGTAGTACCAACATCTAATCTATGAACTATTCCTTGTCTTTCAGCTGGTCCTGAAGTTGAAAGCGCTACTCCTCTACTGGCTAATACTCCGACAATTGTTGGGCCTGTCCATCCCACACTTGGGTGTGCGGCAACGCCAATTGGCTTGTCGATAATAAGCAGATCGCTATCTTCGTAAATAATTTCAAGGTCAGGAACATCGGTGGCAACTATTTCGAGAGGTACGCGAACGACAGTGCTGATGACTACTTCAATTAAATCTCCAGCACTTACACGATGAGATTTATTTACTTCTCGACCATTGACACTTATGGCTCCGTTTTCAGCCATTTCTGCAACTGCCGTCCGTGAAAATCCCAACATTCGCGCAAGGGCACTATCTAAACGTTCACCATCAACACCTTCAGGCGCAGTGACGCTTCTTACTTCAGTTTCACTCATCTTCAACTACGACCGTTCGAATTGGAATATCGCGCCATGACAGGAAAATCATGAAAGCTACTGAGGTCACTATAAATGAATCTGCAACATTGAATAACGGCCAATTGGGCAATCTGATCCAATCAACAACTTCTCCTTGCATAAATCCCGGGGCTCTAAATAAACGATCTGCCAAATTTCCACAAATCCCACCTGTTAGTGAGCCAAAACCAAGTGCCCAGAGTGGATGGGAAATTTTTGGCACGTACCAAATAATTGCGACCAACGCTCCTATTGCTAGCAACGTTAAAAATATTGTCAGGCCAGTAAATGAACTAAATGCCGCTCCAGGATTTCGGGCAAATTCAAGTCGTAAGAAATTTCCTAGAATCGAGCGAGAGTTTTTTCCTTCAAGGGAGTGAGTTGCCCAAAACTTAGTTAACAAATCTAAGATAAAAATAAATAGGGCAGTTCCACCAACGATTTTTATCTTAGTGTTGATTAACGTCTTTCCTCTTTTTGCTTACAGATCATGCAAAGGGTGGCACGAGGGAATACTTGCAATCGCGCTTTGCCAATTGCATTTCCACAATCTTCACACTTGCCATATGACCCAGCAGTTATTCGATCAAGTGCGTGTTCTGTTTGCATGACCATATCTCTTGCGTTGTATACAAGTGATATTTCATGTTCACGTTCAAAAGTTTTTGCACCTGCATCTGCTTGGTCATCCCCAGCACCATCTCCGGAATCTTGTAGTAAATCTTCTGCTTGTGCTTCAGCAAGTACGAGTTCGGCACGCAAGCGGACTAATTCTTTTGATAATTCAACTTTCATCTCTTTCAATTCGGAATTACTCCAAGGTGCTTCAGTTGCTGCCGCAACAAGCGGGGTAGGAATATCGCGCAAAGGTTTCAACGTCCCGGCTTTAGTTGTTCGCTTCTCAATTTTTGCAGGAGGTGGAAGCGTCAATCTTCTTTGGAATCCATCAGCGGCGGCCGTTGCTGCAGCATTTTTAGGTAAATTCTTAGGTGGCTCAACTACTGCAGGAACCGGATTATCTTTTTTAGGAAATGGTTTACCAGGAGCTTTTACTGCTGCCGCTTTTTTGGCTGGTGCAGGCGCTGCTTTTTTCACTGGCTTAGTTGGTTTCGCTGGGGCCTTTTTCACTGGTTTGATTGGGGCCTTTTTTACAGCTTTTTTCACTGGTTTAGCCGCCGCTTTTTTGGCTGGAGCCTTTTTCACTGGTTTGGCTGGGGCCTTTTTCACTGGTTTGGCGGAGACCTTTTTTACAGCTTTTTTGGCTGATTTGGCTGATTTGGCTGGTTTGCTCTGCTTATTTGTGCCCATGGCGGCACAGGCTAGTCCTGTCTGGGCTATTGAGCCATTACCAGCGGTTCGACTCGCTAGACTCCCCCCGATGCTGGCACTCACTAGCGTCAAACGTGTTGATTAGGGCCATCACCCTGGGAACGTTCGGAAGATTTATCAGTAAATGGTGCAGCAGGTCAGCATCCTTTCTGATGAGGTAGAACCGGTTGAGTTAAGTGGTTTTCTGACCTGCGCGAGTGGGTTAGCGAACAAGGTGGGTGGTACCGCGCATCGCGAAAGTGAGCGTCCCTCCAGATAGATCGTGATTTAACTATCTTGGAGCTAGGAGCTTGATGAACGCGGAAAAAGGTAGATCTTCAGAGGGATCTGATTGCACGAGTTACACAGCACTGTCTGCTCAGATCGATTTACCATCAATGGAACATCAAATCCTCGATTTTTGGCGTACCGGCAAAATTTTTGCCAAAAGCACCGCCGCTCGCGATATCCCCGGCGCTCGGGAATGGACTTTTTATGAAGGTCCTCCAACTGCAAATGGTTTACCTGGAACCCATCACATCGAAGCCCGCGTATTTAAAGATCTCTTCCCTCGTTTTCACACCATGAAAGGTGCATTTGTTCCGCGCTTTGCTGGTTGGGATTGTCATGGATTGCCAGTCGAGCTCGCCGTTGAAAAAGAATTAGGTTTTACCGGGAAATCAGATATCGAAAAATTTGGTGTTGCCGAATTCAATGATAAATGTCGCACATCGGTGCAACGTCACGTTGGATCTTTTGTTGAAATGACAGAACGCATGGGCTTTTGGGTTGATTTTGAAAAAGCTTATTGGACCATGTCACCCGAATATATAGACAGTGTTTGGTGGTCAATCAGCGAGATTTGGAAAAAAGGACTTTTAGTACAGGACCATCGCGTAGCTCCGTATTGCCCAAGGTGTGGCACCGGATTATCCGACCATGAACTTGCACAAGGTTATGAAAACATCACAGACCCTTCTGTATTTGTTGCTTTCCCGATTACTTCCGGTCACTTAGCAGAGATTGATGCCAAATTACTTGTCTGGACTACAACACCGTGGACCTTGGTTTCAAATACCGCAATCGCAGTCCATCCAGAAGTTAAATACCTAGTTGCAAAAACTGAAGAAAATGAAATTTATGTGGTGGCTGAGCCATTAGCTAAAATTCTTGGTGAGAATTTTCAAGTTATTGAAGAGATAACCGGAAAAGATTTAGAACATACGAAATACCAGAGACCTTTCGACTTTGTTGAGATTCCAGACGCTCATTTTGTAGTTCTGGCCGATTATGTAACAACCGAAGATGGAACTGGCTTAGTCCATCAATCCCCCGCATTTGGTGCCGACGACTTGATAGTTTGCCGGAAATATAATTTGCCGGTCGTAAATCCAATTGCCGGAGATGGAAAATTCCTAAGCGATATTCCAATTGTTGGCGGAATGTTTTTCAAAGATAGTGACAAAGTATTGGTCAAAGAGTTGAAAAAACTTGGAGTTCTCTACAAGCAACTTCAATATCAACACTCATACCCACATTGCTGGCGCTGCCACACTCCATTGATGTACTACGCACAACCATCTTGGTACATCCGAACTACCGCAATCAAAGATGCATTGATGCGTGAAAACGCAAATACTGATTGGCATCCTGAAACCATCAAAAGTGGAAGATATGGCGATTGGCTAGAAAACAATATCGACTGGGCTTTATCTCGAAACCGTTATTGGGGCACTCCATTACCAATCTGGAGATGCGAAGAAGGCCACCTTGAATGTATTGGTTCTCGAAAAGAATTAAGTGCGCGAACTGGTAATGATTTAGATGAATTAGACCCACACCGTCCTTTTGTTGATGATATTTATTTTGATTGCAAGCAGTGCGGTGGACAGATGAAACGCGTGCCTGAGGTCATCGACTGTTGGTACGACTCAGGAGCAATGCCTTTTGCTCAATTAGGCTATCCGCACAAAGCTGGCTCTATAGAGGAGTTTGAAAAAACTTATCCCGCTGATTTCATCTGTGAAGCAATCGACCAGACTCGAGGTTGGTTCTACACAATGATGACCATAGGAACATTAGTTTTTGATAAATCCTCATACAAAACCGTGCTCTGTCTTGGACATATTTTGGATAAAGATGGACGCAAGATGAGCAAGCATCTTGGAAACGTTTTAGAGCCAATGCCTTTGATGGATAAACATGGGGCTGACGCAGTGCGTTGGTACATGTTGGCCGCTGGCTCACCTTGGGCATCTCGACGCGTCGGTCATGATGCAATTTCCGACGTAGTCCGTAAAACTTTATTAACTTACTGGAATACCGTTTCTTTCCTAACTCTTTACGGAAAAGCCGCTGACTTCAAACCAACAGGATTGTTGAATTCTGAAAATACCCTTGATCGATGGATAATTTCACAACTCAATCGCACAATCGAGGAGTGCGATCGTTCCTTCACTGATTTTGATTCACAGAGCGCAGGTCGCGCTTTGGCAACATTTATTGATGAGTTATCAAATTGGTATGTCAGACGCTCTCGCCGCAGATTTTGGGATGGCGATGCTCAGGCATTGGAAACTTTGCACCATTGCATTAAATCTCTAACTTTAATTATGGCCCCAATGGTCCCATTCATCACTGAAAAAGTTTGGCAAGATGTTATTAAGGTCGTGCAGCCAGATGCAGTTGAGTCCGTTCACTTAGCTGATTGGCCGATTTTTAATGCAGATGCAGTTGATCTTGCACTTGGAGATGCCGTTGCTGCAACTCGCAGATTAGTTGAGCTGGGTAGAGCCGCACGTGCTGAGTCTGGAGTAAAAATTCGTCAACCTCTAGGACGTGCTCTCATCTCCGGCTTTGCCAGATTAAGTCACGAACTACAAAGTGAGATTGCCGATGAATTAAATGTCCATCGAATTGAAGATCTCTCAAGTGCAGACGGCGAACTTGTTGATTACTCGATTAAAGCAAATTTCCGAACACTCGGCACTAAATATGGTGCGAATGTGCAAGAGATTGCAACAGCTTTATCGAAACTTAACGCCGCTGACGTTGTTGGCAAAGTGCGAAGTGGTCAAGCAGAAATTATTGGCGGAAATAATTCAAATTTCGAAGTAAATGAAGAGGATCTAATCATTACTGAAACTCCACGCAGCGGATGGGCGGTTGCCTCTCATGATGGTGAAAGCGTTGCTCTTGATTTAACAATTACACCTGAGTTGGCGCGCGAAGGCGTGATTCGCGAAATCATTAGAGCTATTCAAGAGGAACGTAAAAATGCCGGCTTTGACGTCTCGGACCGGATTAAATTGATTTGGAATGGTTCGACTGAAGTGAGTGATGCCCTAGAAGCAGGGTTAAAACTTATTTCCGAAGAAGTTCTTTCCTTGGAAGTTGAAAAGGATTCATCCTTAAAATTTGCTGATGGAGAGCTTGAACTTGGGCTGAAACTATTGCGGCTATAGCAGAACGACAAATCGCATTAAGAGTTGAACACCAAAAAATAGCAACACAAACGCTAAGTCAATATTAATTGATCCCACACGTAGAGGTGGAATAAATTTGCGCACAAATACGAGTGGTTTTTCCGTAACCGTAAATATGAATTCGGCAAGTACTAATGCAATTCCTTTAGGGCGCCAGTTTCTGGCAAACATCTGAACATAATCCAAGACCAACCGCGCGATTAATGCGATTATGAATAATTGCAGAATTGAATATAAAACTAAGCCAAACGCTGCCATTAGCTTTGATTAAAGAAGCTCGCCTCTGCGGCAGCTACTTTCTCTTCAGGTGAAACTTTTACATTTGGTGGAGACAAAAGGAAAACGCTTTTTGTTACTTTTTCAATTACCCCACGATGACCGAAAACTAATCCCGCTGCAAAATCAACCAACCGCTTTGCATCTGCATCATCCATGTCGGTTAAGTTCATAATGACAGGGGTGTAATCGCGGTAGTGCTCACCAATTGTGCGAGCATCGTTATAACTACGTGGGTGCAAAGTTACAATTTTTTCTACTGGCGCATCTAGATCTAATGCGAGTGCAGGAGAATGAGTTGCATGAGTTGTCTGAGGTGCAGAATGTACTAACTCAACAGATCTACGTGAACTAGAAACAATATTTGACATGTTTGACAAGCTTGGCATTACCGGACGTTGACGAGGTGCTGGTACAGCTTTAGCAACTGAAGGGGTGAAGTTTTCTTCGCCTTCACTTCCATCATCAACAAGTCCAAGGTACAGGGCCATTTTGCGTAGGGGACTCGACATGCCTATAACGATACCGGCACTAAGTGCGCGAACCGAGGATTGAACTGCCAACTCTTATATGTGTCGCACCTGCTGCAATAGCTGCCGCGAAATCACCGCTCATCCCGGCAGAGATCCAATTAGCATCCGGAAAAGCCCTTAGAAAAGTAGCGCTGATGGTTTTAAGAGCACCAAAAGCCAAGTCAGGCGCTACATCCAAAGGTGCTACTGCCATCAATCCTTGAAGTTTCAACCCCGGATAATCCTTAACTTTTTCCCCTAGTTCAATCAACTCTTCCGGAGCCACTCCCCCGCGGTCTGGTCGAATCGGAAGATCTAATGAAAGTTGCAAGAGCAGCGAAATTGGCTTTTCTAAATCAATAGATAATTGCTGTAACGAAGGTAAATATCTATCTTGATCAAGTGAATGAATAAAATTTGCCCAAGTAGCAATTGAACGCAACTTATTGCGTTGTAACTGTCCTTGGAAATGCCACTTGACCTCTTGCTCTTTATCCTCAATGTAATTATTGAACTCTTCAAATTTAGACTTAGCTTCTTGATCTCGATTTTCACCGAAATTTCGAATTCCTAAATCATAAAGATGAACAAGATCACTTGCTGGAAAATTTTTTGTAACAGCGATTAAAGTTACTTCAGATCTTTCTCGATTACTATTTTCTACTGCAAGGCGAATCTGGCTTTCTACAGCAGCTAAATTTTTAGCAATCTCATCACGTCTCGCACTACTAGACATTAACGTCTTCCGTGCACCACTACTCCGGCTTGGCGGCCGGTGAGCTTATCTCGACGATATGAGAAAAAAGACTGATCTTCGTGAGTGCAAACGCCGTTCCATTTTCCTGGAATTTGGGCAGTCGACAAAATAGAGATAATCGCTTTGGGAATATCAATACTTGGAGCTGATCTTCTAGTCTGGCTAGCGGCTATGGGCATAAAATCCTCGGCCTCATCACGCATCTCCTCGGAAACTTCATAACATTTTCCACAAATAGTCGGGCCGATTTGAGCACTGATTCCAATCGCTCCCATGTCGCGCATTTGAGTAACTACTTTGTCCACAATATCTGCCAATAATCCTTTGCGACCAACATGTACGGCTGCTGAAACTTGCTTACTGGAAAGCAACAGTGGGGCACAATCAGCAAACATCACAGCTAAACCGTAATTTAATTCCCTAGTTATCAATGCATCTGCTGTTGGTGAAACCGAAGGATCACTATCTTTATCAATTAGTGCAATTTCGGTTCCATGAACTTGGTCCATGAAAAATAGTTTTGCAGGAGCAACTTCCACTTTTACAGCCAACGCTTCACGATTTTTTGCGACAGCAACAGGATCGTCCCCAACATTTGGTGACAAGTTAAAGGTCGCAAATGGAGCCGCACTAGCGCCACCATTTCTATCGGTGTAGTAAAACTTCATTTACTTAAGGAAATCTGGGATATCCAACTCTTCGACTGATCCGTCTTCTTCAAAGACAATCCGTTTGCGCTCACGAGGTGGAGCGGTGTTGAGGGAGGCGGCGACATCAATTGGATCACTCTTTTCATTACTTGAGGATACCGCTACAGGAGGTGCTGTAGAAACACTTGGAGGAGGCGAGATTATTTTTGTAGGTTCTCCCCCTTCAAAGCCAGCAGCGATCACAGTTACGCGCACTTCATCTCCTAATGCATCATCTATTACGGTTCCGTAAATAATATTTGCATCTGGATGCGCGGAGGCTGCTACTAATTCTGCAGCTTCACTGATTTCAAACAAACCTAAGTCAGAACCACCGGCAATAGATAGAAGTACTCCATGAGCACCGTCTATTGAAGCTTCAAGTAGTGGGCTTGCTATGGCCATCTCGGCAGCACGAGTTGCACGTGCCTCGCCTCGAGCAGATCCAATACCCATTAATGCTGATCCAGCATCCTTCATAACGCTGCGCACATCTGCAAAATCTAAATTTATCAAGCCAGGAGTAGTGATCAAATCTGTGATTCCTTGAACTCCGGCAAGAAGAACTTGATCGGCACTCTTAAATGCTTCAAGAGCAGTTATGTTGCGATCAGAAATCGACAGAAGTCGATCATTTGGAATAACAATTAATGTATCAACTTCCGCACGCAACTCCGCAATTCCTTCATCTGCTTGAGAAGCACGGCGCTTGCCTTCAAAAGTAAATGGTCGAGTAACAACACCAACAGTTAGTGCTCCTAATTCCCTAGCAATTTTTGCGATGATCGGCGCACCGCCAGTTCCAGTTCCGCCACCTTCACCTGCAGTTACAAAAACCATATCTGCACCACGTAATACTTCTGTGATTTCATCAACATGATCTTGCGCAGCTTGTCTTCCAATATCAGGTGATGCACCTGCACCAAGTCCACGTGTTACTACACGTCCGATGTCTAATTTAACATCAGCATCACTCATCAATAAGGCTTGGGCATCAGTATTAATCGCAATAAACTCAACACCTTTTAATCCAACATCAATCATGCGATTAACTGCATTCACTCCACCGCCACCAATTCCAACAACTTTGATGACCGCTAAATAATTTTGTGGTGTAGCCACTGAACGCCCTCCCTAACGAAACCTCAATCTCTAGTTGAGAGTGAGTGAGTTCGCAAAACCTGGCTGAAGGTAGGGGTGAATTGCTCTGTCTCCAAACACCTAGCAAATCTTTTTTTCTGTGTCGCGTATTTTTTCAAAAAGTAATTATTTAACAGTTGGAGCTAAAGGTGATGAGATATCAAAATTCTTCACTCTTTTATTCTTAGGGTCTGCCAAAAGGGCACTCAAGACCTCCATTTTCAATTCTTGCTCTTGTGATCCACCCCAAATTATTCTTATCCCCTGGGTTAAATTGAAAGTAATTGAGTCTCGGGTATTGGCTTCGATGGAGATCACGCGATTTTGGATTTTCGTAGGAAGGCTATGGAAGACCAGCAAAGTTTGACTTAGTAGAGCCTTTGAAGTCGATGTTTTAATTATTGGAATCCCTCTTGGCACTCGACTAACTTTTGCGAAAGTAACTCCAGAAGAATCCCCTACGAAGTAGCCACCGCCAGGAGCAGTCACGGCGATCTCGATGTTTCGCATTGTCAGGTCAATAACCACAGTGCTTGGCAACTGACGATTAACTTTCACATCTAATATTTGTGGAAGTGTGAGTAGTTTTCTTTTTACAGCAGATGAATTAACGCGTGCAATTGGTTGCCCCATTTTTATTCCACTTAATTTAATAACTTCTTTTGCCGAAAAGTTAGAAAAATTAGAAAAGTTATAAACTTTTTGAGATTTTGTTATACCTGAAACTTTTATTTGATTTATTTTCATTAGCCCTGACCACCCCAATAGGTAAGCAAAAAGCGCTACCAAAAGTACAGTGGAAGTGAAATATACTTTTTTACGATTCATCTGAAGTTGCTGCTTCATCTAATCTCGCAACTATTTGCTTTCCAAGCGAGGTCACATCTCCGGCTCCCATAGTTATGATCAAATCCTTGGGCTTTGCAGCAGCTACAGCCATTTCGATAGCTGAGAGAATTGATGGCTCAAAATCAACCTTGGTTCCCAATTTCCGGATCTTCTCTGCGATTACTGAGCTACTAGCTCCTGGAATCGATTCCTCACCTGCACCATATATATCTAGCAAAATCACCTGGTCGGCAGCTGCCAACGAAGTTGCAAATCCGTCAGCAAATGCCAGGGTTCGTGAGTATCGGTGTGGTTGGAAAATTACGATGATTTTGCCCTCTTCGACAACTTCCCTAGCTGTTGCAATGGTTGCGCTGACCTCTGTTGGATGGTGAGCATAATCGTCGTAAACCCTCACATTCGTAACGTTCCCTTTTAGTTCAAATCTGCGACGAACTCCATGAAATTTTGAAAGTCCTAATATTAATTGGTTTGGATTCAATTCCAAGGCCAAGCCGGCAGCTAGTGCTGCTGTTGCATTGAGAACATTATGCCTACCTGGAATATTCAAACTTACTTCGCCAAGAACAACTCCTTGCCAGGTAATTCTAAAAAAAGAACCTGTAGCGGATGTTGAAATATGAGAAATTTTAACTTGTGCAGTATCTGATTCACCATAAGTTATTAGATTTAAAGATAACTCTTTAGCTGATTTCGCTAATTCAATTCCCCCGTCATCATCTATGCAAATAACTAAAAAATTTTGTATGGATTTAATAAAATTTAAAAAGGTTTCGCGTAAATGTTCTTTCGAAGAGAAATGATCTACGTGGTCTATTTCCATATTTGTAATAATGGCACCGTGAGGGTTGTAGACTAAAAATGAGCTGTCTGATTCATCAGCCTCTGCGACGAAGATATCGCCACTACCATGATGTGAATTGGCGTTAGAGTCATTTGGAGTACCACCAATTGCAAATGATGGATCGACTCCGCACTCTTGTATTGCCACGGCTAACATTGAAGTAGTTGTAGTTTTGCCATGGGTGCCAGCAACTGCTACCGACCTATAGCCTTTCATTAGTTCGCTTAATGATTGAGCTCTAGATAGGACTGGAATTCCAGATTGCAAAGCTGCCTTGAGCTCTGGATTACTTTCCTTAATGGCTGCAGACACAACTACTGTTTTTGCTAATGTAATATTATTTGAATTATGACCAATTTCAACTTTAGCGCCAAGTGCACGCAAGCTCGCAATAACAATTGAATCTTTTGCGTCAGACCCTGAAACTTGAATGCCTCTGTCCAAAAGTATTCTTGCAATAGCGCTCATCCCAGCACCACCAATACCAATAAAATGTACGGGTTCATTTAGCATCAAAATCCCTCTTTTCGAGAGCGAAAAATCTCATTATCAATTAGATCAACAAAATCAGAAGCAGCTGACAATTTACTACTCTTATTAGCAATAGCTAATCTAGATATTTCAGTAAATGATTTATTGACTTCTAAAATATTTGACAATAAATCTTGTGGGGTCAAATTTATATTTAGTAAAATTTTTGCGCTTCCATGGGTGACATATCTTTCAGCATTGGCTATCTGCTCGCCATTACCAATTGATAAGGGAATAAAAATGGTCGGTATTCCCATGGCCTCAATCTCTGCACATGTTCCTGCCCCAGCCCTAGCAACAATGATGTCAGCCGCTAAATATGCTAGCTCCATTTTCTCTAAATAAGGTATTTGCTTATATCCCGGATTTTCGCTTTCTGCTTTATTCCCGATTCCAACCAAATGTAAAATAGAGATTTTTTCTTCATTTAATTCAGCCCTAATTGCAGCTATTGCATCATTAATTTTCTGTGACCCCAGAGAACCGCCTATAACCAATAAAACTTTACTTTCAGGTGTGAAGCCAAATTCTTTGCGTGCTGCGGCTTTAGCCGAAACAAGTGCTTCTCCAGTTAATTTGGCCGCGTCGGTAATACTTTTTCGCATTGGAAAACCAACTATCTGTTGATCCTTCCAATTGCTTATAGGGTTGAAGACTGCAACAACTTTGGCCCATTTATGTCCTAGCCGATTAGCAAGGCCGGGCAAAGAGTTTGCTTCATGAAGTGCTATTGGGATACCAAGAATTTTCGCAGAAACATAAACCGGAGTTGCGACATAACCTCCAAAACCTATGGCTAGAGTTGCATTTTTTAGCAAATAAAGAGATTTGACTACCGCTGCGCAAAAACGTGGAATAAAAAGCAATGAAGCTATCTTTAATGCACGTGGAAAATCTGCCTTAGGAATATATCTGAGTTCATAATTTTCAGTTGGAACAAGTTTTTCATCAGCGCCACCTTTTGAGCCGATAAAAATTATTTCAGCATCTCTAAATCTTCTCTTAAATTCATTTGCAACTGCCAAAGCCGGTAAAACATGACCTGCCGTTCCGCCTCCTGCAATTACTATTTTCATTTGTTCCCTCGGTTGAAGGTAAACAAAGGTGGTCTTTTATCTAAAATCGCTTTTGCTCCTGGCTCACGTCTTGCGGCCCCAGCCAAGAAACCTAAAGCCATCATCGAACTAATTAAAGCTGATCCTCCGTATGAGATAAACGGCAGAGGAACACCAACAACCGGAAATAAGCCAATAACCGATGCAATATTTATGGATGCTTGAACACTGATCCATGCAACTATTCCTGCAACTGCATATCTACTAAATGGATCCTTGGACTTGATTGCAATATTTATTCCAGCCCAAATAAATGCAAGAAATGCTAACAAAACTAAGATTGTTCCAAATAAACCCATCTCTTCACCTATGACTGCAAAAATAAAATCAGTATGCGCTTCTGGACCAAGATTTCCCCATTTTTGGCGACTTCCGCCTAGGCCAACGCCAAAAATTCCACCAGATGCTAGAGCCATGATGCTGTGTGCTGGTTGCCAGCCTGAGCCATGATAATTACTAGCTGCAAAAGGATCTAGAAATGAACTAAGCCTTGCCAATCTAGATTGTTTTGTCATTAATGCTGCAAATAAAAATACTGCTCCAACAAAAGCTGTACCTAGGAGATGATGCAATTTCATTCCAGATAAAAATAGCAACGCCATGAATATTGCCGCCAGGATTAAAGTTGTTCCTAAATCTCCACCGATTAGTATTGGTGCAGTTATCAAGCCAAAGCCTAGGATCAAAGAATAAACAGCACGCTTTTGATCGATTTCACCTTTCTCAAGTCTGGCCAATATTTGAGCCGCCCAAATGGTGATCGCAAACTTCGCAATTTCACTTGGTTGAATTGTAAATAATCCAAGGTTTATCCAATTTCGATTTCCATTAATTTCAATTCCAATTCCAGGTACAAATACTGCAATTTCAAGTCCAAAAACCAAAAATAATAGAGTTGGGATTAAACGCTTCCAAGCTTTCGTCGGAATCTTGAAAGTCAACCACATTGGAATAATCCCGAGACAAAACCACATAAATTGTTTACCGGCAATTGAAAATGAAGATCCAGAAGTGAAATATGATCTAATTCCAGACGCTGACAAAACCATTATCAGCCCTAATACAATAAGCACCCCTGCTGAGCCAAGCAACCAATTATAAGCGGCGGTTGGATTCGAAAAAATATTATTTTTAACAGTCGTGTTGTTTTTCTTCATTTTTTACTACCTATAAGCTCTTTTACCTTCGCAGCAAATAAATCTCCTCGATGCGCGTATGAAGTAAATTGATCCATAGAAGCACAAGCCGGCGCCAACAGAACCACATCTCCATTTGCTGCCAACTCCATACTTTTTGAGATGAGATTCTCCATAAGTTGATCTGCTGAAACACCATCGATCAAAAATTTAGGAATTTCTGGTGCATATTTAGTAAGAGCGTCTGAAATCAACTCTCGATCTGTCCCAATAAGAAGTACTGCCTTTAACCTGCTTGCCTTATTTTTTACCAAATCTTCCATGTCTGCGCCCTTAGCCAACCCGCCTGCTAACCAAATTATTGATGTAAAGGCTGCTAACGAAGCATTGGCAGCATGTGGGTTAGTTGCTTTTGAGTCATTAATCCATCGAATGCCGTTTGAGTTAGCAATCTCTTCTATCCGATGATGCCCAGGAGCGAAATTCCTTAGCCCCTTTGCAATTGATTCTGAATCCACACCGCAACTACGAGCCAACGCCATCGCTGCCAAGGCATTTGCCACATTATGCGGAGCTTGTGGATTAATGTCAGAGAGTTCGGCCAATGCAACCGCCTCTTGGGGGTCATCTACAAAAGCGCGATCAACCAACAACTCCTCGACCACCCCAATTTCACCTGGGCGTGGAGCGTCCAGGGTGAATTTTACAATTTTTTGGTCGTTTTGAAATTCGATTCCATTCAAGTTTCGATCATCGCGATTAATTATGACCAGATTTGCACCATTAGTAATGCGTTTCTTTGCCGACAGATACTCATTAAATGAGCCATGCCAATCTAAATGGTCATCTGCAATATTTAAGATTGCTGCACTTTGAAGACGAAGATGCTCAGACCAATGTAATTGGAAAGAAGAAAGTTCAATAATCAAATAATCAATATCCTCATCGCCTGTAACAACTTCTATAACTGTTTTGCCGATATTGCCGCAAGCCACAGCGCGTTTTCCATCTGCCAAAAAGATTGCCTCAGTCATGCTGACAGTTGTCGTTTTTCCATTCGTACCTGTGAGACCTACCCAAATCTTTGGTTTTGCTTTTTTCTGATCAAGCCGCCATGCGTATTCAACTTCACTAATTACTTCACAACCTCTGCTTAACGCGCTTATTAAGACTGGGTGATTTGGCTTCCAGCCAGGAGAAGTAATGATTAATTTTGGCAAGATTTCAGGTTGAACAAAAGTTATATCAATATTTGAAATTAATTTAAGTTCATCTGCTTTACTTTTCATCGCTGCTGATGCATCTTCTTCGTAAACTAAAATACTTTTTCCTAATTTAGCTAACGCTTTAGCAGTAGCCGCTCCAGTTACGCCAAGTCCTGCAACCAAGATCTCGTGTTCCATTTATCCAGCAACCCAATCAGCGTAGAACAACCCTAATCCAGCAGCAACACAAAGCCCTGCAATGATCCAAAAACGAATCACGATGGTTACTTCACCCCATCCCAACATTTCGAAATGATGCTGTAATGGCGCCATACGAAATAGGCGCTTCCCTTTGGTTGCTTTGAAATAACCAACTTGCAAAATTACTGACATTGTAATTAAGGCAAATAAGCCACCAATAAGAATTAGTGACAGTTCTGTTCGCAATGTGACGGCTAATCCAGCAAGAGCGCCCCCTAAAGCAAGGGATCCCGTATCTCCCATAAATATTTTTGCAGGGCTGGCATTCCACCAAAGAAATGCAAAAGTTGCACCTGCGAGTGCTGCCGATAACACTGCCAAATCCAGTGGGTCACGAACTTGATAACATTTCAACCCAGGAGATACTGCGCAACTTTGACCGAACTCCCAAACCCCAATTAAGACAAATGCTAAGAAGCTCATAACTGACGCTCCCGTAGCAAGTCCATCTAATCCGTCAGTTAAATTCACTCCATTGCTTGTAGCAACAATCATTAGAAAAACCCAGATAACTACGGCAACTGCGCCTAATTTAAGCGAGGTATCTCTAACTGTAGACAAATGCAAAGAAACCGGTGTAAGTCCCGTGTCATCAGGAAAATTTAAACCTGCCCAAGCAAATGAAATTGCGAAAACACTTTGACCAAACATTTTGGATCTTGCACGCAATCCTAACGAACGTTGACGTGAAACTTTCAGCCAATCGTCTAAAAATCCTACAAAACCTAAACCAGCCATTAGTGCTAAAACTAGAACCGCAGAAACTGTAGGTTCCCTGCCTGTGAATAAATGTGAAATGAAATATGCAAAAATTACCGAAAATATAATTACGGTGCCGCCCATGGTTGGGGTGCCACGCTTCGTGTGGTGAGTTGTTGGACCATCGTCTCTTATGAACTGCCCATAACTTTTCTTTACTAATAGTTTTATTGCGAGAGGAGTGGCAAACAATGCAAATAAAAATGCAAGCGCACCTGAGAGAAGGATTCCTTTCATCGGTGACTAGCCGTCACTTTTCTCGACAGGCAATTCATTTAAGTCCCAAATTAAAAGTTCGACTAATTTTTCTAACCCCTCAGCCCTAGAACCTTTGACAAGTATCACATCTCCAGCTTCACTTCCCCTTGCCATTTCCCTTGCGCTTTCGAGATTTTCAGCGAACAAAATTGCTGTTGAACCAAGATCGCTTTCGCCTAGGTATTCCCGCGTTCCAATGGCCACTAAATGGTCAATCTCTAAATTTATGGCTTTCTGACTCACTTCGAGATGCCCACTTTGAGAAAAATCTCCAAGCTCATGCATTTTCCCCAAGAAGGCCCAAGCTCGCCCTCCCCTTTCTTGGGCAAACAAACGCAATGCTTCAAGGGCTGCAAACATGCTTTCCGGATTAGCATTGTAAGAATCATTAATGATTAATCGTCCAGCAATTTCATGTAATTCCATTCGCCATTTGCTAGAACTCTCGGCCGTTGAAAGTCCCGCACTAATTTTGTCGATTGGAACATTTAATGCAGTTGCAATAGCTGCAGCGGCCAATGCATTTGCAACTTGATGCCTACCTGCCTGTCGAAGTGCAACACTTTCACGTCCAAAGGAAGTTACTAAATCAAAATGAGCAAAACCCTCACGGATTTCAATATCAGTAGCCCTAACATCATTGCTTGATTTTTCACCAAAAGTAATAACTTGGGCTTTTGTTAATTTTTTCATATTAATTGTAAAATCATCGTATGAACCCAAAATTGCAATCTTTGAGGGTTCTAAGTTAATTACCATTTCACTTTTCGCAGAAGCAATCATTTCTTGCGAACCAAAAATTCCGATATGTGCGCTTCCTACACCAAGCACAACACCTAAATCTGGAAGGAATGTGCGTTCCAATTTCGCGATATCCCCTAAATTTCTTGCTCCCATTTCTAAAATACAAAATTTGGTATTTTCTTTGCACCTCAAAATTGTGATCGGTACACCCAAATCATTATTGAATGAAGATTTTGGTGCGATTGTTTCGCCAACCATCGATAGCAAATAATTTGCTAAGTCTTTAGTGGTGGTTTTTCCATGAGATCCTGTTATGGCGATAACTTTCAATCCATTGATATTTTGCCGCACGTAAGCTGCTAATTTTGTGATTGCTTCGACAGCATCTTTTACTACTATGCAAGAATCGCCAACTTCCCGATTGCAAATTGCCACACCAGCGCCCTCTGAGAGAGCCTGAACCACAAAATCATGGCCATCTACATGCTCGCCTTGAAGAGCTAGAAATATTCCATTTTCAATAATATCTCGAGAATCAAAAAATGTTGATCCAGTAATTAATTTGTTTCCATCACCTATGACTTTTCCAGAAATTATTTCTGAAATTTGAGAGATTGTTAGTGGAATCACTTTGTACCCTTAATTGCATTTTGTAATTCGACTCTGTCGTCAAATGCGAAAACTTTTCCCATAATCTCTTGCCCGGTTTCATGACCTTTGCCAAGTATTAGCACGCAATCACTTTTCGAGGCTTTGGCTACTGCAAACTTAATAGCTTCTTGCCTGTCAACTATTACAAAATGATTCTCTGTTAATTTAATATCTTTTTGCATCTGATTTAGAATCGAAAGCGGATCCTCGCTCCGCGGATTATCACTTGTGAAAACTGCTAGATCTGCTCCTGCAACTAAAGCATTGCCCATAAGGGAGCGTTTTGATGCATCTCTATCGCCACCGCATCCGAGTACGGCAATGACTTTGCCTTGCGTAACACTTCGAACAGCTTTAAGTGCGCCACTAACCGCCTCTGGCGTATGTGCGTAATCAACTACTGCAGAGAAATTTTGACCAACATCTATTGACTCCATTCTTCCTGGTGCGCCCTTTGCAGATTTAAGAGCATCCGCTGCAGATAATGGATCTATTCCACTTTCTACAGCAAGAGCAAGAGCCATTAAAATATTTGCACCATTGTAATCGCCAATTAGAGGAGTATCGATGGAAAGCAAAATTCCACCAGGTCCAGTAATTGTGAGCTGAACTTTTGATCCCGCTGAGGAAGTTTCGACAATTTTCCAATTTGCTTGTTCATTGTGAGAAGAAATCGAGATTTTTTCTATTTCAGTTTCTTCAAATAATCGCTTGCCCCATGAATCATCAATATTAATGATTGCTTTTTCGGAAAAACCATATTTAAACAGCCGGCTTTTTGCTCGATAGTAATTTTCCATATTTTGATGAAAATCTAAGTGATCATGACTCAAATTTGTAAACGCCACAACGGAAAATTTAGTTCCGTCAACTCTGTTTAGAGCTAGAGCATGACTAGAAACTTCCATCACTACATTTGAATTATGTCTTTCCCTCATGACGGCAAATATTGATTGTAATTCGGGAGCTTCTGGAGTTGTTCTGGCGGTGGGAAATATTTCATCACCAATACGTGTTTCAACAGTACCAATTAATCCAGAGGTCCTTTTATTGAAATCCCAAATTTGTTGCAAGAGATAGGACGTTGTCGTCTTGCCGTTTGTTCCCGTAATTCCAAAGATGCTTAATGCACTAGAAGGGTTTTTATAAAACTTATCAGCAATAATTCCCATCCAAAATCTTGGATTATCTACCCGAATAACTGGAACTCCAGTATTTACCTCTGCTGATGTATCAGTAAGGACAGCAACTGCTCCATTTGCAACTGCCGAATCAATAAATTGACCACCGTGAACATTTTGTCCTGGAAGGGCTATAAATAAGTCCCCAGGGCTCACATCGCTTGAATCTAGGGTGACCCCCTTTATTAACAGATTCTGTTTTTCCAACATAGCGTCTGAAGATCCAATTAGGTTTGTAATTTCACCTAACGAGAGTGAATATTCGGAAAGCAAATTGGATCTCATGCTAAGTCTCAATCCTTAACTGCTGCTGCGGCCGTAATTTTGTCACGCTTTTTTAGAGTTGCTAAATCCAATGGGAAAGGTTCATTCACATTCCCTGTTGGGGCTACTTGATAACTTTTGAGAGCATAAGAAATAACTTCTTTAAATATTGGACCACCTAAATATCCGCCCCAATGCATTCCTTTTGGATCCTGGATAGTTATGCTCATTACAAAACGTGGCTTATCTGCCGGAGCGAATCCAATAAAAGAGGCTGTATAACCGCTGTAGCAGCGGCACTTATCGTTAAATCTATTGGCAGTTCCCGTTTTTCCAGCAACTCGATATCCGGGAATTTGAGCGCTGGGTGCGGTTCCGCCTTCTGCTACAACACTTTCCATCATCAAACTTAAAGTCGTGGCAACTTCTTTATCAATTACTTTAATTCCAGAATTGTTAACCTTCGGCGTGTAATGGCCATTTTGATTACTAGTACCAGCAATGATGTGAGGGATTGCTCTAACTCCACCGTTTGCAATAGTCGCAAAAACACTTGTCGCTTGGATTGTTGTAAGTGAATAACCTTGTCCAAAAGCTACGGTTGGTGCAGTCGACCTTGACCATTTATTTACTGGGCTAAATATTCCAGGAGTTTCTCCAGGTAATCCCATATTTACATGTTGCCCAATTCCAAATTTAGTTAGGTAGGAATATAACGTGTCGTCACTCATCTTTTCGCCGATTTGAATAGTTCCTACGTTGCTGGATTTAGCCAAAATTCCAGTAGATGTTAATTTCCATTTGGGATGTGATTCATGATCGTGGAAAATTCGATCAGCTCTTTTAATCGTGTAAGGGATGGTAAAAACTGTGGTCGGATTTATTACTTTTTCCTGAAGTGCAGCAGCAAATGTCATTACTTTTCCAGTTGAACCTGGCTCATATGCTTCTTGAACCGCTGGAATCTGCAACAGATTTGATTTAGTCACATTAAATTTATTTGGGTCAAATGTAGGTGCTGTAGCTAGTGCCAAAATTTCACCAGTTGCTGGATCCATCACAACCGCAGTGATCGATTGCGCGCGAGTGCTTTTGGCAACACTTGCTATTGCATTCTCAGTAATCCATTGCAAATCTCTATCAATAGTTAACCGGATATTTGTGCCAGCTTTTGCCGGCACTAAAGATTGTCGTGCTGATGGGATTGATGGTCCTTTGCCGCTTGCATAAGTTAACACTCCATCGGTTCCACTTAGGACAGAGTTCATTGAAGCTTCAATACCCCCACCACCAACGCCTTGAGAATTCACAAATCCCAAAGTATTTGCCGAGAGAGATTTACCCGGATAATCTCTTTTAAATCCGCGTTGTGTAAAAAATCCACCAATTCTCTTTGACATTGGTTTACCCGAATTACTTTCTGCAATTACTTCTTTGATCTTGATCCACTGAGCCGGAGTTATATCTTTGGCTATGTAAACAAATTTTCTAGTACCAGTTAATCTACTTTCAATGGCGCTGACAGATGCATTAATAATTGGTGCGACCAATTTAGCGGTTACTTTAGGGTCTCCGATTAAATTTTGATCCACGACCAGATCTAACGCGTCGATGCTGCGAGCTAATACATTTCCGTTGCGATCAGTTATCTCGCCACGAGGGGCTGGCAAATCCACGGTTTGATTCAATTCGCTGGCAGCTTGCTTAGCGCGACCCTGGGCATTTACGGCTTGGACATCAACTAATCTAACGAAAAAGGAAAGAAAGATAATTAGCACTAGAAAAAATGAGATGCGCAATCTGCCTTGAGCCATACGCAGTGGACTCATTCCTTTGCTCCTTTAACTTTTTTATCTTTACTTGTTAATTCATTTACTTTTGGTTGATTTAGAATCAGGAAATCTGGGTTGCCACTAGGAACCATTCCTAGTAGTCGTGCTTTTTTCGCTAATGACTCAGGTGATGAGATCCGAGCCAAATTTTGAGTATTCGCTTCTTCAAGATCAGCTAAGTGAATTGCTTCGAATTTGAGTCGGTGCAACTTGATCGCATCTTGATTTAGCGCCAAATTAAGACCCATAACGGCAACTAATGTAAAAATCATCGCGCCGAAAATTATTGAATTGAATGCCGCTTTTGTTACTGACTTTCCTTCACTTGGGAGAAGGTCAGCAACCAGACGCAAAACTGGATCGGGCAATCTCTGCAGTCTAGGAATCGCGTTTGGTGAGATTTTTCGCGCTGGTGAGCTCTTAAGAGCGGTAATCGCCATTAGGCAGCCACTCCCCCAACTTTTTCAATTGCCCGCAAACGAACTGAGGTTGCGCGTGGGTTTTCAGAAATTTCTTGCTCTGATGCACTCTCACTTTGTCTAGTTAGCAAGCGGTAATCCGCTGGTGTTGGCTCAATCGGTAAACCGTGTGGAACTGAAGTTGTTGACACGGCAGTGAAGGACCTTTTAACAATGCGGTCTTCTAAGGAATGATAAGAAAGAACAACCATTCGACCATTTTGATTTAGAATATTTAAAGCAGCTGGAATTGCTCTTTCAAGTATTGAGATCTCATCATTGATAAAAATCCGCAACGCTTGAAAGGAACGTTTTGCAGGATGTCCACCAGTTCTACGAGTTGCAGCCGGAATGCTTTCGCGAATTACTTCGGCTAAACGACTTGAATTTGTGAATAATTCAATTTCGCGTTCTTTGATTATTCGATCTGCAATTCGAGATGCAAATCGTTCTTCACCGTATTCACGGAAAATTCTTGCTAATTCTTTACCGCCAAAAGTATTAACAACTTCAGCCGCTGTTACTCCATCTGTGGAATCCATGCGCATATCTAGCGGTGCATCTTGTGCGTAAGCGAATCCCCTTTCTGACTCATCAAGTTGCATTGATGAAACCCCTAAATCAAAAAGTATTCCGTCAACTCCGTTGTATCCAGCGGCAGCAATAACTTGTGGCATCTGATCATAAATTGCGTGAACTAGTGTGATGCGTCCATCAAATTTTGCCAATCGAGTTTTAGCATGATCAATTGCGGTTAGATCGCGATCAATTCCAATTAAATGAATATTTGGAAAGTGGGAAAGTAATTCGTATGAATGACCACCAGCACCAAGTGTTGCATCAACAACTAATGCGTTATTTTTTGTTAGCGCAGGAGAAAGCAGAGCAAGTGATCGCTCAAGTAATACTGGCTGATGTAACACTGCGCTCCCCTCTTTCTGGTCCTTCTAACTCCGCTTACTCCCTTGATCCACTAGCTCGAAACTTTGGACACCGCCGCCGGACGGATTGATCGGCGCCGGGGAAGGGGCGTCGATGCGCTATAGCTAGCCGCGGCAGTGACCGAAATTTCGAGTTAGAAAAATCCTGGGAATACCTCCTCAGATACATCTGCGAATCCCTTTTCGCGATCTGCGAGGTAGGACTCCCAAGCGGTTGCATCCCAAATCTCAACGCGAGTATTTGCGCCAATAACGACGCACTCTTTGTTGAGGTCGGCATAGGTACGAAGAGACGGGGGAATCGTCACTCGACCTTGCTTATCTGGAATCTCGTCATGTGCACCGGCAAACATCACGCGCATGTAATCGCGTGCAGATTTAGCGGTAACTGGGGCTTGGCCCATTGCTTCGGTAAGTGATGCAAACTCTTTTGCGGGCCAGACGTAAAGGCACCGCTCTTGTCCTTTGGTAATTACTAAGCCGGCAGCTAGTTCATCCCGAAAGCGGGCCGGAAGAATTACGCGTCCTTTTTCATCGAGGCGGGGTTGATAGGTGCCTAGAAACACTGGAATCTCCCCTTCTCCACTTTTTAAAAAGGTTTAGAACTCTTTACTCAAACCAACAGCGATAGAGCACAAACTGCTGTATTAATCCCCCACTTTACTCCACTTATCTCCACTGTCAACCACCTTCCCCCCTTCAACTCCCCCTTTCTCCCCACCCCTCCAACAGGTCATCTGGCGGATCTGGCCGATCTGGCCGATCTGGCACGTATTGAGTTAGTGGTCCCAGCGCCTTCCCTCTACCGTTAGGTCATGGCCAAAAATCTGGATCCAAAGAGTTTCCGAGCGCTTATGAGTGGCTGGATAACCGGGATTGCATTGGTGACCACAAAAGATGAAACAACTGGGAGAAACATTGGAATTGTCTGTAACTCGCTAACTTCGGTTTCGTTAGATCCGCTTTTGATTTCATGGTGTGTAGATAAAAAAACTAAATCATTTCCTGATTGGGAAAATGCAAAAGAATGGAATGTGCATATCTTGGCCGCGGGTCAAGAGCATTTAGTGCACAGGTTTACAGCTCAAGTTGCGGACCGCTTTGAAGGTTTAGATATTTCTTATACGGATTCTGGAATACCGATTTTGCCAAATGTCGAGACTTACTTCACCTGTAAAACTTTTTCAAAACATGAAGCAGGTGACCATGTAATTTTGGTTGGTGAAGTAATTGATTATCAAGATTCAATCGCACAGCCTTTGACATTTTTCCGCGGAAAATTTCTACCCGGCCCACATGCTTAATTAATCTGAGCTAATAACCAGAGTTATTATCGCCGGATTGGCGCTTTTCCCACCGTTGCTCAAGTTTTGACATCCAAGATGATTTAGCGCCTTTGATTTTTCTACCTTTTCTAACGTCACTATTAGATGGTTGGCGAAACCCAGTTATCAATCTATAAATTCCTAATAATGCAATAACAAAACCAAGTACTCCGACCGGAATTGTTTGCGAAATTAATCCACCAAACAAAGTTGCAAAACCAATTAGTAGAAATGAAATGCTTACTAATGTGGACCTTGGCGTACGAGCACGCGCGCCAGTTAATGTTGAAACTAAACGAGGGTCATCTTTGGAAAGTTGCTCTTCCATTTGCGCAAGCAGCCGCTGTTCATGTTCTGACAGTGGCATCTCACGCCCCCTTTCAATCAATATCTAACTCAACTACCCAAAATCATAGTAGGTCAACCTGAGCCCGGCAGATCTGGGGGTTTTAGGAGCCTGGCCGGAGCTACCGCTTCCCCACCAAACCGATCTCGAGCAGCATCAATGGCGAGTTCAACCTCACTCCACCCTTTATCCCGAGCCCCTAATTCAGGCTGGGCGGCCAAGGGCTGGCC
>CAIUXE010000017.1 GCA_903902965.1 uncultured Actinomycetes bacterium
AATCATTTTCGGATATATGGGAAATCCAAACTGAATTATTGAACTCAGCCGCAGCTATTCCTCGTTGAGTCAAAGAACGTAAATTTTTATCAATCCAGTCCGCTGCTGAAGTTTTTTGATCTATTGGCAAGTGGATTGCGATTCCTTCACACTTTCCACTTTTACTATATCTATCAAGTGCGTTTGCCAAATCAGATACTGAAAATCCATGTCGGTATATCGGTGACAAGAGTTCAAGAACAAACTTTTTTGGCATTTTTGGTGAGAAAACTGCAGAGTGCGGTGAAATTGTGTGAATCACTTTTTCGCTGTCGCTATGCGCACTTGGAGAGAGTAAAAGAATTTCACCAGGGAATACGGATTCCACTTCTTGCGCTTCAGCGATTGTGGCAACGGCTACAACTGGAAGATTTAAATTTTTCGCTTCTTGAGCTAATACTTTTTTGCCAAAACCATACCCATTTCCTTTAATTACCGGGACTACCTGTGCGCCGCTACCAGCAACGACCTTTGCTAGATGCGCGCGCCATTTGTCAGCGGCAACATGCAAAATCAAGGACATGGGTTGATTCTCTCAGTTATTTTCGATTGAGGTAAGCCCGGAAGGCTCTATAAAGTAATTTGTTAAGCGGAAGATCCCATTCACCGATTAGTTCAGTGGCATAACCGCCCACTCCTACTTTAAATTGAATCAGCCCCGCATGGGAATCGTTTTGATCAACTGTCGATGTAATACCGCGTAGATCATAAACATCACAATTGCTTTGAAGTGATTGCTGCATCATCGCCCACTGCAAAACATTGCTGCCCCGAGCTTCTCGTCCAAAAGTGGAAGAAGCACCATACAGATACCAACTATGTTTATTTAGAGTCACTAAAATTGTTGCAGCGATAATTGTTTCATTCCATTTTGCCAAAAAAAGTGTAAAGTTGTTTTCATTCTCTTTGTGCATTGCATCCCACATTTTTTCAAAGTAAGAAAGTGGGCGGGGAGTAAAATGATCGCGAGTGGCAGTTTCTAAATAAACTTTATGGAACTTAGTCAAATCTTCGCGGGAGCCTTTTATAACTTGAACATTTTCTTTCTCGCCTTTTTTAATATTTCGACGCCAAAGTTGATTAAAACCTTCTAATACATCAGCTTCAGCTTTCCCTGATAGTGATAGTTGATAAATATATTTTGGTTGCCCTGCGGCAAAACCGTTTACATCATCAACACTGGGCTTGAAACCATTTTTGCTTAAAATATTTTCAACTTCAATTGCAGCAGAGTTAGTCCAACTTGGAGTAACTTGCAGCAAAGTTTTTTTATTCTCATCAGCTAACGCTTCTTTTATTGTTTCGCTATCCCAACGATTTTTTATCACCATAGGTCCGATGCGAAGTGCAAAACCATTTTGCGAGATTGCATATGTGCGCAATAGCGGTACTGCATGCTCAAGATATTTAGCAGCGATTGCCGGACCTTCTGGAATGTAAAGAAAGTAGCGATTTAACTTCGGCATTTTTCGCGCAAGCACAAGCGCGGTTCCGATTAATTGCCCTTGGTCAAAGAAACCAATTACCTTCGATTTCCACCCAGCTTTTACCTGCGCCCACGCCGGGGTTTGCAGAAATGAAGGGTCGATCTCGCGGGCGGCGATCTCGGATTCCAGAAAGGCCTGCGCCTGTTCGGGGGCAATTTCAAGG
Source organism: uncultured Actinomycetes bacterium (assembly GCA_903902965.1). Classification (GTDB taxonomy): domain Bacteria; phylum Actinomycetota; class Actinomycetes; order Nanopelagicales; family Nanopelagicaceae; genus UBA3012. Next base: position 1,690 of record CAIUXE010000017.1, read on the forward strand.
ATCTCCACAGGGCGAGCCTAGGGCTGGGGATGGGATTTCGGAGGGAGGGTGGGAACCGGTAGCCTTACCCACCTCACCTTCGGAAGCGATGAAGAAGGTGAGACGCGCTAAACCTCCTGTTACAGAAATTCTGTGACCGCTTAGTCCAAAGGAGTTGGTTATAAATGCGTCATTATGAACTGATGGTCATCCTTGACCCAG
>CAIUXE010000018.1 GCA_903902965.1 uncultured Actinomycetes bacterium
CCTGGACGTCCACCACCGGGACCGCCGCCTGGACGACCTGCACCGGGACCGCCTGGTCCAGAAGTTGTTGGAGCGCCACTTCGATTAGGCGCACCAGTTGAAGATGTGTAACCGCCGCCGGCAGGACGTGAAGATGATGGCGAACCATAACCTGACTGGGATGGAGGTCTGGTGCCCATTGGTGGGCGCATTCCTGGAGCTCCTGGCGCACCAGGGCTACCAGGTCGGATAGGTGCTCCTGGTCCAGGACGAAGTGGTGGTCTAGAAGTTGAAGAACCGTATGGATTATTTCCGGGACGAGGTGGTCGACCATCTGTCGAACCAGGAGCTCCTGGAGTTCTAGGTGCAGATGAAAATGGATTATTTCCAGGTCGGCTGGCACCAGGACGCGGAGCTGGAGGGCGGGGCATTTGGGGCATGCCAACTGGTGGCGTGCTCGCTGGACGTGGTTGAACTGGAGTATCAGCAATTGAGCCAATTGAGCCAGGTGCGGCTGGTGATGATGGGGTTGGAATATTTAATGATGCTGGCAATTGAAAATCAGGTGGCAAATCAGCCAAAACTTCTTCGACGGTTTCAACTTTTGGAGCAGCTTTTTTCGCAGCAGCTTTCTTTGCCGGTGCCTTTTTGGCAGGGGCTTCATCTGCTGGTGGATTAACACTTGGGTATAACTCGCGCATCTTGCGCACAACAGGGGGTTCTAAAGTTGAAGAGGCAGATTTAACAAACTCGCCAAGATCTTGAATCTTAGTAAGCAGTACCTTGCTCTCGAGACCTAGCTCTTTTGCTAGCTCGTATACGCGGACCTTAGCCACTTCACTCCTTCGTGGCTGCGCATACGTTGCGAAGCCGGTTAAATCTTGATCATCTCGTTGGGCTTAACACGGTGCTCAACTGACCTAGACGTTGACTTGGCAATCTGTGCATTGGTTGCATGGGGGTTAGCCTACCTCAACATGATCGGCATGAATATCGATTCGCCAGCCAGTCAATCGAGCCGCTAAACGAGCATTTTGTCCATCTTTTCCGATCGCCAGCGAGAGTTGGAAATCAGGGACAACTACTTTGATCTGGCGGCGTTCCTCATCTACTACTTCAGAGGAGATCACGCGCGAAGGTGCCAAAGCTGCAGCCACATAAAGTGAAGGATCTTCTGACCAATCGACGATATCAATTTTCTCGCCTTGCAATTCATTCATAACTGATTGAACTCGAGTTCCCATTGGGCCAATTAAAGATCCTTTTGGATTAACACCTGCGCGATGCGTACGCACAGAAATTTTCGTACGAGCACCAGCTTCACGAGCTACTCCCATGATCTCAACTACGCCAGATAAAACTTCTGGAACTTCGAGTGAGAATAATTTTTTAACTAAACCAGGATGAGTTCTTGAAAGCAAAATGTCAGGCCCTTTTGGACCTTGCTTCACTTCAACTACGAAAGCCTTAATTCGATCACCATGTTCATACTTCTCAGTTGGAACTTGTTCTTGCTGAGGAATTCTACCTTCAGCACTTCCAAGGTTTACAAACACAACTCGTGCGTCACGTCCTTGTTGAATCACGCCATGAACAACATCGCCAACAACAGCAGTAAATTCTCCGACAATCTTCAAGTCATTCATTTCGCGAATTTTTAACTTAACAGTCCGTCTGACAATTCCAGTAACAAAGCGATTGAAATCCGCTGGCTCTTCTAGAGGCTCTTCACTCTCATTTGTGAAAAGTGAAATCTGCCCAGTCTCACGGTTAAGTTTTGCACGTGCTTGTTGATTTGCTTCTAGTGATTCCAAATATCCTTGAGTTACAGCAGTTTCGATTTCAACGATTAACCGGTCAAATGAGATTGCATTTGCAATTGAAAGCGTTTGAAGTGCGCCTAAGTCAACTATCATTTGAATTCGATTTCTACATAAGCGCTCTTGATATCGCTGATTTTCGCCGAAGTTAGATTCGCTTTTGCATCTGCAAAAGTAATCTCATCATTTTCGACTGAAGTAATGCGAGAGGTAAATTTCTCTCCATCAAGTAATGTGACTGAAACTAATCGATTTAAATTCTTAAACCAGTGACGAGCAAGTGTTAGCGGGTACTCAGCTCCTGGCGTTGAAACTTCGAGCGTAAATGGCGTCTGGCCGATATCTGGCATCTGGTCGATGATTTCGGAAATTTTAAATGATGCTTCTGTAACTTGATCCATTGATAAGCCGGTTTCGCCATCGATGAGTATCCGAAGCATTGAATGTTTTCCAGCTAATGTGATTACTACATCTTCTAAAAATAGATTTAATTCATTAACGGCCGGCTCAATAGCGGCAATAATCGATTCTTTTTTCACTTACCTACTCCTTATTTAATTATTATTAAGTTTTCGACCCAACAACCAAAGTCTACCGTTAATTTTAGGGCTTACTTGCCAGCCTATTTCAGCAGTTGTGTTAGCAAATCAGCAGCACCCTCTAAAGGTATTTCACTGCTTGTGCCAGCCCAACGGTCACGAACTTCAATAACTCCATTGGCTAATCCTTTACCAACAATCACAATCGTTGGAATTCCAATCAATTCTGCATCTTTGAATTTAACTCCTGGACTAGCGTCCCGACGATCGTCAAGCATTACTCGAGCGCCGGCCGCTTCAAGTTTTTGTGCCAAATCAAATGCAGTATCAAATGGAAGATCCTCTTTGCCTGTGGCAACAATGTGAATGTCTGCTGGGGCAATCTCTCGCGGCCAACGCAATCCCAATTGATCATGGGATTGTTCAGCGATCGCAGCGACTGCGCGCGATACTCCAATTCCATATGAGCCCATTGTTACAACATTTGGCTTTCCATCAGAATCTAGAACTGTTAGGTCTAAGGCTTTCGCGTACTTGCGGCCAAGTTGAAAGATGTGACCAATTTCGATGGCGCGATCTATAACAACTGGGGTATCGCACTGCGGGCAACCATCTCCAGCGCGAACTTCGGCAGCTTCAACGTACTTCTCGACTTTGAAATCACGGCCATTTTGTACATACCGCGCATGGGTGTTGCTTTTGTTTGCGCCAGTAACCCAACTTGAACCGATCTCAACTCTAGGATCTGCGTAAAGTTTTAACCCAAGTGATTGGGCATCCTGTGGTCCAACATATCCTTTAACAAATTTTGGATTTTTAGCAAAATCTTCCTCTTCAAATAAACGTAATTCACTTACTCCTGGAAGATTTGCCTGTAAACGTTTTAAATCAACTTCGCGATCCCCTGGTACTAAAACGCTAATTGGCTCATCATCTGCAAAAAGCAAAATATTTTTAAGAGTATCAGCCGCTGTGAATCCCCCACCATAATTCTTATTGAGCACTTCAACTAATGAATCAATGGTTGGAGTATTTGGAGTATCTAGCGTTTCCAATGCTGGTACATCTGGATAACTCTTACCGGAAACTTTTGTTGACATAGCTTCAACATTTGCGGCAAACCCACAAGAGGGACAAAGAACATAAGTGTCTTCCCCTGTTTCGCATGGTGCTAAAAATTCTTCCGATTTTGAGCCACCCATCGCTCCAGACATTGCTGAGACAATTGCATACTTGAGACCAAGACGTTCAAAAGTTTTTATGTAAGCAGCACGGTGATCCTGATAAGACTTTTCCAAACCTGCATCGTCAATATCAAATGAGTAAGAATCTTTCATCACAAATTCGCGACCACGAATGATTCCACTTCGTGGACGAGGTTCGTCCCGATACTTAGTTTGAATCTGATAAATAGTTAGCGGTAAATCTCTGTAAGAGGAACATTCGCCCTTAACCATTAAAGTAAACATCTCTTCATGTGTTGGGCCTAGTAAATAGTCGCCACCCTTGCGATCTTGCAAACGGAACAGATCGCTTCCGTAATCATTCCAACGACTAGTCGCCTCATATGGTTCACGTGGTAAAAGTGCCGGAAAATGAACTTCCTGAAATCCAGCACGATCCATTTCTTCGCGTACAACTCGTTCGATATTTCGCAAAGTTATATAACCCAATGGCAACCATGAATAAATACCAGCAGCAACACGGCGAACATATCCAGCCCGAACTAATAAGCGATGACTTGCGACTTCAGCATCAGCTGGGTCATCACGCAAGGTGCGAAGAAAGAGGCGGGACATTTGCAACATGGCGTGAGCCTACCGAGTGTTAGAAAAAAATCGTCGCTAGTTCGGCCACCTTTTCGAAGCCAACTTTGTGATAACTGGCACGGGCTGCATGATTGAAATCATTTACATAGAGGGAGGCGATCGGTGCGAATCTCTTTCCATACTCAACCAAAGTGGCAACGCCAGCCGATCCGAGCCCTTTTCCGCGGTAGGCCGGATCAACCCAAACCCCATGAATTTGATAGGCCCCGGCACCAATAGCCCCAATATCGCTTTTGAAAATTACTTTTTGAGTATCTGGGTCTCTCGAGATTAATGTGCGACCTGCTCCGATCAATTCAATCGATCTTGATCGATAATCAACGTAATCCGGAACTTCGCCAACCTCGGCAGTGAACATTGCAATTCCAACTTCCACAACTTCATCAAGATCTGACAATGTCGCCGCATGTACAAGTGGATTTCCAGAAATCTTTGAACCACCTCGAAGCGATAACAAAGGTTGCGATTGTCGAACAGCTCGTGGTTGCGAATATAAGTGTTCAACTAATTCCCACAAATCAAATACTGTTTTTGATTCACCGACGATTGATGAAAACTTATATTGTTTAGACCGAAGGTGGTCCACTAAAGAAAGCAATGCAGCTCGTGAAGATATCGCTGGAATCAGATTTCCACCAATATATGTAACGCCTTCGATCTGGCTGCTGCTGTTTCGATAAACTACCAAAGTGCTATTTTTTGATTTCTCTAAAAGCTGCGTTCTAGAGGACAAGAAGCAATTAAGTTCAGGAGCTGTTGCTAGATAATCAAAAACTTCATTTTTAACATTTACCCCGCGGACAACTTCTAAACCAACTGCGCTCACTGAGATTTTCGCTTAATGAACTTCAACCGAAGGAGCTCCAGAACTTTCCATCTCTTCAGCAAGTCGCATTGCTTCCTCAATTAAAACTTCCACGATCATTGATTCAGGAACGGTTTTAATAACCACTCCTTTTACAAATATCTGACCTTTTCCATTTCCAGAAGCCACACCTAAATCTGCTTCGCGTGCTTCACCAGGACCATTTACAACACAGCCCATTACTGCAACGCGAAGTGGAACGGTCATTCCTTCCAATCCAGCTTGAACTTTTTCGGCCAATGTATAAACATCAACTTGTGCCCGACCGCATGATGGGCAAGAAACTATCTCTAATTTACGTTGACGTAGATTTAAAGATTCCAAAATTGAGATTCCAACTTTTACTTCTTCTACAGGAGGTGCTGAAAGCGAAACTCGAATCGTGTCTCCAATTCCTTCAGCTAACAAAATTCCAAAAGCTACGGCTGATTTAATTGTGCCTTGGAACAGCGGTCCGGCTTCTGTAACACCCAGATGTAATGGGTAATCACATTGTTGCGAAAGCAATCTATAAGCCTGAACCATAATTACTGGATCATGATGCTTAACTGAAAGTTTAATGTCGGAAAAACCGTGCTCTTCAAATAATGAACATTCCCATAGCGCAGATTCAACTAAAGCTTCTGGGGTTGCTTTTCCGTACTTGGCCATCAAACGCGGATCTAATGATCCAGCATTCACGCCAATCCGAATTGGAATTCCCGCGGCACCTGCAGCCTTGGCAACCTCTTTAACTTTGTCATCAAATTGTTTAATGTTTCCAGGATTCACGCGAACTGCGGCACATCCTGCATCGATCGCTGCAAAAATATATTTTGGTTGAAAATGAATATCTGCAATAACTGGAATTTGAGATTTCTTAGCAATTGCAGCAAGAGCGTCGGCATCATCTTGACTTGGCACTGCGACTCGAACAATCTGGCAACCTGAAGCAGTTAATTCGGCAATCTGTTGCAAAGTTGCATCGACATTTGCGGTCAGTGTTGTGGCCATGGATTGCACACTTACCGGTGCACCGCCACCAACTAATACCGAACCAACTTTAAGTTGGCGGGTAACTTTGCGAGGAGCTAGGGGTGTTACCGGGATCGCCGGCATTCCGAGATCAACCATGATGAACCATGCCCCTATCTTGCCTTATTTATGGTTAATTTTCCTTCACAGATTGATTTAAAAGTTCAAATGAAGCGGGTTGATGATGTCAGCCGCGAGCAAGAGCAATGAGAGCGCGGCCATAATCACAATCACTGCAAGAGTTAGTGGTACCAACCTGACCACATCAAATGGATCTGGAATTGGAACTTTGCGACGACGGGCATTTTGCCTGCGGACCGCGTCTACAACTGCAACCGCCATGTGACCGCCATCCAATGGCAACAATGGCAACAAGTTAAATAAGCCAATAAAAATATTTAAGCTAGCGACTGTTAATAAGAAGAATCCAATCTTGGCAGCCATTCCCGCATTTTCAGATGCAGCCGCATCACCGGAAACTCTAGCTACACCAACTACACCAACCAATCCTTCTGGATCGCGCGCTCCCCCGCCAAAGGTTGCTTTAACTAAATCTGGGATCTTGGCCGGAAGCGCAAAAAGAGCTTTGTAACTTCCGATGACAATATTTTTACCTTCACTCAAGGAATTTTTTATGGCAGCTAGTGGGGTTGACCTAACAACTTCTACTTTGCTCAAGACTCCAATAATTCCAACCGGATTTACTTCACCTAATTTTGCAATAGGAGCACGCATCGTTGGAGTAAGAGAGATATCTAACTTTGCTCCATCGCGTTCAATTCCTAAATCTAGTTTTTGGTTAGGCGAGTTGCGAATCGCAGTTGCAACCTCATCCCATGAATTTAGTGATTTACCATTAACAGAAATAATCTTGTCTCCACTTTTCAATCCGGCTATTAGTGCTGGAGTTTTCGGATCAGAGTCCAGACAAATACTTCTACTTTGCTCAGCTGGAATACATTTTAGAATTTGATCAAGCACTTGAGTTTGTGCTGGCGTTCCGATTGCTGCAAAAAAAGTAAGAAGAAGTACAAAGCCAATTGCAAAGTGCGTAGCAGAGCCTGCTCCTAGAACAATCAACCTACGAAGCGTGCTAGCTTTATAAAAAGAACGAGGTTGATCGATTAGATCAACAGCTTCACTTGGAGACATTCCAACAATTCGACAGTAACCACCAGCTGGAATTGATTTAACTCCAAACTCCGTCTCACCTCTTTGAGTGGACCAGATCTTTGGCCCAAACCCTAAGAAAAATTCGGTAACTTTCATGCCAAATTTTCGCGCAGTAAGAAAGTGGCCTAACTCATGCAACATAACTGAAGTTAATAAAGCCACCACAAAAGCCAGGATTCCGATCAAATTTAACAGCGACATAAAATTAATTGCCCCTCATCGATATATTTTTATTTGCACTGGCACGTGCATCATCTTCGATTGCACTGACATCGGCGATATCACTAAGCGTAGTTGGCGCTATCGACGCCAAGTGTTGTAATACTGCATCTACAACCTCAATAATCTCTGTGAATTTAATTTCACCTTTCAAAAATGCAGCAACCGCTTCTTCGTTGGCAGCATTAAAGATCGCTGGCATGGCGCCACCAATCTCACCGCAACGTCTGGCTAAGTCAATTGCCGGGAATCTTGCATGATCAATTGGGGCAAAATTCCATGAATGCGCAGTGTTCCAATCAATCGGTGGAATTGCGCCAACAGTTCTATCTGGCCAGCTCAGCGCAAGTGCAATAGGTAACTTCATAGAAGGCGGACTGGCTTGCGCAATTACAGATCCGTCGTGAAATTCCACCATTGAATGGATTATCGATTGTGGATGAATCACAGCTTCAATCTTCGAATAAGGAATATCAAATAAATAATGTGCCTCAATAATTTCCAAACCTTTATTTACTAGCGTTGCCGAATTTATGGTTACAACAGGTCCCATATTCCAAGTTGGATGTGCTAAAGCTTCTTCTACTGTGACATCACTTAAATCATTTCTATTTCTAAACGGGCCGCCACTTGCTGTAAGAATTAATTTAGAAACTTCATTTTTTGTTCCAGCGCGAAGTGCTTGTGCTAAAGCTGAATGCTCTGAATCGACAGGAATCAACTGTCCTGGTTTTGCCGCACGTAAAACTAAATCTCCACCAGCAACTAGTGACTCTTTATTTGCTAGTGCAACTTTATTTCCAACACCTAAAGCATTAAGTGTTGGGCCAAGTCCAACGGAACCAGTTATTGCATTTAGCATTACATCAACTGGAATCGCTGCCACTTGCGCCGCGGCACCTTTCCCGTCAATAACATTTACACCTGGCAATGCTTCGCGAAGTAATGCACCGTCTCCTTCAACTGCGACTACCTTGACACCGAAATTACGTACCTGCTCAACTAATAGCGGAATATTTGATCCGCCTGCAGCCAGAGCGACCACCTTAAATTGAGTTGGATTTGCTGCGATTACCTCAAGCGCTTGTACGCCAATTGAGCCTGTTGAACCCAATATCGAGATGTCGCGCATGGGCTAATCCTCTCAGGTTGGGCCAGATAGTTCATTCATATAGATACTTGTTCTACTCTTACTCTTATGAGCGCGCTAGATGAAGGTACCCGCCTAACCGGCAGCAACCTGCCGCAGGTGCGCCATTTGCAAACTGAGATCCCAGGGCCAAAATCTAAAGAATTAATTGCAAGACGAGCCAACGCAGTCTCAGCCTCATTAGGAATGGCAATGCCAGTTTTTGTTGAACGAGCTGGCGGTGGCGTCATCATCGATGTCGATGGAAACTCAATTATTGATATGAGCGCAGGTATCGCGGTCGTAAATGTTGGAAACTCAGCAGATTTGGTAATTGAAAAAGTGATTGATCAAGTCAAAGCATTTACACACACCTGCTTCATGGTTGTCCCATATGAAGGTTACGTCGAAGTCTGCGAAGCGTTAAACCACTTAACACCTGGAGATCATCCAAAAAAATCAGCGCTATTTAATTCAGGTGCTGAAGCGGTAGAAAATGCAGTAAAGGTCGCACGTGCTTATACAAAGCGTCCTGCTGTAGTTGTATTCGAACATGGTTATCACGGTCGTACAAATTTAACTATGGGAATGACTGCAAAGAACATGCCATACAAAGATGGTTTTGGTCCGTTTGCTCCAGAGATCTATCGAATGCCAATGGCTTACCCTTTCCGCTCTCACGTCGATCCTCAAAAATGTGCCGAAGAAACTTTGGATCTGATCACTCACAAAATGGAGAAGGAAATTGGGTTGCAGAACATCGCAGCCATTGTGATTGAACCTATTCAAGGTGAGGGTGGATTTATTGTTCCACCACGTGGTTTCCTTCCTGGTTTAGCCAACTTTGCCAAGAGCAACGGGATTCTTTTTGTCGCAGATGAAGTGCAAACTGGATTTGCCCGAACCGGACAGATGTTTGCATGTGAAGATGAAAATGTTGTACCTGATCTAATTACAACAGCTAAAGGCATTGCCGGTGGATTGCCACTTTCAGCATTAACTGGAAGAGCTGAAGTTATGGATAGCGTGCACGCTAGCGGTTTAGGTGGAACATTTGGTGGCTCACCAATTGCTTGTGCTGCAGCTCTTGGCGCAATTCAAACTATTGCAGATTTAGATCTACTAAAACGTGCAAGTGAAATTGGAAAAACCATGAGCTCGCGCCTACTTGAAATGCAGGAAAAGTATTCAATTATTGGCGAAGTCCGTGGACGTGGAGCTATGCAAGCTGTTGAGTTGGTAATCCCAGGTGGCATCGAACCAAACCCAAGTGCAACATCTGCAGTTGTTAAATTCTGCCAAGCAAATGGCGTTTTAATCTTGACTGCTGGAACCTATAGCAACGTATTGCGTTTTCTTCCAC
>CAIUXE010000019.1 GCA_903902965.1 uncultured Actinomycetes bacterium
ATAAGAAGGACTGTGTAACCGGCATCGCGGATGCGCTTAATTAAGGCAGCGAGTTCAACTTTTTCTGCAGGGTTAAAACCAGCAGCTGGCTCATCCAGCAGAAGAAGTTGTGGATTAGTTCCCATCGCACGGGCGATTTCAAGACGGCGCTGAACACCATAGGGCAGGTTCTTTGCCAAACGATCTGCGTATTCATCAATTCCAATGAACTTTAAGATCTCATGAGCACGTTCACGGTTTTCACGCTCTTCGCGTCGAGCACGAGGTAGTCCGAATAATGCGCCAACTAACCCACTCTTTTTGTGAGCATCAGTTGCCGTGATGACGTTTTCAAGAGTTGTCATATCTCCCCATAAACGAATGTTTTGGAAAGTACGAGCAATTCCCATTTGAGTAATTTCAAAACGCTTTTGCTTGTTAATTTTTGTACCAGCAAAAGTAATTGTTCCACTTGTGGGCTTGTAAACACCAGTGACAACATTGAAGACAGTTGTCTTACCAGCACCGTTGGGACCAATCAAAGCAAGAATTTCACCCTTTTTTACTTCAAGGTTTACTTCACCAAGAGCAGTAACACCACCAAATTTCATGGTGATATTTTCTAGAGAGAGCAGAATCTCGGACATCAGGCATTCACCTTTTTCTGAACGATTACTTTTTCGCGCTTCTTTCGAGGCAATAATCCATCTGGACGAAAGTTCATTACGACAACTAGAACAGTTCCAAATACCAGCAGACGTGCATCAGAAATGAAGCGGATGCGATCTGGAAGGTAGCCAAGAATTGTTGCTCCAACCACTACTCCCCAGATATTTCCAATACCTCCAAATACCACGCAGGAGAGAATCAAGATTGAAACGTTGAGTGTAAACATTTCAGGTGCAATAAATAGATTCTTAGATGCATAAAGAACTCCAGCAGCTCCACCAACAGCTGCGCCTAATGTAAATGACCAAATCTTGTATTTTAGAGTTGGTACACCCATGAGCTCGGCAGCATCTTCGTCCTGCCGAATAGCTTCCCAAGCACGGCCTGGACGGCGAACGCTAAGTCGGCGAATCATCCAAATAGTCAACATAATCATTATGACAACCACCCAGAAAAATACTTTCTGATCATCTAGTTTAAATTTAAGTGGCCCGATATTTGGAGGCATTGGAATGTTTGCAATTCCATTTGGTCCCTTACTCCATGTTGAGTTAAGAACTACCAGGCGCACAATTTCACCGAAACCTAAAGTTACGATAGCTAGATAGTCACCACGAAGGCGAAGAGTTGGAAGACCGAGAAGGACTCCAGCTAACATCGCAAAGCCAATACCAAAAGGCATGATCTCCCAGGTGTTTAGTCCTGTGTGAGTTCCCATCAAAGCCATTGTGTATGCACCAATTGCAAAGAATGCTACGTAGCCAAGGTCAAGCATTCCTGACTTACCGACAACAATGTTTAGTCCAAGAGCCATCAAAACAAACACACCCACTGGATAGACCAAGACAGCATCATAAGCAGCGATAGGCGTAGCTAAAAAGCTGGCTCCTGCAAACGGTAGAAGTCCAACGAGAAATATAGTTGTGAGAGCAATAGCTACTCTCTTTGGGCGATTAGCTCGCTCCCAAACTCCTGCACCCCAGTCGCGAAGATTCCAGTAATTTCTAATTTTCATGAGTTATGCCCTCGTTGTCTGGACGGCTTC
>CAIUXE010000020.1 GCA_903902965.1 uncultured Actinomycetes bacterium
CGACGATGTTGGCCGCCAACCCATTTACCAACTACCCGTCTTACTACTTGTGAAAGTTGATGTGATCCAGTAACTCCAGAGCTCACTGCATCTTGTAACTCGACAACAATTTTGTCACGCACTTGATCAAATAATGATTCATCTTCAACAAATCCGCGAGCATGAATATCTGGGCCAGCAACAATTTTTCCAGTTTGTGCATCGATCACAACAACAACTGAAATAAAACCTTCTTCACCAAGAATTCTTCGATCCTTTAGGGATGCTTCCGAAATATCACCAACGCTTGTCCCATCAACATAAACATATCCGCACGGAACCGAACCAACTATTGAAGCTTTACCTTTTGATAAATCTACGACAACTCCATCTTCGGCAATAATTACATTTTCAGAGCGAACTCCAGAAGATTTTGCAATTGCACCATTAGCTCGAAGGTGACGCCATTCGCCATGTATAGGCATCACATACGTTGGCTTTACGATGTTGTAGCAATAAAGCAATTCCCCAGCTGCCGCATGTCCTGAAACGTGCACAAGAGCATTTGATTTATGTACAACTCGTGCACCTAATCTAATCAATTCATTAATCACTCGGTAAACAGCATTTTCATTTCCAGGAATAAGTGATGATGCCAAAATTACGGTATCTCCCGGTCCAACTTTGATGTTGTGATCTCCATGGGCCATTCTTGATAGAGCGGCAAGAGGCTCGCCTTGCGAACCAGTGCAGATCAAAACCACATTTTCACCAAGAGAATCTAAATCTTTACCATCAACAATTGCATTTGGTGGCATATGTAAGTAGCCAAGTTCCTCAGCCACTCCCATATTGCGAACCATGGATCTTCCGATGTAAGCGACTTTACGGTCATGACTTACCGCGGTATCAATAATTTGTTGAATTCGATGAATATGAGAAGCGAAAGAAGCAACAATAATTCTTCGATCAGTGCCATTAAATATGCGATCTAGAACTGGCATGATTTCGCGTTCGCTAGTTACAAATCCTGGAACATCAGCATTAGTAGAATCAACTAGAAAAAGATCCACGCCCTTCTCGCCTAATCTAGCGAAGGTGCGTAAATCAGTGAGGCGTCCATCTAGAGGCAACTGATCCATTTTAAAATCACCAGTATGTAAAACCGTTCCAGCAGTGGTTGTAATTGCAATTGCAAACGCATCTGGAATTGAATGATTCACTGCAATAAATTCACATTCAAACGGACCAAACTTTTGAACTTCACCAGCAACTACTTCGCGGCTTATTGCGGTAATTCGATGTTCTTTCAATTTACCGTTTATAAAAGCTAAAGTTAATTTGGAACCTATTACCGGAATATCTGCGCGTTCGCGAAGCAGATAAGGCACTGCACCAATATGGTCTTCATGTCCGTGAGTCAGCAAAATTGCTACAACATCATCTAGGCGATCTCTGATGTATGAGAAATCTGGAAGAATTAAATCAATTCCTGGTTGGCTTTCTTCTGGGAATAAAACTCCACAGTCAACAATTAAAAGTTGCCCATGTGATTCAAATACGGTCATATTGCGACCGATTTCACCTAATCCACCGAGTGCGACAATGCGCATATCTCCGGTTGCAAGTTGAGGAGGTGAAGTTAATTCAGGATGTGGATGACTCATTATTTAATTGATACCCCTCCAGCGCGTAGATCTTCGCGTAATTGCGTGATCTGCTCTGGAGTTGCATCTACAAGCGGAAGTCGACAGTACCCACCAGGAAGACCCAGTAAATTAAGTGCAGCTTTAGTAAGAATTGCACCTTGTGTTCGAAAAGTTCCCGTGTAAATTGGAAGCAACTCTTGATGAATCGCTAACGCAGTTTTTGCATCTCCAGCAAACCATGAATCTAATAACAATCTCAAACGATGACCAATGGTGTGTCCACAAACTGAAACAACTCCCACTGCTCCTACAGAAAGTAAAGGAAGATTTAAAATATCATCCCCTGAATAAACTGGAATACCACAACGCTTAATGACCCATGAGGTCGCTGCAATATCTCCCTTTGCATCTTTTAACGCAACAATATTTGGATGTTCGTATAACTTAACAATTGAATCGCTTTCAATTTGAATTCCAGTGCGATGAGGAATGTCGTACATCATTAAAGGTAGATCTGTTGCATCGGCAATTGCTTTAAAGTGCGCGATTATTCCAGCTTGAGGTGGCTTGTTGTAATAAGGAGTAACAACTAGAACTCCATCGGCACCAGCCGCTTTTGCTTCTTGCGCTTGCTCAATACTGTGTGAAGTTTCATTATTTCCCGCACCAGAAATAATTTGCACCCGCCCTGCAGAAACTTTTTTTACAACTTTGATTATTTCTACTTTTTCAGCATCACTCGTAGTAGGTGCTTCTCCAGTTGTGCCATTCAAAACAATCGCATCATGTCCAGAGGAAATTAAATGCTCAGTAAGTTTTTCTACGCCAGGCCAATCAATTGCCAGATCCTTTGTGAAAGGGGTGACCATCGCCGTTATTAGGCGGCCAAAAGGCTGTTGCGTCTCCATATGGCAAGGTTACCGCTTTGGCCTACTACGGGGCTACTCGGCCAGATTTCTCGAATGCGGCGTAAGTAATTGGCATTAACCGTGCAAATTCATGCTCCATTTTCTCGGCCACCATTTCGATCTCTCGTTGTGGGTAACTTGGAAAATGTGAGCCTTCGCGAGTGGTTCTTAGCGATAAGAAATTCATCAATGCGCGCGCATTCATAGTTACATACATAGATGAGAACAATCCGACCGGTAGAACACTTCTTGCTAATTCACGGGCAATCCCCGCATTCAACATCTCTTGATAAGCCTCATATGCTGACAAGTAAGCACGTTTCATCGCAGCGATTGTAATTTCATATTGTTCATTGCTGCCATCTTCATATGTATATGCACCGGCTTTACCAACTTGTAATAATTTTCGCTCTTTACTTGGAACGTAAAAAATCGGACGTAATTCACGGTAACGTCCACTTTCTTCATTGTATGAAGCAATTCGATGACGCATAAATTCACGAAAAACAAATATTGGTGCGGATACAAAAAATGTCATCGAAGTGTGCTCGAATGGAGTTCCATGGCGTTCGCGCGCTAAGAAATTAATTAGCCCGGCAGATCGCTCAGGGTCTTGACCAATTTCATCTAATGATGTTTCTCCAGAAGTAGAAACGCGAGCTGCCCAAATAACATCAGCATCACTCGCACTGTGTTTAACAAGTTCGACAGTTACATCTTCTAGAAATATTGGCTCATTTTTCTCATCCATAAGTACGACCCTACCCTCCGATAGGGCAAGATACGTGTGTGTCGCGCGCCATACTCCGAGATTCCCTTAGCGTTGCCCTAACTGTTGGCGTATACGGAATTGCTTTTGGCGCTGCCGCAGTTGAGGCTGATCTTTCAGTACTGCAAGCATGCGTGCTATCCCTCTTAGCTTTTACCGGCGCATCACAGTTTGCCGTGGTCGGAGTTTTGGGCGCTGGTGGTAGTGCAC
>CAIUXE010000021.1 GCA_903902965.1 uncultured Actinomycetes bacterium
CCATAAATTCAATTACACGTTGTGCTGCAATATCAAAACCATTGTTATCAAAAATCTGTGAACCAATGTGGCAATGGAAGCCGCGCATTTCAATATGTCTTGATTCCAATGCTTTCTTTGTCGCCACCGCTGCAGCCCCACTTGAAATCGAAAATCCAAATTTCACATCTTCATGTGCAGTGGAAATAAATTCATGAGTATGTGCTTCCACCCCTGGGGTTAACCGTAAAAGAATTGCCTGTTTTTTACCGAGTTGTGATGCAATCTCTTCAATTCTGTCTAATTCAAATAATGAATCAGCGACAATTACCCGCACGCCAATTTCAATAGCAGTTCTAATCTCTGCTAAAGACTTATTATTTCCATGAACTTCAATTCGATTAGCTGGAAATTTTGCTGCAAGTGCGACTGCTAACTCCCCGCCGGAACACACATCTAATCCGGCACCTTCCTGTTCAAGCCATTTAACAACTTGCACCGAAAGGAAAGCTTTAGCAGCATAAATCAGATCTGAGTTCTCTCTACCAAAAGTTGAATCAAGGGCTTTTCTAAAATCTTGGACCCGAGATCTAAAATCATCTTCATCGATAATAAATGCAGGTGTACCAAATTCTTTTGCTAACTCTTGTGCCCGAATTCCAGCTAAATGTATTTCTCCATTTTTAAATGAAGTATTTCGTGGCCAGATATTCACGGGATTCAATTTACTCACATTTTTTCTGGCGCGCTTACGCCAAGCAGTGCTAATCCATTTGCCAAGACCTGACGGGTGGCATCACACAACAGTGCACGCGATTGATGCAACGCCGTGATTGGCTCATCGCCCATCGGTAAAACACGTGAATGGGCATAAAAATGATGATAGTGGCCGGCTAACTCTTCTAAATAGCGAGCTACTCGATGTGGTTCGCGAAGTTCGGCAGCACTTGCAACAACTTTCGGAAAATGCGCGATTGATGCAGCTAGCGCTTCTTCTGCTTCACTATCAAGTAATTCTTGTTTGAAGTCAGCAATCTCTACTTTCATTCCAAGCTCTTTTGCGTTACGCAATAGAGCGCTAATTCTTGCATGTGCGTATTGAACATAAAAAACTGGATTTTCGTTAGTACGTTTTTTCAATAAATCTACATCAAGAGTTAGAGGCGTATCGGTGGGATAACGTGTTAGAGAATATCTAGCAGCATCCACTCCAACTTTTTCAACTAACTCTTCAAGAGTAATAATGGTTCCAGCTCGCTTTGAAAGTTTTAATTCCTCGCCATTTTCAATAATTTTTACCATCTGTCCAATGAGAACTTGCAAATTCTTAGCTGGGTCATCTCCAGTGCAAGAAACTAACGCTTTTAAACGTCCAACATATCCATGATGGTCTGCACCTAATAAGTAAATGCATAAATCAAAACCGCGAGATCTTTTATCTAAATAATAAGCAGTGTCAGAAGTGAAATAAGTTTGTTCCCCATCTGCTTTAACTAGTACTCGATCTTTGTCATCACCGAAATCAGTTGTGCGCAACCAAGTTGCACCCGCATCTTCATAGACATGACCATTCTTTTTTAACTTTTCGGCTACATTTGCAACTGCTCCACTGTCATGCAATTTTCGCTCTGAGTACCAAACATCAAAAATACTTCCGAAATTACGGAGGACGCCTTGTTGTTGAGCTAATTGCAATTTGTATCCAGCTTCACGAAAAGCAACCAGAGAATCATCGCCACTTAATTTATTTATCTCTGGATTTTGGGCAACTATCTCTTTTGCTAACTCTTTAATGTATTCGCCGTGATATCCATTTTCTGGAATTGGTAATCCATGTGCGGAAGCAGCAAGTGATGCTCCAAATAAATCCATTTGATTTCCGCGATCGTTGATATAAAACTCGCGAGTGACTTTTGCACCTGCCGCCGATAAAACTCTAGCCATGGCATCACCAACTGCAGCCCATCTGGTGTGACCTAAGTGCAATGGGCCAGTTGGATTTGCGCTAATGAATTCAAGATTTATCTTGACGTCAGCTAAAAGATTTCCTTCACCATATTTTTTGCCTTGCTCCAACACAGTTTTTACAATTGCACTTTGAGCACCAGAAACTAATGTCAGATTTATAAATCCAGGTCCAGCAATTTCAGCTTTTTCAACTCCATCAATCTCTGCAAATGCAGTTGCTAACAATTGCGCGATCTCCCTAGGAGGGATTCCTGCACTTTTTGCCAGTTGCAAAGCCGCAGAAGTTGCGAAATCCCCATGGTCACGATTCTTGGGCCGCTCGACCGAGATCCGGTCAGGGATCGCCCCACCTATCGCCCCTGAGGCGAAAAGTGAGCGTACTTTGGCCATTAAGGCCGCTTCAAGATCCCCCGGATTCACACTCTAAGGCTATCGGGCTTACCCTTATCTCCGTCGCTCTTGCGGGAGTGGTGAAATGGCAGACACGCAGGTCTTAGGAACCTGTGTCTTCGGACGTGCGGGTTCAAGTCCCGCCTCCCGCACCAATTTAAAATGCTTTCTAATATTTCTACCAGCATCATCCAGTAATTAAGGTTTTATCTAGGCGTTATTTAGGTAAGTAGCGGAGGTGCCTTTGGATTATTCAGTATCTTCTTTTCCCAACGTGCCCGTCCCACCGAAACTCCGCGGCTGGTCACATTTAATTGCCGCACCACTAGTTTTCATTGCCTCCTTGGTGCTGTTTATTTTAAGTAAGGAAAGTTTTAAGTTGGCAGTTGCACTTTATGCACTAACAGCAGTTGCACTATTTAGTGTTTCAGCAATTTATCATCGCGTTCCATGGTCGCCAAAGAAGAAAAAAATTTGGCGTCGTCTTGATCATGCAAATATAAATTTAATTATTGCTGGCTCTTACACTCCATTTGCGATGACGCTTTTAACTGGCAAAGACCGCGCAGTATTACTTTGGGTAATTTGGTTGGGAGCCCTTGCGGGAGTTGCGATTAGAGTTTTTTGGCTTTCAGCACCACGTTGGCTTTATGTTGGAATCTACTTAGCCCTTGGATGGGTAGCTATTATTTACACACCACAGTTGTACCAAGAAGGTGGATTAAAGATTCTGATACCGCTGCTCTTAGGTGGTTTATTTTATTCAGTCGGGGCACTCGCTTATGCATTTAAATTTCCTGGCAAAAATGCGCGCTACTTTGGCTTTCACGAATATTTCCACCTCTTTGTTATCGCTGCCTGGGTTTCCCAATATGTTGCAATCTCAATCGCCATTTACACTTCTTGACGAGTTCTTGACGGCTTCTTGACACCAATAAAAGTTTTGAACCACTTAACGGAATATTTGCCCTCTGGGCGGTAAGTTTTGCCGCATGCGATTGGGAGTTCTTGACGTTGGCTCCAACACCATTCATCTGCAGGTAGTAGATGCGCATCGTGGTGCACAACCAATTCCTGCCACCAGTCATAAAACTGAACTTCACTTAACTGATTATTTGGATGCCGGTGGCGCAATAACGATAGAAGGAATTCAAGCGTTAACTTCAATTATAAAAGCCGCTATGGCTGAAGCTACAAAATTTCAAACTGAAGAAATTTTAACTTTTGCGACTTCTGCTATTCGCGATGCCACAAATGGTGAACGGGTAATCAACCATATTAATGAAAATTGTGGAATTGAATTAAGTGTTTTATCTGGTGAAGAAGAGGCGCGTTTTACTTTTTTAGCTGCTCGTCGCTGGTTTGGGTGGTCAAGTGGTGATTTGTTGGTCATCGACATTGGAGGTGGTTCACTTGAACTTGCTACCGGTTGCGATGAAGAACCAGCACTTGCATTATCGCTTCCACTTGGTGCAGGTCGGCTAACGCACAATTTTCTTAAGGATGACCCATTTACTAGTAAATCTGCACGCGAGCTTGAGGATTACATCGACGAGTATTTAGAGACTCCGGCTGCAGCATTAGCTGAACATAAGGTGGAAAAAGTGGCTGGAACAAGCAAGACACTACGCACACTCGCCAAAATGTCACAGGATTGGCTTGGTGATTCAGATAAACGCTTAACGCGTGACTGCCTCGATGAAATGGTTCCTAAACTTCTAAAGATGAAAGCAGCAGAACGTAATGAACTTCCAGGTGTATCTAAAACTCGGGCGCATCAAATAGTGGCTGGGGCAATGGTCGCACGCCAAACTTTGCATGCAATCGGAGTCGATGAGATTCAAATCTGTCCGTGGGCGCTTCGGGAGGGCGTAATCCTAAGAAGGCTGGATTGGTTAGAGAGTTAAGGTCTTTGAATAAAATTAATTGCGCGTACTTTCCCATCCTGATGAAATAAAACCCAACCATCACCTGGCTCTAGCCCTCGATCGATTTCATCAAAAGCCATCGCGCCGGCCAACTCTTTTAAAATTTTGGGAATAACTGGATTGTGACTGCATAACAAAACGGTTTTAATACTTTCACTATCCTTAGAGGCTTTCAAAAACTTTTTAGCAAATTTAAGTGGTTTATCTTTATCACGGGAATATTGATATTCACTAATATCACTTGCAATCCCTACATTAATTCCAAGATCACGACCTAGCGGTCTTACAGTTTCAAGACATCGGTAGGCATCAGAACTAAATATTTCATCTATTCCATATGCCTCATAAATAGATCGAAATTTCTCAGCTTGAATTTGACCACGATTATCTAGTGGCCGATCTCCATCATCGCCGATCCATTCGACTCGCTTTAAAGCCTTGGCATGGCGCAATAAAATCAAAGTGGAATATTTAGCTATTCCTACGGAGATATCTTTAAATAACTTAAGAACTTTTCGATCTTCTTCGTGAGTTAATTTAGTTTTTGCACTTTTAAAACTGTGCCACTCAAATTGGTCTACCTCTTCGATATCTGCAATTGGCTTTGCTTCAGAAATCGCTTGTGCTGCCCAATACTTAACCCGTTTTGGAACCCCTTCAGCTAAATATTGAATTTCAGCTATTAGTGGACCAAATTTGGCCGCATACCCGGTCTCTTCCAATACTTCTCTACGGGCAGTTGCCAAAAAAGATTCACCAAACTCAATCTTCCCTTTCGGGAAAGACCAATCGTCATATCGAGGACGGTGAATCAGGCCGATCTCAATTTCATCTACTTCACCTTCTTCGCCATCAGCTAATCGATAAAGGACTGCACCAGAGGCCATAATCTCAGTTGTATCCGAATCGAAATTTGCTTTACTCATGAAGGTAGGTGCCTCTTTCTTTTAGTCATTACTTCTTGAGGAGTTTGTAACCTATTCCCCGCACCATCAGATACCTTGCGGTGCCATTTGTCGCCTTCAATTAAATGCCACGTTGATAAATCATCTGATAAATTCTCAGCAATCGCTTGATCCAATTCAAGTTTA
>CAIUXE010000022.1 GCA_903902965.1 uncultured Actinomycetes bacterium
CTCACGTCATGGAATCATGGGGCATCTTTATCCAGGAATGTTAGATGTCTCAACCGATATGACAATGGTCAGTACCCACTTTGGTGGACATATGGAAGTTCTTGAATTTGATGATCTTCGTGTCCGCGTTGAAAAAGTCACCGAAAAAGAAATTGATTCCGTGCTTGATGAGGCTAGATCTATTTTTGAAATTGATAAAACAGTTGTCGAAGAAGATTTTAGATGGGCAGGCAAAGTTGCCGTAGGTCTTCGTCAATTAGTGGATGATTTTGATATCAACTCACTTGCTTACTATCACCGCGGTTTGGATGGAGAAATACACGAGCGTCTTGGTGCTGGAATGATTTTGGGTTGTTCACTACTAACCGGCGCTGGTATTCCAGCAGTTGGAGAGTATGAACTTCGTACTTCTATTGGAATGCTCATGCTAGATCGCATGGGTGCTGGTGGTTCATTTACAGAGTTCCAAGCTTTAAATTTCAACGCCGGTGTTGTTGAGATGGGCCATGATGGACCAGCACACCTTTCCATCAGTAATGGGAAACCAATGTTGCGTGGACTTGGTGTTTATCACGGCAAACGTGGCTTCGGAATTTCGGTTGAGTTTGACGTAAAACACGGACCGGTGACGGTCTTTGGTGTAACCCAACGCAAAAATGGAACATATCAATTTGTAGCATCAGAAGGAAAAGTTGTTGATGGCCCAAGATTGCGCATCGGAAACACCACATCCCTGGTTGATTTCGGAGTAAATCCTGGTGAATGGTGCGATTCTTGGAGTGCAACCGGAGTACCTCACCACTGGGCACTTGGAACTGGACATCGCGTGAGCGAATTGCGTGCAGTTGCAGAACTACTTGATATTGAAATGGTTGTTATTTAACCCCAATGTTGGGCAATTTTGCGTTTTAAGAATTCTGCAGATTCGTGCATCTGCTCCATTCCATCAACGCCATCTTCAATACTGATCCATCCATCAAAACCAACACCTTTTAAGGTGCTGAAAATAGCGTCGTAATCATTTAATCCTTTACCGATTACGCCGTGCTTGAAAAATGAAACATAACCGGCAGTGCCACCTTCTTGGCGGCGTAAATCTTCGAGAGTTCCATTTGCTAAGTAACGATCGCTGGCATGCATTGTTACTACTCGATGTTTAACTGCTTCAAGTAAATCAAGTGGCTCTTCACCGGCCGCTATGGCATTGCTTGGATCGAAGTTGACCCCAAACCATGGTGAATCAATCCGCCCAACCAATTCAACAAAAACATCCATCATCTGAGCAAACTCTGGTTCAGTCCAAAAATCATCTTTGTAATGATTTTCAATAATTAAAGTAATTCCAAGTTCTTCGGCAATCGGTAAGCATGCTTCAATCGAAGCAACAACGTATCCAAGACCTTCTTCGCGAGTGATCTCCTTGCGTCTTTGCCCAGAGAGCACGCGGCAATACTTTGCTCCAAGTTCAGCACTCATTCTTATTGAGGCAATCTCTTTTGCTACCTCACGGGCCCGACCATCTGGATCTGGGATTGTAAAATCAGGAGAAGCACACATCATTGGAATAACCATGCCCGTTGCTTCGACTGCTTTACGAATCTTTAGCCAATTTGCAGGATCTTTTACATCAGCAAAATCGTTATAAAACTCTAAACCGTCAATTTCAAGTTTGGTCGCTAATTCAATCCATTCATAAATACTCATTTCACCTGAAACTAATTGCTTAATAAATCCTTTTGGAAATGCAGCTAATTGTGGCATTTATAATTTCTCCGGGTTTCTTCCGATAATCGAAAATTGTTCAAGATCTACAACTGATCCAGTAAATGGTTTGGATTCATCAGAAAGCCAATAAATAGCTGCTTCTCCCATTTGAGCCGAGGTGGTCATTGCACCAAACGGAATTGCCTCACGCTCTAATCTTTGGTGCCAACCAGGCTCCAACCCTTTTTTAACTTGATCACGGTCTTCACGCTCTGTTAGTACCCACCCTGGATTAATTTGATTGACTCTTACTCCATTTATACCTTGAGCATTTGCAAGGTTGCGCGTCATGGTCTGCATCGCACCTTTACTAATGCTGTATGCCAAGAGTGTTGATTCTCCTGCATAAGCATTAACCGAACCAATGTTTAAAACTGATCCTTTGTTTTTTACTAGCTCTTTATATGCTGCTTGAATCAAGAAAAAAGGGGCTTTTAAATTTACTTGCAAAGTTCTCTCGATACTCTCGGGAGTTTCGGCATCTAATGTAGAGCGTTCCACAAGCGCAGCGTTGTTAACTAATCCATCTATTTTTCCAAAATGTGAAATTGCACTTTCTACGATTAACTGAGGTGAATTTGCTGAAAATAAATCCGCAATACAAAGTTTGGCGTTCTCCCCCAACTTTGCTATTAACGCTTTACCTTCACTTTCGTTAATTCCATGTACGAGAACTTTGGCACCTTCGCGGATGCATGCAGTAGCGATTGCGCCGCCAATTCCAGCGGTGGCACCAGTAACAATTATTACCTTGTTTTGTAAACGCATATTTACTCCGGCTTAATTACTGATTTAAGAATTGCACCTGATGACATTTTCTCAAATGCTTTTTCCCACTCTTTGATTGGCCAGACGCCACCTAAAACAGGAGCCACATCAAGTTGCCCGGTTCCAAGCATCCGCAGAACGCGCTCCCACATCGGCCAATTGTGGCTAAAACTTCCTTGCAACGTAACATTTTTTTGCACCAATGGATCTAAGGAAAAATCTAAAGGTTGTGGACCCCAACCGACTTTAGAAATCCAACCATCTGGACGAACTAATCCCATTGCAGCTTTTAATGTTGCTGAAATTCCAGCCGCATCAACAACACCTTCGGCACCCAATCCATCAACATATTGAGCCCACTCTGTGGCATCGCCAATAATGACTTCACAGCCATAACTTTTTGCTGCTTCCAGACGTGCCTTGTCGCGCTCTAAACCAACAACAGCAACTTCAGCCCCAGCAAGACGGGCCATTGCTGCACATAATGTTCCAATTGGCCCAGGTCCTAAAATCACAATTCGATCACCAGGTTTGATATTCCCTGGAGCAATAACTGCACTAAATGCAACTGCACAAGGTTCAGTTAAAGCGGCATGCTCAAATGAGACCGTGTCCGGGATGCGATGCAAACAACGTGAGGGCACTTTTGCGTAGCGGGTCATTCCGCCATTTACGCCGTATCCAAATCCTTTTCTATCTGGATCAAGATTATATTTTCCGATTCTTGACATCGGAGTAGACATGTCAACCACAGCAGCTGTTTCACTGACTGCACGATCTCCTATTTTCCAAAATCCTTTTTCAGCAACATTTTTCCCAAGCTCAACAATTTGACCGCCAAACTCGTGACCCAGAACTACCGGGTAATTAACTGGCCAACTATTTGTTCCGTGCCATTGATGTAAATCACTTCCGCACACACTTACCGCTTCGACTTGTAAAATGACATCATTATCGCCTGCAATTGGTCTCTCAACTTCACGAATTTCAACGCTCAACGGCTCTGATGAAAAATTTACAACTCCGAGTGATTTGCTGCTCATTTACTCTCTCCTTTAACTGGAACATCGCCATACGCGTGAACTTTTTCACAAATCTTGCGCAATACCTCTTCTACATTTCCAGCTCCACGACTAAATGAATCAGCATCAATCGCAAGAGGAGCACCTATTACTACTAATGGTGCCCCGTAGGACGGGCAAGCAATCGCTTGCTCAAGAGTTAATCCGCCAACTGCTTGCACTGGAACATTCACCGCATCTACAACCTCGCGAAGTTGATCCATCGGATTCGGTGCACGTACTCCAGTTGCTGCGATTCCACGACGCTCATCAAAACCAATATGGTGAATCACCATGTCACAACCAAGTTCAGCTAATTCTTTTGCTCCTTGAACCATATCTGGGCATCCAAGGTTGTCTCCCATAACTTTGATTCCAAAATCTTTTCCAGCTTGCACAACACATTTAATTGTTTCCGGATGTGCCCGCGCCATAACTACAACATGTGTTGCACCAGCTTGCGCCATCATCTGCGCCTCTAAATATCCACCATCCATAGTTTTTAAATCAGCAACTATCGGAGTATTTGGAAACTCAGCGCGCAGTGCACGCACACCATGCATTCCTTCAGCGATAATGAATGGAGTTCCAGCTTCGAGCCAATCAACTCCGGCTCGCATTGCAATATGTGCCATCTCTAATGCTTCATTAATATCCGTTAAATCAAGTGATACCTGGACGATCGGTTTCATGGAATTGATGGTACCTCTACTTCTATGGGCCAGAGTGGTAGCACCGGAGAAAAGATTAATTCTCAAATTTTTCCAGCATAAAGTTGTTAGAAATTACCGGATTTCCCAATCGGGGCGTCCCAACCAATATCTCAGATTGAAGTAAAAATGAAGGCGCTCCGTTTAATGAAGTGGAAATCAGAAGCCGAATTAGTTGAAGTGCCAAAACCAACTCCAGGTCCTGGCCAAGTAGTTATCAAGATTGGTGGAGCAGGTGCCTGTCATTCAGATCTGCACTTAATGCATGATTTTGTCGATGGTCAACTCCCGTGGAAACCGCCTTTCACAATAGGTCATGAGAATGCAGGATGGATTGATTCAATTGGTGCTGGAGTTTCAAGATTTAGAGAAGGAGATCCGGTTGCTGTTTATGGCGCATGGGGATGTGGTGAATGCGGGAAATGCAAAGCAGGGTTTGAAACATATTGTGATGACCCCGCTAAAGCGCCAATGCCTGGCGGTGGCGGTGGCTTAGGTCTGGATGGCGGTATGGCTGAATATATGTTGGTGCCATTTGAAAGATTATTGCTTGATCTGCCAGAAGGATTAAAACCAATTGATGCAGCGCCTCTAACTGATGCAGCGCTAACTCCTTATCATGCAATTAGAAGATCATGGCCAAAGTTAACTCCAGATTCATTTATCGTAATTATTGGCATCGGTGGATTAGGACATATGGCAGTACAAATTGCAAAAGCAACAACCGGTGCAACAATTATTGC
>CAIUXE010000023.1 GCA_903902965.1 uncultured Actinomycetes bacterium
AAAACGCGCCTTAGATATTTTGTATGAAGCTGAGCTGCGGGGGCGTGCCGCAACAGCTTTTCTAGAAGAACGTTTGGATGAGAACACTCCGGCAATTGCTGAATTTGCACGACTGCTGGTCAATGGAGTTATGGCCTATAAATTTGAAATCGATAACGCTATAACCGCCCATTCTAAAGAGTGGGATTTGGATCGCTTGCCGGGAATTGATCGGAATATTTTAAGAATCGCGATTTATGAAATTAAGTGGTGTTCAGATATACCGAATGCAGTAGCAATAGATGAAGCGGTAAATATGGCAAAAACGCTTTCTACAGATGAATCTGCTGGATTCATTAATGGCATCTTGGGTGAAATTAATAGAGAGTTGTTAGTTACTCCTTCAGTTGCGGATGTATAAGAACGCCCCATTTATCGAATTGTTCGTATAGAGCTAATTCGCTAGTTTCAAACAAGATGGCCAAAGTTTCTAGATCGCTTTTTCGCAGCGATAATATTTGCCCATTCCAATCTTGACGTTTTGTAGTAATAGCTGAGATATAACGCTGCGCAGGTGCAACTTCTTCTCCCATATTTCTAAATTTGTGTAAATCAAGAATCAATTCCCTAATTTCAACTTTGCCGGTACTGGGCATCGAAAAACAAGAAGAAATCGGAACTTGATAGAAATGTAATAGTTCAGCCAATTTTCCAACCGAAAGCGCACGATCGGCACGTTCGTAGGATCCAATAACTACAGCCTTCCAATGGCCGAGGGATTTCTTTTCAACTTCCTGCAAACTCATTTTCTGAGATTTACGGATGATCCTTAATCGTGCTCCTAATTCTTGGGCTGCTTGTCTTTTGATAGCTTCCATAAAAAAACCTACCTTCCGTTGATTTACAACGAAAGGTAGGTTCAATCATTACTTACGGCAATTGATTATCCACAACTGCGAATTATGGTCGCTTATGGTCTCTTATGGACGCCATGCACCGCCATCTGGAGTTCTTGCCGTGGTCCACATATCTTTAACTGCATCCTTGTTATCGCAAGGGAATTGCGCAGCTAATTTCTCGTCGATATCGATTCCAAGGCCTGGCTTGTCATTTGGATAGACATAGCCACCCTTGAGAACTGGAGTTCCTGGGAAAACTTCTTGGATCTTGTCTGAAGGTCCCCACCACTCTTGAACACCGAAGTTCGCAGAGCTTAAGTCGATATGCAAGTTCGCTGCATGTCCGATAGGAGAAACATCTCCTGGACCATGCCATGCAGTTCGGACGCTAAATGCTTCACAAAGGTGCGCCAATTTCTTAGCAGGAGTAATTCCACCAATTGTGCTGATGTGACAGCGAATGAAATCAATCAAGCGATTCTGAATCAAAGGCAACCACTCTTGCGGATGGGTAAACAATTCGCCCATTGCAATAGGTGTTGCACTTTGGTTGCGCATAATCGCAAACCAATCAACTTGTTCTGGTGCTAGGGCATCTTCTAAGAAGAATAAACGGTATGGCTCTAAGTTCTTAGATAGTCGAACTGCTTCAATCGGTGCCAAGCGCTCATGCACATCGTGCAGAAGTTCAATGTCATCTCCGACAGTGTTACGCATATGTTCAAATAATTTAACGGTATTGCGCGCATAGCCGTGTGGGTCAAAGTAAGCCCCTGGAAGTGCACCTTCAGGAGATTTGATTTGATCAATACGACCACCGTAACCGCCCATTTGGCAACGGATGTACAGCAAGCCTTGTTCCATGTACTTGCGAACATTGTCTTCAACTTCGGTTAAGGATTTTCCATCTGCATGGCGATAGACAGCTGCAGCTTCGCGAGTTTTTCCGCCAAGCAAGTCATAAACCGGCATTCCAGCAACTTTGCCTTTGATGTCCCAAAGCGCCATATCAATGCCTGAAACTGCGTTGTTGGTGATAGGTCCATTGCGCCAGTAAGCGCTGGTCATGCAGGTCTGCCAGATATCTTCAATTTGCGAGACATCGCGGCCGACTAAGAATGGTGCCAAATACTCATCGATGGCGGTCGCTACAGCTAGGTAGCGTTGTGTGAAAGTGGCGCACCCGAGTCCATAGAGACCAGGTTCTGAAGTTTCAATTTTGACCACTACTAGCGGAATTTTCTCTGGTGAGGTCAAGATTGTGCGGACTTTTGTAATAGTTATTGGTTTTGACATAGAAGTGAGCCTATAGGTGATTTGTCATATTTAAAGGTTTTTTGCAAAATTTTTCGACACGGATCGGAATTAGCGGAAGTTTGGGGTTGCTGTGTATATTTCGGGTTGTCCTTTAACGACCCGTCCAGAGAGGCGGGGAAGGAGTGAGTCGATGAATGCTGGGAAGCCTGTAAAAACGGTTTTAGAACAGGGAGATATCTCCCGGGCGTTAACTCGAATTGCCCATGAAATTATCGAAAAAAATCGCGGTTCTGAGAATTTACTTTTACTTGGCATACCAACACGTGGCGCCTATCTAGCCGCTCGGTTAGCCAAAATTATCGGATCAATAGACAAACGCGAAATCCCAAATGGCGTTTTAGACATCACCTTGCACCGTGATGATCTGCGTTCGAGACCACCACGTGCACTAACTCCTACAGTGATTCCAACTGGTGGCGTAGAGGGCAAAATTGTGGTTTTAGTCGATGACGTGCTTTTTTCTGGAAGAACAATCAGAGCAGCGCTCGATGCACTAGGTGAAGTTGGTCGTCCGGCTCAAGTACAACTTGCGGTACTTGTGGATCGTGGACATCGCCAACTCCCGATCCGCGCGGATTACGTAGGCAAAAACCTACCGACATCAGCAGATGAGATTGTTCGAGTGTCAATCAGTGAAATCGATGAAATTGATCAAATAGTGATCGCAGGTGCAAATGAGTCTTGAAGTAGTTACTGAATTGCCTCGCCATTTATTATCGATTGGCGATTTGAACCATGACCAAGCTTTGTTGATTTTAGATACAGCTGAAGAACTTGCAAAAATCTCTGACGCACCTATAAAAAAATTACCGACACTTCGCGGTCGAACTATTGTTAATCTGTTTTATGAAGATTCAACTAGAACCCGAATCTCTTTCGAAGCTGCAGCAAAGCGTTTATCAGCAGATGTAATCAATTTTTCTGCTAAAGGTTCCAGTGTAAGTAAAGGGGAGTCACTAAAAGATACGGCGCTGACTTTGCAAGCGATGGGCGCTGATGCAGTAGTTCTTCGCCATCCAGAATCTGGTGCAGCAAACCGACTTGCTGGATGGACAAATGGCGTTGTTATCAATGCTGGCGACGGAACGCATGAACATCCAACCCAAGCACTACTCGATGCTTTTACGATCCGACGTCACTTGGGAAGTGTTGGAAGTGATTTAAAAGGTAAGCACATATCAATAGTTGGCGATGTCTTACACTCAAGAGTTGCGCGTAGCAATGTTTTGCTACTAAATCTTCTGGGAGCAAAAGTAACGTTGGTAGCTCCACCAACATTAATCCCAGTTGGTGTTGAGAGTTGGCCCGTTGAAGTTTCTTACGCAATCGACGAGGTATTACCTGAAGTTGATGCTGTGATGATGTTGCGCGTTCAAAGTGAACGGATGCAGAACTCATTTTTTCCATCAACAAGGGAGTATTCAAGGTTGTTTGGGCTAAACCTAGATCGAATGAATTTGTTACAAAAGGGAGCGCTAATTTTGCATCCAGGGCCTATGAATAGAGGGTTAGAGATTTCTGCAGAGTGCGCTGATGGAGTTCAGTCGGTCATCTTGGAACAAGTTGCAAACGGAGTTAGTGTGCGAATGGCTGTTCTTTATTTACTTCTCGGCGGAAACATTGGAGTTGGTTCATGAGCACATATCTAATTAAAGATGTTGAACTAGTTAGCGGTGAAAAAGTAGAGATTGGTATTGCAGACGGCGTGATTATGGAGCTTTCGAATAAGGCTTCTCAGAGTTATGAAAATATCTTGGACGGATCTGGTTGTATTGCGTTGCCGGGCTTGGTTGATCTTCACACTCATCTCCGTGAGCCTGGAAGAGAAGATGCTGAAACAGTTTTAACTGGAACACGCGCAGCAGCACGTGGTGGATACACAGCTGTTTTCGCAATGGCAAACACTGATCCGGTTGCAGATACCGCAGGTGTAGTCGAACAAGTTGTTCGTTTAGGCAAAGAGGCTGGATGGTGCCAAGTATTTGCTGTCGGTGCCGTAACTAAAGATTTAGCCGGAGAAAGCATGGCCGAACTCGGAGCGATGGCTCATTCGGCTGCGCAAGTTAGAGTTTTTAGTGATGACGGAAAATGTGTAAGTGATTCACAGATGATGCGTCGAGCACTTGAGTATGTGCGGCAGTTTGATGGAGTAGTCGCCCAACATGCGCAAGATCCAAAGTTAACTGTTAACGCACAGATGAATGAAGGAACCGTTTCAGCAAGATTGGGTTTGCGCGGTTGGCCGGCAGTTGCGGAAGAAGCAATAATCGCACGTGATGTTTTATTAGCGTCACATGTGAAATCCAGATTGCACATCTGTCATGTTTCGACAGCGGGAAGTGTTGACATCATTAGGTGGGCAAAGTCTCGTGGCATCGACGTGACAGCTGAAGTCACCCCACATCACCTTCTTTTATCTGATGACCTTGTAGAAAGTTATGATCCAAAATTTAAAGTAAATCCTCCTTTGCGAAGCAGTGAAGATATTGCGGCACTTCGCATGGGATTAGCGGATGGAACAATCGACATTGTCGCAACCGATCATGCTCCACACCCCGCAGAGGATAAAGAATGTGAATGGGCTGGAGCAGCCAATGGAATGATCGGACTTGAGACGGCTTTGTCGGTAGTTCAAAAAACCATGGTTGATACCGGATTACTAACTTGGTCTCAAGTAGCTGATCGAATGTCTATAACTCCTGCAAAAATCGGCAGAGCTATCGGACAGGGAATTGCCCTAGCGGTGGGAGCGCCAGCAAATATCACTATTTATGATCCAAGTAAAAACAAAGTGGTCGTTGCACAAGAACAGATTTCAAAGAGCAAGAACACTCCTTTCGAAGGAATAGATCTTCCGGGACAAGTAAGACATGTATTTTTTCAAGGGAACCCAACAATGATTTCAACTGAAATGGTCGCGCGCTAATGGGAAATGCATTTTTTGTACTTGATGACGGCAAGATTTTTGAAGGTCAATCATGGGGCAGCGATGGTGAAAGTTATGGCGAGGCGGTCTTTTCAACTGGAATGACTGGTTATCAAGAAACATTGACAGACCCTTCATATCACCGACAAGTAGTAATCATGACCGCTCCTCATATTGGAAATACCGGAATGAATAAAACTGATGAAGAATCTCGAAAAATATGGGTTTCTGGATTTGTTGTCAGAGATCCGTCGCCGATTGTTTCCAATTGGCGCGCGGAGCGTTCACTTGAAGATGATCTTGTTGAGCAAGGCATCGTTGGTATTAGCAATGTAGATACGCGAGCTATAACCCGTCACTTACGTGAATGCGGCGTAATGAGAGTTGGAATTTTTTCTAATCTAGATTTAACCAGAGAAGAGATGGTAAAGCGGGTTCGCAAATCTCCAGAGATGAGCGGTGCTCAATTATCTTCAGAAGTGTCCACTGAAAGTAAGTATGTTGTTCCAGCGATTGGAAAGAAATTATTCACTGTCGCAGCGATTGATTTAGGTATTAAAGCTGCCACACCTCGGCTAATGTCAGAACGAGGGATCGAAGTCCATATTTTTCCGCAAGATGTATCTATAGATGAGTTGTTAGAAATTTCACCAGATGGAGTTTTTCTTTCAAATGGACCCGGAGATCCATCAACAATGGTGGAAGTTGTATCACTTGTACGCGAACTACTTTTGAAAGAGATACCAATTTTCGGAATTTGTTTCGGGCATCAAATATTCGGCCGAGCCTTAGGTTTTGAAACTTATAAATTACGTTACGGACATCGTGGAATTAATCAACCTGTAATGGATAAAACCACAAATAAGGTAGAAATTACTGCTCACAATCATGGCTTTGCAGTTCAAGCACCTGTCGACGGAACTTTCGACACGGTATACGGAAAAGGTGAAGTTACTCATATCTGCTTAAATGATGGAGTAGTTGAAGGATTAGCCTTACTCGATCGCCCAGCGTTTAGTGTTCAGTACCATCCGGAAGCCGCTGCAGGTCCTCATGATGCGGGTTATCTATTTGATCGATTCGTAGATCTGATGAAAGGGGGAGTCAATGCCTCGGCTAAATGAAATTAAAAGTGTTCTAGTAATTGGATCTGGACCAATCGTCATCGGTCAAGCTTGTGAGTTTGATTATTCAGGAACTCAAGCATGCCGCGTCCTACAGGCCGAAGGCATAAGAGTAATTTTAATTAACTCTAACCCTGCCACAATCATGACTGACCCTGAATTTGCGGATGCAACATATATCGAACCAATTACGCCAGAATTCGTAGAGAAAGTTATTGCTAAAGAACGGCCGGATGCGATTCTGGCAACACTTGGAGGACAGACAGCGCTCAATGCAGCTATCGCTTTACATGATGCTGGAATCTTAGAAAAATACAAAACTCGTTTAATTGGTGCGAATGTCGACGCCATTAGAAGAGGCGAAGATCGACAATTATTTAAAGAGATTGTTGCATCTATCGGTGGAGAATCTGCGGGTTCGATGATCTGCCACACAATTGAAGATTGCTACACGGCCGCCAAAAAGTTTAATTACCCTGTAGTGGTTAGACCGTCTTTCACTATGGGTGGGTTAGGTTCGGGAATTGCATATACAAAAGATGAATTAACAGAAATAGCTGGTGCAGGCCTGCGCTATAGCCCAACAACCGAAGTCTTGATCGAAGAGTCCATTCTTGGTTGGAAAGAATTTGAATTAGAGATGATGCGTGACCATAGAGATAACGTGGTCGTAGTTTGTTCAATCGAAAATTTTGACCCTATGGGAGTTCATACTGGAGATTCGATAACTGTTGCTCCTGCAATGACTTTGACTGATGTTGAATATCAAAAATTGAGAGACCTCTCGATTGGCATCATCAGAGCTGTAGGAGTTGATACTGGTGGCTGCAATATTCAATTTGCGGTCAATCCAAAAGATGGTCGCATTGTCGTGATTGAAATGAATCCAAGAGTTTCCCGCTCGAGCGCTTTGGCTTCTAAAGCTACCGGTTTCCCTATAGCCAAGATTGCTGCGAAGTTAGCCATCGGCTACTCATTAGATGAAATCAGAAATGACATCACCCAAGAGACGCCAGCCTCTTTCGAACCAACTCTTGATTATGTAGTAGTTAAAGTGCCTCGTTTCAACTTTGAGAAATTCCCTGCAGCTGATAATCGTCTGACAACAACGATGAAAAGCGTTGGCGAAGCAATGGCGATTGGAAGATCCTTTCCTGAGGCGTTGCAAAAGGCTCTTAGGTCACTAGAGAAAAAAGGCAGTTCCTTTTCTTGGGATCAAATAACTAAAAGCAAAGAAGAACTTTTGAAAGAGGCTGGAATAGCTACTGAGAGCCGAATTCATTCTGTTCAACAAGCAATGTTTCTGGGCGCAACAGTTCAACAAGCCCACAAAGCGAGTTTTATTGACCCTTGGTTTTTAGCCCAAATTGAAATAATTAACAACATGGCTCACCTCTTACTCGCCCCAGGGGAGATCAGTGAAAAAGTATTAAGAGATGCCAAGCGTTTAGGGTTTTCAGATCTTCAAATCGCACAATTAACCGGCAGCACGGAAGAGGATGTTAGAAAACGTAGATCTATATTAGGAATGCATCCGGTTTACAAAACTGTTGATACTTGCGCTGCAGAGTTCAAGGCAATGACTCCATATCATTACTCATCTTATGATTATGAGACCGAGGTTGAACCCAGAACAAAACCAGCAGTAATCATTCTTGGAAGTGGGCCAAACAGAATTGGTCAAGGAGTTGAATTTGATTACTCCTGTGTTCACGCAGCGTTCGCCCTGCGAGCAATGGATTTTGAAACAATTATGATCAATTGCAACCCAGAAACAGTTTCAACGGATTACGACACCTCAGATCGACTTTACTTCGAACCATTAACTTTTGAAGATGTGATGGAAGTTTACGAAGCAGAGCTTGCGGTTGGTCCAATAGTTGGAGTGGTTGTGCAACTTGGAGGACAAACTCCTTTGGGTCTTGCTGCGAGATTGCAGGTAGCTGGCGTTCCAATTGTCGGAACAAGTCCTGCGGCTATTGATATAGCTGAAGATCGTGGATTATTTGGTCAATTACTCAAGGATCAAAATTTACGCGCACCTAATTTTGGTATGGCTGGATCTTTTGAACAAGCACGAAAGATTGCAGATGAAATCGGGTACCCAGTTTTAGCTAGACCTTCTTACGTTCTTGGTGGGCGCGGAATGGAAATTGTCTATGACGAAGAGACTTTGGCTACTTACATAAGCAAATCCACTGAAATATCTTTATCTCATCCGGTAATGATTGATAAGTTCTTGGATGACGCGATTGAAATAGATGTTGATGCATTGTTTGATGGCGAAGAGTTGTTCCTTGGTGGAGTGATGGAACACATCGAGGAAGCTGGAGTGCACTCCGGAGATTCCGCGTGCGTGCTGCCTCCTACTTCGATACTCCCAAGCATGACCAAAGAAATAAGAGAAGCTACTGAAAAGATTGCAAGGGGAGTCGGAGTAAAAGGTTTAATTAATATCCAATTCGCGATTGCCGAAAAACTTCTCTATGTATTAGAAGCAAACCCAAGAGCATCAAGAACGGTTCCTTTTGTCAGCAAAGCAACTGGAATTTCATTAGCGAAATGCGCCGCAGCGATTTCCTTAGGTAAATCAATTAAAGATCTGAGAACAGAAGGCGCTTTACCTAAATCAGGCGATGGTGTTGCGCAAGGTATTAGCGTCAAGGAAGCGGTATTGCCGTGGAATCGATTTAGGAAGAAGGATGGCAGTGGCGTTGATTCTTTACTCGGACCTGAGATGCGTTCAACAGGGGAAGTTATGGGTAGGGATGATGAATTTGGAGCTGCTTTCTCTAAGAGTCAAAGTGGTGCCTTAGGAGCCTTGCCTACATCGGGAGCAGTCTTTGCATCATTTGCCGATCGAGATAAGGCTCAATGCGTGGATTCAGTTAAAGCCCTAGCTAAATTAGGGTTTGAAATTATTGCAACCGCGGGAACGGCGAAAGTTTTAGCTAAAGCTGGAGTCAAAGCTAAAGTGATTCGTAAATACTCAGAAGGTTTAGGACCTAAAGGAGAATTAACCGCAGTAGATTCGATTGAAAGTGGTCAAGTTTCGCTAGTGATAAATACTCCATTTGGTTCTGGTCCACGTGAAGATGGATGGCGGATTAGAACTGCTGCAGTCGCTCGAGGTATTCCGATCATCACGACTATTCCTGGACTCAAAGCAGCGGTACTAGGAATAGCCGCTCAGCAAAAAGGCGGATTCCAAGTTAAATCCTTACAGGATTGGCTGAAGTAAATGACAACCCCAGTGCAAACTCAATGTGAGGTTATTTCTAATAAGCGCGTTGGCGCTTATCACCACATAACTTTGTCTGCAGATAAAATCTCAGAAAGAGCAAAACCTGGAAACTTTATTGGAATCAGTGTGGGAGATGAGAAAAGTTCGATGTTGTTGCGTCGTTCTTTTGCAATTTACCAAGCTTCAGGCAGAGGACCTTTTGGTGGAACTATTGAAATTATTGTCTCAGCAAATGGTGCAGGCACCAGATGGTTAGTAAATAGAGCGCCTCACGACAAAATTGATGTGGTCGGTCCGCTAGGAAACTCCTTTGGAATTCCGGTCGAACCAGTGCGCGCGCTTTTGATCGGCGGTGGATATGGCTCTGCTGCACTTTTTTCATTAGGAGATGCACTTAGACAAAGAAATTGTCGGGTTGAAATGATTGTTGGTGCTGCTACAGCTGAGAAAGTATTTGCACCCGTTGAAGGAAAGAGATCTGTACATTCGTTATCCATATTTACTGAAGATGGCAGCATGGGCACACAAGGTCGAGTTACTGATCCAATTGCAAGTTTGCTAGATAACACAGACATTATTTATTCCTGTGGTCCAATGGGAATGTTGCAAGCAATCAGCAAGCTCGCCGCAACAAAAGAGATTCCTTGTCAGAGTGCAGTTGAAGAATCTATGGCCTGTGGAATAGGTATCTGCATGACCTGTGTTTTGCCAGTTATCGGTGATGATGGTCAAACAAGAATGGTCAGATCTTGCACCGAAGGGCCGATATTTGAAGGATCAAGAGTGCGCTGGGATGACATTGGAACAGTGCCTTCGGGAACTTACGGTGGTCCTAAATGAGCATTAACCAAATTGATCAATCAGCTAAATTCGGCTCCGTAACTTTCCCTTTTCCGATTTTTACCGCAAGTGGTTGTGCTGCCAATGGAAAAGAACTTTCTCAATTTTTCAAGCTCTCTGAAATTGGGGCAGTCGTCACCAAATCGGTAATGAGCAATCCCCGATCAGGTCGTGCGACACCGCGTATGGCTGAAACGGCAAGTGGAATGTTGAACGCTATTGGAC
Source organism: uncultured Actinomycetes bacterium (assembly GCA_903902965.1). GTDB lineage: Bacteria > Actinomycetota > Actinomycetes > Nanopelagicales > Nanopelagicaceae > UBA3012. The sequence continues at coordinate 10,555 of CAIUXE010000023.1, forward strand.
TGCAAGGGCCTGGAATCGATTCCTTCCTAGAACATGATCTTCCTTGGCTACATGCAGAAGGTGCTAGAACAATTGTCTCGATCGCAGGTGAAAGTGTTGAAGAGTTTGCCGCATTGGCTCGCAAAGTACGCCAAGCACCTGGCGTAAGCGCAATTGAAGTAAATATCTCGTGTCCAAATGTCGAAAATAGAGGTTTGGTTTTTGCCTGCGATCCAGTAAGCGCACGTAACGTGATTGAGGCTGTGAAGAGAAGCGTTGGAAACACCTTGCCGATCATCGCGAAGCTTTCACCTGATGTTACCGACATTTCTATAATTGCCCGTGAAGTTCATGACGCTGGTGCAGATGCCGTTGCGATGATCAATACTTTATTGGGCATGGTGATTGACACTAAGAAAATGCGGCCATTGCTGGCAAATAAAACTGGGGGATTGTCAGGTCCTGCAATACGTCCAGTTGCAGTTAGAGCTATTTATCAAGTTCATGCTGCACTGCCAAAACTTCCGATCTTGGGAATGGGTGGAGTCATGAGTGGAGAAGATGCATTTGAATTAATTTTGGCGGGCGCGTCCGGCGTGAGTGTTGGTACCGCAAGTTTTAACGATCCAAATGCAGCTCCAAGAATCCAAAGAGAATTACTTGAAATAGTTGAACAACGTGGATTCAATGCACTTTCTGAAGCAGTTGGTTATGCGCACCGAGTTTAAAAAACGTTTTTTTTGCGAATGGGGAGTTAGAAGATGAGTTATAAAGCTCCGATAGTTCTCGCGTTAGATACAACAGATCAAAAAACTGCTTGCGAATGGGCGGAACAAGCCCAAGATTCAATCCAAGTTGCCAAAGTTGGTCTTGAGTTTTTCCTAAGTAACGGTTCTGCTGGTGTTGCTGCAATCAGAAATGCGGCTCCTTCTTTGGAATTTTTTCTAGATTTGAAGCTTCACGACATTCCAAATACCGTGAAAGGTGCAGCGTTAGCGGTTGAGAAGTTAAACCCAGATTTTCTAACAGTCCATGCATCTGGGGGATTCGAAATGATCGCCGCTGCGGTTAAAGTGTTGCCAAATTGCCAAATAACAGCAGTGACAGTTTTAACTTCTATTTCTGCCAAACAATTATCTAATTTAGGTTTAGGTGCTGATCCAAGTGCTGTATCTCTGGCATGGGCTATCCAAGCCGTTGAAGCTGGAGCAAGAGCAATTGTCACTTCGCCACAAGAAGTCGCTAATTTGCGAAAGAATTTACCGAAACAGATTAAATTAATAACTCCAGGGGTGCGTCCGGTCGGAAGCGATCAGGGTGACCAAGCTCGGGTAGCTACTCCAGTGGAAGCGTTACGAAGTGGTGCCGATTTGGTAGTAATTGGGCGCCCAATTACAGCTGGACAAATTGGGGTATCTGCCAGTGCGGCTGCCATTGCACATGAAATTCAGGATGCCGGAATCAGTGATCATCGCTAGATTGATGACATGGCGCTACCAGTACTCACTCCAGAACAACGTGCACAGGCACTTGCGAAAGCTGCTGTCGCTCGCAAAGAGCGCGCAGAAATTAAGGGCCGTTTGAAAAAAGGCGAACTCGCTTTGGAGCAAGTTATCCAATCGGGGCAGGAAATTGAAAGCATTGGAAAGATGAAAGTGATTGCTTTGATCGAGTCGTTGCCAGGAGTTGGCAAAGTAAGAGCAAAATTAGTGATGGAAAAGATTGGAATCGCAGAAAGTCGCAGAATCCGCGGTTTAGGCGTTCATCAAATTCGTGAATTGACTGCGCATTTTAATTTGAACTAACCGTTAAGATTGACGTATGAAGTTAATCGTCCTTTCTGGACCCGGTGGAGTAGGTAAATCCACGGTAATTTCTTTCTTACGCGCTAATGAGAAAAATGTTTGGGTTAGTGTCTCGGCAACAACCAGGAAGCCTCGCACAGGGGAAGTAGACGGAATTGATTATTATTTCTTGTCGGATTCTCAATTTGACAAATGGATTGCTGAAGATAAATTTTTAGAATGGGCAGATTTTGCTGGTGCGCGATATGGAACACCTAAGCAATTTGTTGATGAACACCTAGAGAGTGGCAAGAGCGTTTTATTAGAGCTAGAAATTTCTGGGGCAAGACAGGTTCGCGCCAAGAATCCAAAGGCTTTACTGGTTTTTCTAGCTCCACCTTCATGGGAGGAGTTAGAAGAGCGACTTCTTAAAAGAGGCACAGACACTGAAGAAAGACGCGCCGCCAGACTCACCTTGGCCCGGGCTGAAATGGCCGCACAAGGGGAATTTGACCTCACTTTGATCAATACCAGCGTAGAAGAGGTCGCGACAAGGCTGATATCCTTGGCACTTGATTAGAAGCTAAATGAAGCTTCATTTTGGTTAGTTGATCTACTTGAGGAGTTTTCTGTGCAAGCAAGCGATGGAATCACAAATCCGCCAATCGATGAATTGTTGGACAAAGCCGGATCTAAATACAATTTAGTGATCTTCTCAGCTAAGCGGGCAAGACAGATCAACGCTTACTATTCACAACTTAGTGAAGGCTTGCTTGAGTACGTAGGACCTTTGGTTGAAACTCACGTACATGAAAAGCCATTGTCAATTGCTTTCCGTGAGATCAATGAGGGTTTAGTAACTCTAGAACCGTTAGATCCAGTCGAAGTTCAAGCGTAGTTAGTAAAAATTCATTATGCGTTCCCCACGCAAAATAATTTTAGGTGTTTCGGGTGGAATTGCAGCGTACAAATCCGCTGAACTTTTACGTCGCCTTCAAGATCGTGGTTTCGACATCACAGTTGTTCCAACTCAAGCATCATTAAATTTCGTAGGAATCGCAACATGGGAAGGCCTGTCAGGTAACCCAGTACAAAGTGATTTATGGAAAAATATCTCGCAAGTACCGCATGTTAATTTAGCAAAAAATAGTGACGCAATATTGATTGCACCAGCAACTGCGGATTTGATTGCAAAGTTAGCAATAGGACGAGCAGATGATCTTTTAACAACGACAGTTCTATCATCTGATGCTCCGAAAATATTGGTCCCAGCAATGCATCCAAATATGTGGTTGAACCCAGCGACTCAATCCAATATCAAAGTGCTAGCAGAACGAGGTTTTCATATATTAGAACCTGCAGTAGGTCCACTAACAAGTGGGGATACCGGTATTGGTAGATTTCCGGAGAGTTTTGAAATTATTGATTTCTTCTTGGCAAGTATTGGCAGTAAATCTGATTTACTTGGTAAAAAGGTTTTAATTACAGCTGGTGGCACCAGAGAAGAAATAGATCCAGTTAGGTATATCGGAAATCGCTCATCTGGTAAACAAGGTTATGCATTAGCAAATGCGTCTGCCGCTCGAGGAGCAGATGTTATTTTGATCGCAGCCAATGTCTTTATTGAAGATCCAGTTGGAGTGCAAGTTGTAAAGGTCAAGACAGCTCTGGAAATGGGTGAAAAGTTATTCGAATTAGCACCCGCACAAGATCTAATTATGATGAGTGCTGCTGTCTCGGACTATAGAGTAGCGACGCGAAGTCAAAGCAAACTTAAAAGGGATGGAAGCTCCTTAAATCTTGAATTAATAGAAAATCCTGATCTGATTGCAACGATCTCAGTTGCTGAGCGCCCAAATCGCCAGAATCAAATCATCATGGCTTTCGCAGCAGAAACTTCGATATCAATCGATCAAGCAAAAGAGAAATTGGTCCGGAAGGGAGTGGATCTGCTCTTCCTTAATGATGTTTTAAATCAGGAGGTATTTGGCTCAGAAAGCAATGGGGGCTATTTGCTGGATTCCGCTGGGGTGGTTGCTCAATTTCCTTATCAATCCAAGGACACGCTAGCCGAACATTTACTAGATCTAGTCGTAAAACGACTAGATTAGCGCAATGCCAAATCGCCTTTTCACCTCAGAATCTGTAACTGAAGGTCACCCTGACAAGATGGCTGACCAGATTTCAGATGCGATTCTGGACAGTTTTTTAACTCAAGACCCTAAGTCGCGTGTGGCTGTTGAAACACTTTTAACAACTGGACAGATTCATATTGCGGGTGAGGTCACAACTACTGCTTCGCCGGATTTAATGTCATTAATTCGTAGCGTGGTTTCCGATATAGGTTACAACTCAAGTGATGTTGGATTTGACTCACAATCTTGCGGGATAAGTATTTCTTTAGGAAAACAATCCCCTGATATTGCTCAAGGCGTAGATGATGCTTTTGAAAGACGTAGTGATTCATCAGTTGACCCGTTAGACCTGCAAGGAGCAGGCGACCAAGGTTTAATGTTTGGGTACGCTTGTAACGACACCCCAGAATTAATGCCATTGCCAATTGCGATGGCGCACAGACTGGCGGAACAACTTGCAAAAGTCCGTAAAAATGGCACGTTGCCTTATTTACGACCAGATGGAAAAACGCAGGTCACTATTGAGTATGACGGACATCGTCCAGTTCGTTTAGATACCGTTGTTGTTTCAACCCAACATGATGAAGGTATAGATCTAGAAAAAGTTTTGCACAAAGATTTAATGAGAGAAGTTATTCAACCTGTTCTTGAAATGTATGAACTGCCAAGTAAAAATATTAATGCTTATATAAATCCAACAGGAAGGTTTGTCGTTGGCGGACCTATGGGTGATGCTGGCTTAACAGGCAGAAAAATTATTGTTGATTCATATGGCGGAATGGCTCGTCATGGTGGTGGCGCATTTAGTGGAAAAGATCCTTCAAAAGTCGATCGATCGGCAGCTTATGCAATGAGATGGGTTGCTAAAAACGTGGTTGCGGCTGGATTGGCAGATCGTTGTGAAGTCCAGGTTGCTTATGCGATTGGTAAAGCAAAACCAGTTGGACTTTTTGTAGAAACTTTCGGAACAAGTGCCCTTTCTGAGGAAAAAATCCAAAGTGCCGTTATGGAAGTCTTTGACCTTAGACCTGCAGCCATCATTCGCGATTTGAATCTACTTCGTCCGATTTACCGTAAAACTAGTAGCTATGGCCATTTCGGTCGGGAACTGCCAGAGTTTGCTTGGGAGCAAACAAATAGAGCAACGGAGTTACGTAGCGCTTTAGGATTGTGAGTCACAGGTGGCGCAAATACCAAAAGCCTTAACTTTAGTTAGGCAAAGAGCGCCTAAAGCACAGGGGAAGCCTGCGGATAGCTCTCCAATTGCTCGTGTATTGGTCGATACCGGTGTATTTCATTTAGATCAAGAATTTGATTTCTTAGTCCCAGAAGAGTTATCGGAAATTGCCAAACCTGGAGTGTCAGTTCGAGTTCCTTTTAATGGTCGTAAATGCGATGGATTTGTTGTTGGGAGAGCAAACAGTTCGGCTCATGTTGGACGAATGCAATATATCGATAAAGTAAATAATGAGAAGGCTTTACTAACGTCGTCAATATTGACTTTGTCGCGTGTGATCGCAAAAAAATATGCTGGAAATATTATGGATGTGCTGCGATTTGCAATCCCATCATCAGTGAACACGGTGAAGGACGTTATTTGTAGCCACTCAGATTTTAAGCCCATTAATAGTGAAATCATTAAACATTACCCTGAGTCATACATGGACTCATTGAAGCGCGGAGAAGCTTCACATGTCATCTGGACACCACTTCCAGCAACAGATCCTTATGAATTGATGGCAGAATTTTGCAAAATACGCAACGGAAATATGCTGATTCTGGTTCCAGATTCTAAAAATGTAGATAGGTGTCTCCAAGTTTTCTTGTCCAGTGGAATTGGTAAAAATATCAGCACTTGGAGTTCCGAGTTAACTAAAAGCCAAAGGTATGCAAATTATCTGCAAATATTGGAAGGAAATGTTCAGATAGTTATCGGCGTCCGCGGAACTGTATTTTTACCTATTCCTGATTTGTCTTTGATAATAGTTTGGGATGAAGGTAATGAAAATTACAGTGAGATAAGAACTCCAGGTTGGCATGCTAGAGAAGTTGCGATAGAGCGAACCAAACAAGAAGGCTGCGCTCTGATACTTGGAAGCTTTTCACCCTCTTTGATAGCAACAAAGTATTTATTTGCAGGAAATTTGAAACCGCTGAATCCAGAGAGGGAAATCTTCAAGGCGTTTGCACCAAAATTTAACGGAATCTCGGAATTGAGCTCTCCGGATCAACGCGGACGAATCTCAACAAAAGCTTGGAAAACAATCCAAAGAGGATTACTGAATGGGCCGGTTTTAATTCAGGTTCCATTAAGAGGGTACATTCGATCGTTGATGTGTCAGAAATGTGCAAATCATGCCCGTTGTCAATGTGGGGGAAAGTTAATAATCGCTTCTATAAAGAAAAATATAATCTGTGGTTTGTGTGGTGTGTTTCAATCTGATTGGCAATGTCCATACTGCGCTGGTAGAACATTCCGCCATTCGGCAATAGGTGATGAACGGACACTTGAGGAGATAGGTAAAGCTTTTCCGGGTATTAGCATTCGAAATTCAAATCAAAGTACGATGATATTGGATGAAGTGGAAGGGCAATGCATAGTTTTATCTACACCAGGAAGTGAACCGCGGGCGAAGAATGGATATTCGGCTATTGTTTTTCTAGACTCAAGAATTTTTCTGGAACGCGCCTCAGTCAATGCTGAAGAGCAAGCAAGGTTGAACTGGTTTTCAGTAAGCGCACTAGCTGCCAAGAATGCGGATGTTTTCTTGGATGTGGTCTCGTCAGATCCAAATTTCCAAGCGTTACTACGATGGGATCCATGGCATTCAGCCAGTAGAGATCTCATGGAACGAAGTGCTTTGCAATTACCACCCCAATTTAAGGCGATAAGCGTGATTGGTCCTCATGCAGATATCCACAAAATGGCGATCGAATTTTCAAAAAATTACCTCGTTTCCTCGCTTCAATCAACAGATGACGTGTACTTATCTAAAATTATTTTGAGAGCCGCTGACCTGCAAGGCCAAAGCCTGGCTGACGAGGTACTTAATTATTGCCGGGTAAGAAGTGCTCACGGTTTACCTTCCCTGAAGGTACGAGTAGACCCGATTGAACTGTAAAATACTTTCATGAGCACTCAAGCGATTCGATTATTCGGAGACCCTGTTTTGGCCACTCCGTCAATCGAAGTTGTTACTTTTGATAAAGAGTTGCGAAACTTAGTTAAAGATTTGACGGATACGATGCTTGATGCCGGCGGAGCAGGATTAGCCGCACCTCAAATTGGAGTATCGCTAAGAGTTTTTACGTGGAATATTGATGAAGAGATAGGCCACCTAATCAATCCTAAATTGCAGTTAAGTTCCGATGAGCAAGAAGGAGATGAGGGTTGCCTTTCTTTCCCTGGACTTGTTTACGATTGCAAAAGAGCTTTCTCAGTAGTAGCTCAAGGTTTTAACATGCATGGTGAGCCAGTTGAAATTGTGGGTAGTGAATTAATGGCCAGATGTATTCAACATGAAACTGACCACCTTGATGGAATTTTATTTATAGATAGATTGTCAAAAGATCTCCGTAAAGAAGCTTTACGTGAGGTTCGTGAATCTGAATGGTTCGGCATAGTAAATCCAGAGATTCGGGTATCGCCACACCCAACTTTTGGTTTTGGTAGTTAGTGCGTATTTTATTTGCTGGAACTCCGAACGTCGCGATTACAACTTTAGAATGGTTGAATTCTTCGAAGCACGAATTGGTTGGCGTTTTGACTCGACCAGCGGCCGCCCAGGGTCGTAGTAGTGAATTAGTTGATTCTCCTGTTGCAAACTTTGCTAAGGATAATTCAATAAAAACCTACACCTCTTTTGAGTCGTTATTAACAGAGAGAATTCTAGAGTCGATAGATCTAGTTGTTGTAATCGCTTATGGGAAGTTAATACCTAACGAACTTCTACAATTACCCAAGTATGGTTGGGTAAATATTCATTTTTCACTATTGCCTAAGTTTCGAGGAGCAGCACCAGTCCAGAGGGCAATCTGGAGTGGGGAAAAAAGTTCTGGAATCTCAATATTTCAATTAGATAAAGGAATGGATACCGGCCCTATTTTCACTCAAAAAACTTTTGAAATTGGCGATCGAGAGACATCAGGGGAATGTCTAGAAAGAGTGAGTCAACTAGTTCCAGAAATGTTGGATGAAACGCTCAGCGGAATTGAGAACTCAACAATACCGACACCTCAGGATGATAGTAAGGCAACATTTGCGCCAAAAATTGATAAAAGTGAATTACGTATAGATTGGAACACGACTGCGAGTTCAATCAAAAATATGGTGCGGGCATTAAACCCAACACCCCGAGCTAAAACGACTTTTCGCAAAGATGACCTTTTTATTTATGAAACCCAAGTAAGCGATACGAAAAGCAGTAGACCAGCAGGAACACTGATTTTTACAAGTCAAAACTTGTATGTAGCAACTAATGATTTTGATCTGGAAATTCTCAAAGTTCAAAGCAGTGGGAAAAAGATCATGTCAGGGTCTGAGTGGAGTAGAGGAATTCAATCGAAAGATGACGCTACCGAAAATAGATATGTCTGATTCAAACGGTATCCAATCTCGCAGAATCGCCTTAAAAGCTTTGATTTCGATAGAGAAAGAGCGTAGTTACGCAAATTTGGCATTGCCCGTGTTTCTTAAAGAAAGCAACCTTTCGGTAGGAGACAAAGCTCTCGTAACCGAAATTGTTTATGGGTCAATACGATTGCGTGGAACTTACGACAGAATAATAGATAGCGTTAGTAATAGACCGGTTCAATCATTGGACTTGGAAGTGCGGGAAGTTCTGAGAATGGGAGCGCACCAACTATTAAATATGCGTGTAGCGTCTCATGCGGCTGTCGATACTGCTGTAACTTTAACTAAACAAGAGATAAATCAATCTAGTTCTGGATTTGTGAATGCGATCCTGCGTAAAATCTCTAAATTTAATTTTGAACAGTGGATCACTAATCTTGGATTCACTGACAAATTGGATCAACTTTCAATTCAATATTCTCATCCAAGGTGGATCTTAGAAAGTTACCTGAAACTTCTGGGGGACATTAGTCGTGTCGAGCAAGAATGTATTGCTAACAATAAGAATCCTAAAGTGTGCGTAGTCGCATGGCCGAATCAATCGACGCAAGCAGAATTATTGGAAAGCAATGAAGCTTTTACTCCTGCGCCTTGGGTTGGTAGCGCTGTAGAGATAACAGGAGATCCAGCCGATATACCGGCGATTAGAAACCTTAGGGCAAGCGTTCAAGATCAAGGATCTTTTCTGGTCGCTAAAGCTTTTATAGAAATACCCATTGAAAATGATGAATTTTGGCTTGATTTATGCGCAGGACCAGGTGGGAAAAGCGCTCTTCTTTATAGATGGGCGACTGAACGAAAGATCAATTTTGTTTCAAACGAAATCTCGCCACACAGAGCGAAGTTAATGCAAAGATCTACAAATAAAATTGTCATAAGTGATGGATTGCTCCCTGCATTTAAGCAAGAGTCATTCACACGCGTGTTGATAGATGCGCCGTGCTCAGGACTCGGGGCTTTACGCAGAAGACCAGATGCGAGATGGCGCAAGCAAGAAAATGAAATTAGTGAGTTAGTTAAGATACAAAATGGGTTACTAGATCGTGCTACACAGTTAATAAAAGTTGGCGGAATTTTGGGGTATGTGACCTGTTCGCCACATCCTGCTGAAACTGTCGAAAATGTAGAGAAGTTTCTAATCAACCATACTAATTTCATTCAGGTTCCTGCAGCAAAGTATTTTCCGGACGAAATGGACCTGCCTGATAATGCCAATATACAACTTTGGCCAGGACTCCATGGAACAGATGGAATGTTCTTGGCGGTATTCCAAAGAGTAGCAAAGTAGAATCTGTCTCATGCACGTTCGAATAACGCCAAGCATCCTTAATGCAGATTTCAATAATCTTGATTCCGAAATTGCCAAAGTAGCGGCCGATTCTGATTTAATTCATTTAGATATTATGGATAATATTTTTGTTCCTAATTTCACTTTTGATTTCGGTTCCGCTTCTAAGATCATTTCAAATTGCCCCATTCCAGTAGATGCACATTTGATGGTGGCTGAAGTGGATCGCATTGGAATCGAATATGCCGAAACTGGAGCCAGTAGCGTAACTTTTCATATTGAAGCCAGCGAAAATCCAGAGAAATTAATTACAGAGATAAAGAAGCGAGGAGTAAGAGCAGGAGTTGCGGTTAAGCCGAATACCCCTTTTAACGAGATTATAGATTTAGTTAATCTGGTCGACATGGTATTAATCATGACCGTAGAACCAGGTTTCGGTGGACAAAGTTTTATGGGTGATCAAATGGCAAAAGTTGCTCAGGTTCGTGCGGCTCTAAATTCAACACAGAGAGATGTTTGGCTACAAGTAGACGGTGGTATTTCGGCGGAAACAATTGAAATCGCGACCAAGGCAGGAGCTGATACCTTCGTGGCAGGATCGGCGGTGTACAAATCTGAAGACCCGGCAGAGATGGTTCGAAAATTACGATTTTTAGCAGAAAACCAACTGAATAACCTTTAGCAAGTACGGTAAATCAAGCGCATCAACAGATCAGGCTGCACTATCCTATGAGATGTGAAAACCTTTGAAGAACTGTGGCGCGAACTTGGAGAAATAGCTCGAACCCGTCCAGCAGGATCTAACACCTCAGAATTACTTGCTGGGGGAGTCCACTCAATAGGTAAAAAAATCATTGAAGAAGCCGCTGAAGTCTGGATGGCCGCAGAGTATGAGAGTGATGAAGATTTAGCACTTGAAATAAGTCAATTAATTTATTACTTACAGGTAATGATGTTGGCACGTGAAATCGAAATGGATGCTGTCTATCAAGAGCTTTAGAATATGGGGTCTTAATGTTACGTGTAGCTCTTCCTAATAAAGGTTCTCTTGCAGAGGACTCTATAAAAATTCTGACCGAAGCAGGTTACAAACAAAGAACTGATCCTCGTGATTTGGTTACCTTAGACACAGTCAACCAGATTGAATTTTATTATTTGCGACCACGAGATATCGCAATTTATGTAGCATCTGGTGAATTAAGTATTGGCATAACCGGCCGAGATTTATTATTGGATTCAGGTGTTAATGCTCAAGAATTGCTGCCGTTGGGTTTTGGCAAATCTACATTCCGCTTTGGTGTCCCTTCCTCTTCTACCGGTGACGATATCTCGATTCTCAACGGGAAACGAGTCGCTACTTCCTATCCCGGATTAGTTAAAAGCTATTTGAGCAATAAATCGATCAAAGCCGAAGTTGTCCAACTTGATGGGGCGGTTGAAAGTGCCGTGAGGCTTGGTGTCGCGGATGCGATCGCAGATGTGGTTTCAACTGGTAACACATTGCGACAAGCAGGCTTAAAAGTAATCGGCGATTCAATCTTAGAGAGTGAAGCAGTTTTAATCTCAAGTTCTAAAACTAGTAATGAGATGCAAATCTTGATTCACAGATTAAATAGCGTAATTATCGCAAGGCAATATGTGTTGATGGATTACGACGTTAAGAGCGAATTAGTTGAAGCCGCTTGTGCTTTAACGCCAGGGATTGAATCACCTACGATTTCACCTTTGAAAGTTGAAGGTTGGATGGCAATAAGAGCCATGGTCAAGCGCCAAGATGCTCATCGAATAATGGATGATTTATGGTCATTGGGAGCTAGAGGAATATTAGTTACAGATATTCACGCTTGCCGGCTTTAAAAAGTAGCTAATTCACTCTTTGAGAGTCCGATCAAGTAAAGCGCGTGGTCCAAATTCGGAGTGTTTAAAGAAATATCTGCAACGGATTGCAAAATCGGTTTCGCATTAAATGCTATTCCAATGCCTGCCACTTTAAGCATGTCAATATCGTTCGCACCATCTCCAATAGCAACTGTGTCGGCGATATCTACTCCTTTTATCTTTGCAAAGTCACGGAGAGCCACTGCTTTACCTGCTCGGTCAACAATGTCTCCTTCTAGACCACCGGTAAGTTTTCGGTCTTTGATTTCTAACTTATTAGCTTTCAAATAATCAATCTGTAATTCTTTCGCCAAGGGTTCGATTACATCAATAAAACCACCCGACACTATTCCTACATAGTGGTTTAATCTTTTTAAAGTGAGAATCAATTCGCGTGCACCTTTTGTCAAAGTAATTTCACTACGGACCTCTTCTAAGATCTGCTCTGGTAATCCTGCTAATAGTTGAACTCTCGCATGTAGTGCTGAAGCGAAGTCGATCTCACCAGACATGGCTGCAGCTGTTATGCGGGCCACTTCTGCTCCAGCGCCAGCCTTATTTGCTAAAAGCTCGATGACTTCCTCTTGAATGAGCGTTGAATCCACATCAAGCAGCACTAAACGTCTACTCCCACCTCTTTCAGAAGTAGTGGGTTTGAGTTTTTGCTGGCTTTCAATATGTTCACAACTAATATTTAAACCTGAAACTCTGGCTAATTCTTGCAAAATTGAATACTGAGATCTACTTTGGATCTCCTGAGTCGATCCAGATAAAACAATGACAAGAGAGGTTCCTCCGTCGATTACTTTTTCGGTTATTTCGACAACTTTAATATCATGCAAGGCCGCTAATGCTTTCTGGATGAAACCGGGTGGGAGTGCTCCGGAAAGGGTTATCAAGGCGCTCACAGTGGCAAAGATTAGCGTCAATACCTTTAGCGCCGTCGCAGGCATCAGCACTGGATATGACCAGAGATCGGGTAAGTTTGTCTCTTGTGTCAGTAATTGATTTTCAAGAAGTGTGTTTAACCCGTGGCGGGAGACAGATATTAGGTCCCATCACCTGGCAAGTTGATGAAGGTCAGCGATGGGTAATTTTAGGTCCTAATGGCGCTGGTAAAACTTCCTTGATCGCAATTGCTGCAACGTTGATACACCCTACAAAAGGTCAAGCACGAGTACTTGATGAACTTTTGGGTCGAGTGGATGTATTTGAATTACGGCACCGAATCGGCCTCAGTAGCGCTGCATTAACTGATCGAATTCCTCCCGATGAATCGGCTCTTGATGTTGTAATGACCGCCTCTTGGGCTGTAACTGGTAGATGGCAAGAGGTTTATGACTTATGGGATGAATCCAGAGCAATGGGCATGCTTTCTTTGTTTGGGGTCTCACAAAATCGTGACCAGAGTTTTGGAAGCATGAGTGAGGGAGAGCGCAAGCGAGTTCAAATCGCTCGAGCTCTGATGCCAGATCCCGAGTTATTAATATTGGATGAACCAGCCGCAGGATTGGATCTGGGCGCCCGAGAAGACCTATTAAAGAGATTAAGCGCTCTTGCCCTTGATCAAAGCGCACCAACAAGTTTGCTGGTGACACATCATGTCGAAGAGATCCCTACTGG
>CAIUXE010000024.1 GCA_903902965.1 uncultured Actinomycetes bacterium
CTCCTGAAACATTTGACTGATGAGTTATAGCGACAATTTTGGTTTTACTGTTGATTACTGACTCGATATTTGAAATATCTATTTGTGCGTCGGAAGTGACTCCTAGCCAAGTTAATTTGGCTCCACTTCTTTTAGCTAACTGCTGCCAAGGTAAAAGGTTCGCGTGATGCTCTAATTGTGTGACCACAATATTGTTTTGTTCGCTAATGTAAAATAGGTCATTCCTTGGAAGATGGTTTGAGAATCCATATGAAACTACGTTTATAGATTCAGTTGCACTTTTTGTAAAAATTATTTCGGAACTGACAGCTGAGAGAAAATCAGCAACAATTGCGCGTGCCCCCTCGAATGCATCGGTTGCCTCTTCGGCTAATAAATGTGCACCTCTATGTGCAGCCGCATTGTGATTTAGATAGAAATCTCTTTCGGCATCCAGAACAGTAAGAGCTTTTTGACTCGTGGCAGCGCTATCTAGATACACTAATTTTTTTCCATTGCGTACAGTTCTACCCAAGATTGGAAAATCTTGACGAATTAAATTCGTGTCTAGTAAAGCCATTTTAATAACCTTTACGCGGTCGTATATTCGGCGTAACCATTTGCTTCAAGGCGATCAGCAAGATCTGCGCCACCTTGTTCAACAATTTTTCCGCCAGCAAAAACATGAACGAAATCTGGCTTAATATATTTTAAGATTCTGGTGTAGTGAGTAATCAGCATTACACCCATCTCGTTTTTCTCACGGATCCGGTTTACGCCTTCTGAAACAATTCGAAGTGCATCCACATCTAATCCTGAGTCGGTTTCATCCAAGATCGCAATTTTTGGTTTAAGTAATTCAAGTTGTAAAATTTCGTGACGTTTCTTTTCTCCTCCAGAGAAGCCTTCATTGACACTTCTTTCAGAGAATGCGGGATCCATTCCTAACGAACTCATGGCGTCTTTTACTTCACCAATCCAAGTACGAACCTTGGGAGCTTCTCCACGCATAGCTGTAGCGGCAGTTCTTAAAAAGTTTGATACAGAAACTCCAGGCACTTCAACCGGATACTGCATGGCTAAGAAAATACCAGCACGAGCACGCTCATCAACCGTCATCTCTAAAACATCTGCACCATCGAGTGTTACTTGGCCGCCAGTGATCGTGTATTTAGGGTGTCCAGCAATTGAGTAGGCGAGAGTAGATTTTCCAGAGCCATTCGGACCCATGATTGCGTGTGTCTCTCCGCTATTTATAGTTAAGTCAACCCCGCGCAAAATCTCACGCATTCCACCATCTGCATTTACTGAAACTTGTAAATTCTTAATAACTAGGGCTGTCATTTATTTTCCTTCACTTGGGTATTTGGATGATTAATTAATAATTGATCAGAATTTCTCTCGACAACAAAACGCTTAAGAGGTGCAACTGCTGGAGGAACTACAGCCTCCCCTGTCCTCACATCAAACTCTGCTCCGTGAAGCCAACATTCAATTCGGTAACCATTTAATTCACCTTCACTAAGTGAGGCATCCGCATGAGAGCACGTGTCTTCAACAGCAAAAACCTCATCTTTTATTTTAACTAGGCAAACCGGAGTTGAGTCGACCATGATTTTCATGGGCTTTCCCTCAACTAATGTATTAAAGTCGATTTCGAAAGGTGCCATTAGGAAACTTTTCCAAGTTCGCGATCGATGTGATCAATCAATCTCGTCTCAATCACTTCATTCTTAATGTTTCGAAGCAACTCAGCAAAGAATCCACGAATGACCAGACGTCGCGCTTCAGTCTCATCGATTCCACGAGCCATCAAATAAAACAATTGCTCATCATCAAATCGCCCAGTAGTGCTGGCGTGACCAGCTCCGACAATCTCGCCAGTTTCAATTTCTAGATTTGGAACTGAGTCTGCACGTGCGCCATCTGAAAGTAATAAATTCCGATTCACCTCATAAGTGTCCGTACCCTCTGCTTTTGCCCGAATTGCTACATCACCAAACCAGACGGTACGTGCGTTTTCCCCAAGCAATGCGCCTTTATAGCTAACTCGAGAACGACAATTTGGTGTTGAGTGCTCTACATGCACTCGATGCTCTAGATGTTGCTCGCTTCCAGCGAAGTAGAGACCATAAAGATCCACTGAACCGCCACTGCCTTCGAAATCAACGCGGGGAAGCAAGCGCACTAACGATCCGCCGAGAGAAACTTCGATTGAAGTTAAGTGAGCATCTGGACCCACAATTGCTTGATGACGACCAAGGTGAACCGAGTCATTTGACCATTCTTGCAGTGAGATAAATGTTAAGTCGCTGCTATTTCCTAATTCCATTTCAATGTCTTCAGCCAAATTTGCAGAACCACTATTTTGAATAATTACCGTGGCTTTTGAAAAAGCTCCAACCGAGATCATAATTCTCTCGTAATTAGCTCCAACGTTCGAAGATCCAGTGCGATCGATAAAAATTGGTTCAGCCACTGATGTCTCTTTTGAAATTTCTATTTTCAAAATATCTGTCGCATTTTCAATAGTCCGCAAAGCTACTGCGTCAGTTGGAATAATTTTGGAAGGGACGTCCACGTTAGGAATTGTTGAAACCAAAACTCCACTATTTTCAGATACATTTCGAACCATTGGAGTTCCAGTAACAGCACTTCCATCATGTAAACCTGCTAAACGATTAAGTGGAGTAAAGCGCCAATCCTCATCGCGTGGTCCTGGAGTTAAATAATTTGAGGCAAGTGCTGTCATTAACCAACAGCCCCTTCCATCTGCATTTCAATTAGACGATTCAACTCAAGTGCATACTCCATTGGTAATTCACGAGCAATTGGCTCAATAAATCCGCGGACGATCATTGCCATAGCTTCATCTTCGCCAAGTCCACGAGACATTAAATAGAAGAGTTGGTCATCGCTAATTCGTGAGACTGTTGCTTCATGTCCCATCTCAACATCATCTTCACGTACATCTACATAAGGATAAGTATCAGATCTTGAAATGGTGTCGATTAATAGTGCATCGCATTTAACTGTGCTCTTGGAATGATGCGCACCTTCTTGTACTTGAACTAATCCACGGTAAGAGGTACGTCCTCCCCCGCGTGCAACAGATTTTGAAATAATTGTTGAAGACGTGTAAGGCGCTGCATGAACCATCTTTGCACCAGCATCTTGATGTTGCCCCTCGCCAGCAAATGCAATCGAAAGTGTTTCACCTTTTGAATGTGCGCCCATCATGAAGACTGCTGGGTATTTCATGGTGACTTTAGAACCGATATTTCCATCGATCCATTCCATGGTTGCGCCTTCGTGACAGACAGCGCGCTTTGTTACCAAGTTGTAAACGTTGTTAGACCAGTTTTGAATGGTCGTGTAACGCACACGTGCATCTTTCTTTACGATAATTTCCACTACAGCAGAGTGCAGCGAATCAGAAGAGTAGATGGGAGCCGTGCAGCCTTCTACATAATGAACATATGAACCTTCATCAGCAATGATCAAAGTACGTTCGAACTGTCCCATGTTTTCGGTATTAATACGGAAGTACGCTTGCAATGGAATCTCGACATGAACTCCCTTAGGGATGTAAACAAAAGATCCACCGGACCATACAGATGTATTCAGTGCAGCAAATTTGTTATCGCCGACTGGGATTACGGTTCCGAAATACTCTTTGAAAATATCTTCATGCTCGCGCAGAGCTGTATCTGTATCTAAGAAGAGCACTCCTTGAGCTTCTAAATCTTCACGAATTGAGTGGTAGACAACTTCAGACTCATATTGCGCTGCTACACCTGAAACTAATCTTTGCTTTTCTGCTTCAGGAATTCCAAGACGGTCATATGTGTTTTTGATTTCATCTGGAAGATCTTCCCAAGTTGCTGCCTGCTTCTCAGTTGATCTAACGAAATATTTAATTTGATCAAAAAATATTCCAGAAAGATCTGATCCCCAGTTTGGCATTGGCTTCTTTTCGAAAAGTTTTAAACCTTTTAATCTCAAATCAAGCATCCACTGTGGTTCGCTTTTCTTCGCAGAGATGTCTCGAACGACATCTTCGTTCAATCCACGTTTTGCGTTTGTGCCTGCATCGCTCTTGTCTGACCATCCAAACTCATAATTTCCAATACCGTCTAACTCTGGATGCGCGATTGATGTCATTTTTTTCTCTCTCCTGGTTATTTAGCAGTGCTTGTTAAAGTTAATGGAACAAAAGTGGTGCAAACGCCGTCGCCATGAGCAACAGTGGCCAATCTCTGAACGTGAGTTCCAAGTAGTTTTGAGAATAGTTCCGTCTCTGCTTCGCAAATTTCCGGAAATTCAGAAGCAACGTGAGCTATTGGGCAATGATGTTGGCAAAGTTCAATTCCAGCTCCCATTTCATGAGAACTAGCTGCATAACCCTCGTCATTTAAAAAATTAACTAACTCGTTAACAGAAACCTGACCTTCGCTGGCAAGTTTTCTTTCCATCTCCTGTGCGCGATGTTTTGCAAATGGAGCCACACTTCCAGATGTTGTTGCCATAAATCTAAGTGCGGAAATAGCTAAGTCATCGTAGGAATGCTCAAATTGCGATCTACCAAAATCTGACATCACAAATACTTTTGCCGGACGACCCCGTCCGATGGTGCTACTTCCAATTTTTGGGTCCCTGGCGTCCAGGGTTCCTTCTTCGACAAGGGAATCTAAATGGCGCCGGATCCCAGCCGGGGTAATTCCAAGTCGATCAGCTAATTGAGCCGCCGTGGCGGGACCATTTTCGAGAATGGCACGAGCGATAACCTCTCTTGTGCGGAGCTCATCGTTTTTCACAACGATAGTGTTGCGTAATTCACTTACTCCTGCAACCTGACTCGCAGTAGGGTTCGAGGGTGCTCAAAGACAAGCTAAATCACCTTCCAGCGGGCCTACTCCGGGCTCAAATCGCATTAATTATCACCGGCGGGGCCGTCCGGCTCACCAAATCCGGACTGGGTTGTCCAACTTGGCCTGAATGCGCAAAAGGTTCGTACACCCCTTCCAAACATCAAACTGAACCGCTAATCAATATCTGGATTGAATTTGCAAACCGCATGCTCACCTTTGTTTTAGTCGCATTAGCAATCGTGACTTTTGGTTGGGTCTTAAAAACTGGCCGCAAAAATCTACGTCTTTTGGCGTTGCTACAAATACTCGGAATTTTTGGTCAAGCTGTTTTGGGTGGCATCACAGTCTTAACAAAATTAAATCCCGCTGCTGTAGCAAGCCATTTTCTGCTTTCGATTGCCTTAATTTTTGGCGCAGTAGTACTTAATGAACGATCTCGTAATTATCCAAAAACATCACAATTGACCCATGCAGGCGTACTACTTGTTCGTTTTATTTTCGGGATAACTTTATTGGTGATAATTGCCGGAACGGTAGTAACTGGAACTGGTCCTCACGCAGGAGACCAAACCGCTCCTCGATACAACTTCGATATTCGAATGGTCACATGGCTACATGCTGATTTAGTTATTGCACTTTGTGGTGCGATTTTGTCTCTGTACTTACTTCTAAAACTAGCGCCGATAAGTAGTTCTCCCGAAGCTCGAAATGATCATCTGAAATTGGTTAAAACTTTTATAATTTTGATCCTTATCCAAGGCAGTATCGGCTACATCCAGTATTTCACTGGCGTCCCAATTATTTTGGTCGGCCTCCACCTGCTTGGATTGTCTTTAGTCTGGCTCACGGCTTGCAAATTGCTAGTACGTACCAGCGTTCGGGCCAGCAGTAAGCGCGACGCAAAACTCGCCTGAATCCAATTTAACCCACCTTCGTCTAAGGGTTAGATAGGCTTTCAAATATGGCGCCTAGTGCAAATAAGACCGAAATTCTTGGTTGGAATGATCTAGATGATCAGGCCATTAAATACGCTCGAGCACTAGCGGCTGATGCAGTACAACGTGCCGGAAATGGTCACCCAGGAACTGCAATGGCTTTGGCCCCGGTTGCGTATCTTTTATTTCAACACCATCTTCGTCACGATCCTCGTGATCCTAACTGGATCGGCCGTGATCGATTCATTCTTTCTTGCGGTCACTCTTCATTAACTTTATATACCCAACTTTTTTATTCTGGATACGGATTAACTCTTGATGATTTAAAAGAGTTCCGTAAAAAAGATTCGGCAACTCCAGGACATCCTGAATACGGCCATACATCTGGTGTTGAAACCACAACTGGTCCGCTCGGGCAAGGAATTGGAAATGCAGTTGGCATGGCGATGGCTGCTCGTTATGAGCGTGGGCTTTTTGATCCGAATGCCGCTCTAAATCAATCAGTATTTGATCACCACATTTATGTCATCGCATCTGACGGAGATCTCCAAGAAGGAATCAGTGCTGAGGCTTCTTCAATAGCGGGCTTACAAAAACTAAGTAATTTAATTGTGATCTATGACGATAACAGGATCACTATTGAAGGAGATATAGGACTTTCATTCACTGAGGATGTAAGTGCTAGATATCGCGCCTATGACTGGAATGTTATTGAAGTTGGAACTTTACCAAGTGGTGAAGTTGATCTAATTTTATTAAACAATGCAATCAATGAAGCGAAAGCACAAGATGTTGCACCAACTCTCATTCGATTGAAAACTGTAATCGCATGGCCCGCTCCAAAACTACAAGGAACTTCGAAATCTCATGGTGCTGCACTTGGCGCTGAAGAAGTAGCAGCAACCAAGGTCGCGTTGGGGTTAGATCCAAATGAGGATTTTGCGATACCAGAAAATGTACTAGCGCATGCCAGAAAAGTATTAGACCGGGCAAGTGCTTCCCGAAATGAATGGAACAAAAGATTTGACAATTGGCGTAACGAAAATAAATCAGCAGCCGAATTATCTGACCGTTTGATAAGTAAAGAGTTGCCAAAAAATTGGCGCGCTTCACTCCCTGAATTTTCTAGTGAGAAAGAGATCTCTACGCGTAAGGCTTCTGGAGATGTAATTCAGAAATTGGCTGCACTGCTACCCGAAATGTGGGGAGGTTCGGCAGATTTAGCAGAGAGCAATAACACGACAATTGAAGGAGCAAAATCTTTCCTTCCTTCATCTTCATCGTCATCTTCAGCTGATCCATATGGCCGCGTTATACATTTTGGAATTCGTGAACATGCAATGGGCGCGATAATGAACGGAATAGCACTGCATGGGGGAACAAAACCATTTGGTGGAACATTCTTAGTTTTTAGTGACTACATGCGACCTTCGGTTCGTTTGGCTGCTCTTATGAATCTGCCAGTTACTTATATTTGGAGTCATGATTCGATTGGTTTGGGAGAAGATGGCCCTACGCATCAACCTGTAGAACATGCCGCAGCACTTCGTGCCATTCCCGGTCTCGATGTAATTAGACCTGCAGATGCCAACGAAGTCGCTCAATGTTGGGGACAGATAATTGAAAATGCGAGACCTGCGGGATTGCTACTTTCCAGACAAAATTTGCCGGTCTTTGACCGCAGTGAATGTAATTCTGCAATCGGCGCCACAAAAGGTGCTTACATTTTAAGAGAACCAGCATCCGGAGAGAAACCTAAAGCAATATTGATCGCAACTGGCTCCGAAGTTTCATTGGCTCTGGCAGCGCAAGAAGAATTAGCAAATAAGAAAATTCCCGTGAGAGTTGTAAGCATGCCCTGCTGGGAATGGTTCCGCTCTCAATCTGCCGAATATCAAGAAAGCGTATTACCAAAATCCATAAGCGCGCGAGTAAGTATCGAAGCAGGAATTTCCATGGGTTGGACAGAATTTACTGGCAGTTCTGGTCGGTCTATCTCCCTTGAACATTTTGGCGCCTCTGCTTCAGCAAAGGAGTTATTTGCCGCCTTTGGATTTACCACCGAACGAGTTGTCGCACTCGTTGAAGATGTTTTGTAATGTCAAACGCACTACAGAATTTATCATCGCTCGGAACTTCGGTCTGGCTTGATGATCTATCGAGATCCCGGCTAATAAACCCTGAAAGTGATTCTTCCCTAAAGAACTTAATAGAGAATTATTCGGTCGTAGGCGTAACCACCAATCCTTCAATTTTTGATAACGCTTTAAAAGATTCACAAACATACGCTGATGCATTTGCCGTATTGAAAAAGGCCGGTGCCTCAGTGGATCAAGCCATTAGAAAAGTAACTACGACAGATGTGCGAGATGCCTGCGATCTATTGCTCGATACTTTTCGTAAAACTCAAGGCATTGATGGTCGAGTAAGTATCGAGGTTGACCCAAGACTTGCCCACAAAACCCAGGAGACAATTGATCAAGCTCGTGAACTATGGAAAGAAGTGGGACGCGAAAACCTTTTCATTAAGGTGCCAGCCACTTTGGCAGGGTTGCCAGCAATAGAGCTTTTAATTTCTGAAGGAATTAGCGTGAATGTGACCTTGATTTTCTCAACTGAAAGATATGAAAAGGTTTTAATTGCGTATGTTTCTGGATTGGAAAAACGATTAGCGACCGGTGCTGATGTCTCAAAAATTCAATCTGTTGCATCCTTTTTTGTAAGTCGAGTTGATACCGCAATTGATCCGATTTTAGATCGCATGTCATCTGATAAGGCCGCTCCCCTTCGAGGCAAAGCAGCGGTGGCCAATGCGCATTTAGCTTATGAGATTTTCTCAAGTTTTTCCCAAAGTGATCGATGGAAAAAATTAGCAACCTCAGGAGCTTGGCCGCAACGCTTACTTTGGGCATCTACTGGCGTCAAAGATCCGACATACGGAAAAGATAAATATGTCACTGAATTAGCCGCTCCATTAACTGTTAATACTATGCCCGAGGCAACATTGCGGGCAGTGCACGATCTTGATCCAATTATCAATGATTCTATTTCGACTGAAATAATGAATGCACACATTATTTTGAGCGACTTGAGCAATTTAGGAATTGATTACAACAAAATTGTGAACGATCTGGAAGTTGATGGGATTAAGAAGTTCGAGGAATCTTGGCACCATCTACTGCAAACAGTTGAGCAAGCACTAGCGTGATCTCAATAACTGGCTTGCCGATTGACTCGGCAGCCAAAAGTGCTCTTCTTGGGAAATTGAATTTAGCTAATGAGAGATTACTTAATCGGGATTCACTGCTTTGGGGTAAGGCTGCTGAAAATGAGGCGCTAAATCGCTTGGGGTGGATTGACTTACCTGCGAAATCAACACAACTCTTACCTAAGTTTGATGCAATTGCTGCACTTCGTCGTAAAAACGCAATTACCCGGATAGTTCTGTGCGGTATGGGTGGATCCTCTCTAGCGCCCGAAGTTATTGCGGCATCGAATCTAGAATCAGAACTTTCTTTGATTATCCTTGACTCGACCGATCCAGCGGATTTACTTCCAATTCTGGAATCGGATTTGAGTTATACATTATTTATCTTCGCTTCTAAATCTGGAAGTACTATAGAAACCAACTCTCATCGAGTGCTCTTTCACGCTGAGCTGATAAAGCAGAAACTGGAGATTCGTAACCATCTTCTCGTGATAACTGATCCTGATTCTGCGCTGGAGATCTGGGCAAAAGAACGCGGCGTGCAAGTATTAAATGGATTTGCTGATGTCGGTGGAAGATTTAGCGCATTATCTGCCTTCGGCCTAGCACCAGCAGCTATTTGCGGGGCAGATGTATCAATAATTCTTGATGAAGCACAGGATGTTGCTCTCGAATTAGCTAAACCAAACAATCCCGCTGTTTTACTTGCATTGGCAATCTTTCAAAATGGTGCCGCTTTTATTTC
>CAIUXE010000025.1 GCA_903902965.1 uncultured Actinomycetes bacterium
GATTTTCTTGGATGAATTGGACATATCGGCATACTAGCCGCGCTGGCGGAGGATTAAAAGGATTAAATTGAAATCAAGAGTGATTTTTCAGTGCAGAAAGTAAAACCAATAGCCCAAGGATGACCATGACAACCCCGCCAGTGGTGCGCAAAATAACAATCCGGCGCACCTCAGTGGCCAGCCAAATTCGTGCAGTGCCCGCCAGCAGTCCCCATGTTCCATCACAAACAAGAGCTAGCAATGAAAAAATTGCACCCAGCAAAATTAATTGGAAAACCACACTGCCACGATCGCGATCGATGAATTGCGGAGCTACTGCTGCACAAAAAACTATTCCTTTAGGATTCAAAATCCCAACTACAAATCCATCTCGAATAGTGCGCATTGCACTCGGTGCGGCCACTTCACCTTGCTCGAGCATCTGAGTTGAATGCTCAGCACGTTTGCGAAGCGCTTCGATTCCTAAGTAAATTAAATAGAGACCGCCACCCCATTGCACTACTGCGTATGCAAGTGCAGATCTTTGAATTATTGGGCCGATTCCAACAGCTACCAAAATTGATAAAACTAGAAATCCAGAGGCGTTTCCAATAACAGTTATTACGGCAACTTTTCTTCCCCAAGCAATCGCTCTTGCAATCGTAAAAAGCACCGATGGGCCAGGTGCCAAAATGATTGCTACGGCAGCAATAAAGTACTCAGGAAGCCGGGTTGGAATCACTAAGTTCATGCGCTCAAACTATCGCAACTACGTGGAGGAAGTGCAAAAGCGGGCACCTCCATTATCTGGAAGTACCCGCTTTTTGCGGTTAATTTGTTAACTTACCTTTTGCTTAATGAATGCAGCACTCGGTAACCAACAATTGCAACAACGGTTGCGTTGATGATTCCGCTGAATGTGAAATCGCCCTTTGTCCATGAGATGTCAGCGATTCCGATAACAAGAGCAGATGCGACGATGATCAAGTTACTGGAGTTAGCAAAATCAACTTTTGCTTCAATCCAGATACGAGCACCAAGCACGCCGATCATTCCAAATAGGGCAACACCAGCTCCGCCAAGTGCACCAGTAGGAGTTGCGCTAAGCACTGCACCAAATTTAGGTGAGAGTGAAAGAACAACAGCGCCAATGCCGGCGATCCAGTATGCAGCGGTTGAATAAACTTTAGTAGCAGCCATTACGCCAATGTTTTCTGCGTATGTGGTTGTACCAGAACCGCCACCAGCACCTGCAAGTGTTGTCGCAAGGCCATCTGCAAGAAGTGCGTTTCCGATTTCATCATCAAGATTTCTTCCAGTAATTGCAGCAACCGCTTTGACGTGTCCAACGTTCTCAGCGATAAGTACAAGTACTACTGGGAGGAACAAGATGATGGCGTTGCCATTAAATGTTGGTGAAGTAAATGTAGGAAGTGCGACCCATTTTGCACCTTTAATACCATCGGTCTTCACATCGCCCATTCCAAGTGCAACTGCATAACCAATCACAATTCCCACGAAGATAGATATGCGACCAAGGAATCCATGGCTAATTGCAGCGATTAGTGCGATGGCGGCCAAAGTAATAATTCCAACTAGTGGTCCTGCTGCAAGATTATTTTTAGCAGCTCCTGCCAAGTTGAGACCAATCACCATGACGATTGCTCCGGTAACAACAGGAGGCAACATCCACTCAATCCATTTCATTCCAACTGCGCGAACGATCAAACCGATCAACGCAAGGATCACACCAGCAGCTACGACTCCGCCAAGAGCTGCACCCATTCCACCATCAGCTTTTGCAGCAGCGATTGGAGCTAAAAATGCAAAAGAAGAACCAAGGTACGAAGGCACCCGGTTTTTGGTGATAAGTAAGAAGAGCATCGTTCCGATGCCTGAGAAGAACAAAGTAGTGGTTGGGGACATGCCAGTAATGATTGGTACTAGGAAAGTGGCTCCGAACATGGCGGCGATATGTTGCAAGCCGATGCCAATAGTGCGGGGCCAGCTGAGGCGCTCATCTGGAGCAACTACATCTCCTGAGGTGTGCACCTTCCATGAGAACAGTGAGGACATCTATTAGATCCCTTCTAGAGGTTATTACTGCCTAACGATTAAATAGGGTAAGGCTCTGATCAGGGCAAATCTCCGAGTAAGGGCGCGCCACGCCGAGACCTAACTGGAGTTGCCTGTGAGTGAACGGGGTAGTTAGATAGCCCCAGGCGATATATCAACTCGATCTATCCAGTTGTAAGTTAAAAGGGGGCGACAGATGGCATCACGTAGTGAGCCTTTGGAGTTCACTCTTCTAGGCCTGCTCTCATCCGGACCCTTGCATGGCTATGAATTGCGTAAGCGGTGCTTAGCAATATTGGGGCCTTTCCGGGCGCTCTCCTTTGGCTCTCTCTATCCGCAGTTGCGACGGATGTCTCTCGCTAGTCTGATTGAGGTATCTGAAAATGAGAGCACAGCGGGAAGTTCGCGTCGGGCGAAAATTTCTTATTCAATTACTGAAGCCGGCAAAAAACGTTTTGCAGAGTTAACTGAAAACTCTGACGCCAGCGAAGATGAAGCTTTCGGAGTTCACTTTGCATTTTTTGGCCCAACTTCGCGAACATCTCGCGTACGAATTTTGGAAGCACGCAGACGTCGTTTAAAAGATAAAGCAGAAGTGCTTTCCAAAGAGCTCGAGCGCTCGCCGTTAAATGGTGAAGTGCTTGGAATAGATAAGTACTTAATTGAATGGCGTCGTCATTCACTTGATTCGGCAAGTCGTGAAATTGCGTGGCTTGATGAAATGATCCAATCTGAAAGGAAAACCCAGTGAGCAAGATCAGAGTAGCAATCGTAGGCGTTGGAAACTGCGCCAACTCATTAGTTCAAGGAGTTACTTACTACAAGGATGCTGCAATCGATCAGGAGATTCCTGGCTTGATGCACGCGAACCTTGGTGGTTATCACATCAGCGACATTGAATTTGTTGGCGCTTATGATGTTGATGCTAAAAAAGTAGGTCTTGATCTTGCTGATGCGATGTGGGCGAGCGAGAACAACACTATTAAATTTGCAACTGTTGCAAAAACTGGAATTACAGTTGAGCGCGGAACAACTCTCGATGGTCTCGGTCGCTACTACCGTGAAACCATCTCAGAGTCAGATGCAACACCAGTTGACATGGTCGCATCTCTAAAAGAGAAAAAAGTAGATGTATTGATCTGCTACTTGCCTGTTGGTTCTGAAAATGCAGCAAAGTTTTATGCACAAGTAGCGATTGATGCACATTGTGCATTTGTTAACGCGCTTCCAGTATTTATCGCATCTGATCCAGTTTGGGCGAAGAAATTTACTGATGCCAAAGTGCCAATTGTTGGCGATGACATCAAGAGCCAAGTAGGAGCAACAATCACCCACCGAATCTTGGCAAAGTTGTTCCAAGATCGTGGAGTTCACTTGGACCGTACATTGCAATTAAATGTTGGTGGAAATATGGACTTCAAAAACATGCTCGAGCGCGATCGCTTAGAGTCAAAAAAGATCTCAAAAACTCAATCAGTTACTTCACAACTTGATCACGATATGGGCGAAGGAAATGTTCATATTGGACCTTCAGATTATGTTGCATGGCTAGATGATCGTAAATGGGCATACGTTCGTCTTGAGGGTCGTGCATTTGGCGATGTTCCACTATCACTTGAATACAAATTAGAGGTATGGGATTCACCAAACTCAGCAGGTGTAATCATCGATGCGCTTCGTTGTGCAAAGTTGGCACTTGATCGTGGAATTGGTGGGCCATTGCTTTCACCATCAAGCTACTTCATGAAATCTCCTCCAGAGCAGTACTCAGATGAAACCGCACATGTGCGCACTGAAGAGTTTATTGCCGGAAAGATTGAGCGCTAGTAGCTCAAAATGGAAGAAATTGCAGTAAACATCGATAATGGCGTTTTAGCATTAGGTTTTAATCGACCTGACAAAAGAAACGCCATTACAGGTGAGATGTATGCCGAACTTGCAGATCAATTAAATGCTGCAGTAGATAGTGATGAAGTTGGTGCAGTTTTAATTTATGGCGAAGGTGAGGATTTCACCGCCGGTAATGACATTAATGATTTTCTTAACAATCCGCCCTCTGTTGACAATGCTCCAGTGTGGCGTTTCTTAATTGCAATTCGTGAATTTCCAAAACCGCTGGTCGCCTCAATTACTGGTAGGGCTGTAGGAATTGGAACTACTTTACTTATGCACTGCGATTATGTAATTGCCGGAAGTGGAACAAAATTATCAATGCCTTTTGTTAATTTGGGATTAGTTCCTGAGGCAGCCTCTTCGTATCTTTTGCCACTGATCATGGGGCACCAACGTGCAAGTGAATTACTTTTGCTCGGAGATGTTTTCTCGGCGGAAAAAGGTCGCGAGTACGGCTTAATCAATGAAGTCGTCTCGGATGAAGAAAGTCCAGTACGTGGTGGCGAAGTTGCTAAACAACTTGCTGGTCAACCTCGCAATGCAATTCGCCAAGCAAAGAGATTGATTAAAAGTGCACATTCCCAAGCAGTCGCTCAAACCATGGTTGAAGAAGGAAAACTTTTTCAAGAGGCATTAGTGAGTGATGAAGCTCGAGATGCTTTTATGAATTTCATTTCGAAAAAAGGAAAATAGAAATGGCACAAGAGTTAGCTGGTAAAAAAATATTAATTACTGGTGGATCCCGAGGAATTGGCTTGGCGATTGCTAAGCGTGCCGCTTCCGATGGCGCCATGGTTGCAATTGCTGCTAAAACGACAGATCCCCACCCAACATTGCCAGGTACTATTTATAGCGCTGCGGATGAAATTCGCGAGGCTGGGGGAGTTGCCCTCCCGATTCAATGCGATTTGAGAGATGAAAAGCAGATTGAAAGTGCAGTCGCGCAGGCCGCTGCTGAGTTTGGCGGATTAGATATTTTAATTAACAATGCGAGCGCAATTAATTTGACTCCGACGCTGGCAACTCCAGCAAAAAGATTTGATTTAATGTTTTCAGTAAATGTGCGCGCCACATTTTTAACTTCACAAGCAGCCATTCCTTACTTAAAAGAATCTGCCGCTGCAGGTCGC
>CAIUXE010000026.1 GCA_903902965.1 uncultured Actinomycetes bacterium
CGAACTAATAAGTTCTCTGCTAATTCATCACTCTGGCTTAAAATACCAACTGTTACCGAACCAGATTTTGAGATTCGCCCCGCATCAGCCGGTTCAATTTCAGCCATGACTTTAAGCAAAGTACTTTTGCCGCCACCATTTCTTCCAACAATTCCGATTCGATCGGTGGCATTTACGCCAAGAGAGACACCATCCAATAGTGCGCGGGCGTCAAAAGCTTTGGAAACAGATTCCAAATTCAATAAATTATTGACGGCCATTGCGCAAGAGTATTTGACGATTGCTAGAGTGGGTAAATGGATGTAACTAATAGGCAATATGCGCTCGACCTTGATGCTAAAGACCCGCTAGCTAAATTTAGGGATGAGTTTGTGATTAATAATCCAGAGATTTGTTATCTGGACGGAAACTCACTTGGCCGCCTACCTAAAAGAACTATCAAGGTGATCAATGATTTTTTAATTAATGACTGGGGTGCAAAAGTTGTTGAAGGCTGGAGCGATTGGATCGAAGAGCCATTTCTAACTGGAGATTTATTGGGTCGAACAACTTTGGGCGCAGCAGCTGGACAAGTCTTAGTAACTGATACAACGTCGGTGAATTTTTACCAACTTGCTGGTGCCGCACTTGCCGCACGACCTGACCGCAAAACAATAATTATTGATGGTGCAAACTTTCCAACCGACCGCTATATCTTGCAAGGATATGCCAAAGAGCGCGGATTAAATTTAGTAATTATTAACAATGAAGATCCTGCAATTTCGCAACATGAGCGAATTACGCCGGAGATATTAGAAAAATATATGAGTGAAGATGTTGCCTTCGTTACATTTGAAGTTATTCAGTATCGAGCCGGTTCCCGTAATGACATCAAGTCAATTACTGATTTGGCACGAAAGTATGGCGCGTTTGCAATTTGGGATTGCAGCCATGCAATTGGGGCACTAGATCTAAATTTTGATAATGATGGTGTTGACCTCGCAGTAGGTTGCACTTATAAATTTGGATTCTCTGGGCCAGGTTCTCCTGGTTGGCTTTATGTATCCAAGCGCGTACAGAAGGAGTTACAAGTTCCAATTCAAGGTTGGCATGCCCAAGAGAATATGTTTGACATGGGACCCAACTTTAAAAAAGCTGATGGTTTAGCTGGTTTCCAGATCGCAACGCCATCTGTAATTGCTCTTCGATCAGTTCAAAGTTCATTTGGAATTATTGAAGAAGCTGGAATTGCTAACATCGAAGAGAAGTGTGCAATCGGAACCCAAATGATGATTGATCTTTACGATGCTTGGCTCGCCGAACTCGGATTTACTTTGAATACTCCACGAAATGCTAAATGGCGTGGTGGCCATGTTTCACTCGTTCATCCAGATGGTAAGCAGATTGCATTTGCACTACGACAATTAGCGAATGTAATTCCGGATTACAGAGCACCGAACTCAGTTAGATTAGCGATTTCTCCACTACAGAACTCATATGCTGAAATTTGGGATGGCTTTGAAAGGCTAAGAAATTTGGTTGCTTCAGGTGACTATAAAAAGGTTTCAAACACAAACGCTAAAGTTACTTAATTAAGCGCGAGCGGTAACTGCGTTTTGTAGCCAAGAAATAATCTCAGTGGTTGGAGTTCCTGGAGTAAATATTTCTCCGACTCCCATAGCCTTTAGTGCAACCTTGTCGGCTTCCGGAATAATTCCGCCACCGAAAACTACGATGTTCTCTGCCTTAGCTTCCTTCAAGAGTTTCATAATTCGATCAAAAATTGTCATGTGCG
>CAIUXE010000027.1 GCA_903902965.1 uncultured Actinomycetes bacterium
GGATTCTGCTGCTTTGTATCCACCTAAGAAATTCTTTGGTGCTGCGCGAAATATTGAAGATGGTGGATCGCTAACTATTCTTGCAACTGCCCTTGTCGATACCGGTTCAAGAATGGATGAAGTTATTTTCGAAGAGTTTAAGGGAACTGGAAACATGGAACTTAAACTTGATCGACGTTTAGCTGATAAGCGCATCTTCCCAGCTGTTGATGTTGATGCATCTGGTACTCGTAAAGAAGAAATTCTTATGGGTGCCGAAGAGTTAAACATCACTTGGAAATTGCGTCGAGTTTTGCACGCACTTGATTCTCAACAAGCGTTAGAACTTCTGCTTGAGAAGATGAAGGGCACCAAGTCCAATGTGGAGTTTTTGATGCAAATCCAGAAGACCACAGTCGGGCCTACAAGCGAGGTTTAAGCGCAATTGCTACCGCCCCTAGAGGGGCGGTATCCTTTTCACCTCTGGTTCACGACGATCTCGAAAGAGGGCGCCGACCCAGCCCCATCAAGTAATTGGAGTAAGTAATGAAGGCAGAGATCCACCCATCATATGAAGCAACAAATGTGACTTGCAGTTGCGGCGCATCTTTTCAAACTCGTTCGACAGTTTCTTCCGGAGCGATTCACGTAGATGTTTGCTCAGTGTGTCATCCTTTCTACACCGGAAAACAGCGCATCCTTGATACCGGTGGACGTGTAGCTAAATTTGAAGAACGCTTTAATAAAAAAGCCAAGTAACTACTTTTAAACGGCCGTACTCATCTCGCCTTTGGCGAGCTTGGGTGCGGTCTTTTTATTGGAGTTACCTAAATTGATTGCTAGAAAAGAAAAAGATTGAGAGGCAGGTGCGAAGATGGCGAAAGAAATTACAGAACGTTTCACCACTGCGCTAGAGATGCTTGCCGAGCATGCTGAAATTGAAACATCACTTGCCGATCCTGGAGTTCACAACGATCCAAATCGAGCCCGTCAATTAAGTAAGCGCTATTCACAACTTGGTCCAATTGTTGCCGGTTATCGCGCATGGCATGCGGCAGAGGATGATTTAACAGCAGCAAGAGAGTTGGCAGTTGAAGATCAATCTTTCGCAGCTGAACTTCCAGCACTTGAAGAGTTTGCAGCAGCAGCAGCAACAAAGTTAGAGGAGTTGTTGCTACCTCGAGATGCAAATGATGATCGAGATGTAATTATTGAAGTGAAAGCTGGTGCCGGCGGAGATGAATCAGCGCTATTTGCTGGAGATCTTTTGCGCATGTATATGCGTTATGCGGAAAGACAAGGTTGGAAAACTGAGTTAATTGACGCAACTGAAAGTGATCTTGGTGGATACAAAGATGTCTCAGTTGCCGTTAAAGCTAAAGGGGTTGCTGAGCCAGGCCGTGCTCCATTCGCCAGACTTAAATTTGAAGGTGGAGTCCATCGAGTGCAAAGAGTTCCTGAGACTGAATCTGCGGGCCGGATTCATACATCAGCCGCTGGCGTATTGATTCTTCCTGAAGCAGATGAAGTAGATGTTGAACTTAATATGAATGATGTGCGCGTTGATGTTTACCGTTCAAGCGGTCCTGGAGGACAGAGCGTTAATACAACAGATAGTGCGGTTCGTTTAACACATGTACCAACAGGAATTGTTGTTTCTTGTCAAAATGAAAAATCTCAATTACAAAATAAGGAATCAGCACTTCGAATTTTGCGCGCTCGATTGCTCTCTGCCGCACAAGAAGCACAAGATGAATTAGATTCAGCGCAACGCAAAAGCCAAGTAAGAACCGTAGATAGAAGTGAGCGAATTCGTACTTATAACTACCCTGAAAATCGTTTGAGTGATCACCGAATTAATTTCAAATCAAACAATCTGGAGTCAGTACTTGATGGCGACCTAGAGCCAGTTATTCAAGCATTAATTGATGCAGATAAAGCAGCTCGATTAACCGCATCTGAGTAACATGCCTGAGGTAAAGCAACTTCTATTAGAGGCTGAAACAATCCTCGCATTAGCGAAAATCGAAAACCCCAAATTAGATGCCCAAATATTACTTTCAGAACTCTTGCAGATTTCACGGACGGAATTGCTACTTCAATCTGAGGTAACTCTGGAACAAGCTACGATTTTCAATAATCAGATAAAGCAAAGATGTGATCATCGGCCAATTCAATACATAACTGGAGTTGCTTACTTTCGATATCTAACTTTGCGAGTTGGCGAAGGCGTTTTAATTCCACGTCCGGAAACGGAGGGATTAGTTAGTGGCGTTATTGAAAAAATTAACGAAGCAGATCGTCCAATAAAGTTGATTGACTTGGGATCTGGCTCTGGAGCAATTGCATTAGCGGTGGCATATGAGATTCCAGATGTGAAAGTTATTGCAGTAGAAAACAGTGAAGCTGCATTACTTTGGCTTAGGAAAAATACGGATTTAGTAGCACCACACGTTGAAGTTATTTCAGCTGATGTGAATGATTTTGTGGTGGCTGAAAAAGTAAATTTTGTCACGGCCAATCCGCCATATCTGCCGCAGGCCGAAATACTTCCGACGGAAGTGGAAGATTTTGAACCATCTGCAGCACTACGAGGTGGTGGAGATGGAATGGAAATCCCAAATCAATTCATCTTATGTGCCGCCAGAATTCTAAAAAGTGGTGGATATTTTGCAATTGAACATGGGGAGCACCAAGGGGAGTCAATTAAAATTGCGCTTAATTGCTACTTCACTGAAGTAACGGTTCACTATGATTTAACAGGGCGTCCTCGCTGGACGAGTGCGATGAGAAATGGTTTGGAGGTTAGTAACTAAATGTCAGACAGATTATTAACATCAGAGCCACAAACTATTATTGAAGCACTAACCCACATTCGTGCAGGCGGAGTAATCGCAATCCCGATTGAAAACTCATACGTCTTTGCTGCAGATGCATTTAATAGAAGTGCAGTTGAATCCTTGCATCTGATTAGAGATGACCCAGAGGATCAAGCTGCATCTGTGATGGTTCCAAGCATCACTAGCGTTCGTGGATTAACTGCCGCGTTAAGTGAAGAAGCATTAATGTTGGCCGAAAATTTCTGGCCTGGAAAATTATTTTTACAGTTGAAATCAAATCGATCTCTAACTTGGGACTTGGGCGATGGCGGTTCCTTAAATCAATTCATGGTCCGCGTTCCAAATAATAATTTTGCAATCGCATTACTTAAGGAGACCGGACCGCTTGCAGTGGCAAGTGCTGGACTATCTGGCCGGCCAGCCCTACGCGAGCCAGGTGAGATCAACGAGGTTTTCGGCAGCGTTATTCATTTAATATGCGATGACGGCGCACTTGACCTAGCTTTAGGTTCAACTGTGGTCGATGCCACAGCATTCCCTCACCGAATTGTGCGTGAGGGCGAAGTGACAAATTCGCAGCTCCGCGCGCTCTGCCCAACATTGGTCTAGATCCCGTTCTAGGCTATGGCCTCTACCCGCCAGGAGGATCGATGAGCTCAACTGCATCAAGCAAAGACCACGCATATTACGGTGCAAGTTATTCTGATTTAGAAGCCCAAGATCCAGAGATTGCTGCGATTTTACAATCTGAGCTTGCGCGCGAACGGCGTGGTTTGCAATTAATTGCAAGTGAGAATTTTACATCTCCTGCTGTGTTGGCAGCTCTTGGTTCCACTCTTTCAAATAAATACGCAGAAGGCTATCCGGGCAAGAGATATTACGGCGGCTGCGAAGAAGTAGATAAAGCAGAAATAATTGGTATTGAACGGGCAAAAACTCTTTTTGGTGCAGAGCATGCAAATTTGCAACCACACTCAGGCGCAAGTGCGAATATTGCGGTGTATCAAGCATTTACAAAACCTGGCGACACAGTACTTGCAATGTCTTTACCTCACGGCGGACATTTAACTCATGGTTCGAAAGTAAACTTCTCTGGCAAATGGTTTAACGTTGAGTCGTACGGTGTACGTGAAGATAATGAATTGATTGATTACGACGAACTTCGTGATCTTGCTATTAAACATAAACCAAAGATGATTTGTTCTGGTGCAACCGCTTATCCAAGTTTGATTGATTTCAAAACAGTTCGAGAAATTTGTGATGAAGTTGGTGCCATCATGTGGGTTGACGCAGCTCACTTCATCGGTCTTGTTGCAGGCAAAGCAATTCCATCACCTGTTCCATATGCAGATGTAGTTTCATTTACAACTCATAAAGTTTTGCGTGGACCTAGAGGTGGAATGATTCTTTCAAAAGCAGAACATGCCGCCGCAATTGATAAATCTGTATTCCCAGGAATGCAAGGCGGTCCAATCATGAGCGCTGTTGCTGCTAAAGCTGTAAATCTAAAAGAATGCGCCACTCCTGAATATCAAAAATATGCAAAAGATGTGATCGTGAATGCAAAAGCACTTGCAGCTGCTTTAGTTGAAGAGGGAATGCGAGCAGTTTCAGGTGGAACTCAAACACATCTTGCTCTAATCGATGTTCGCGCACTTGGCGTCACTGGTAAAGAGGCCGATGAAAGATGTGGTGCTGCCGGAATTACATTGAATAAGAATTCAATTCCATATGACACGCTTGCACCATCCGTTACAAGTGGAATTAGAGTTGGAACTCCATCTGTCACGACCCAAGGCATGGGAACACAAGAAATGAAATCGATTGCTTCACTTATTTCTAGAGCAATCACTAAGCCAGAGAGTGCACAAGCAATTTCAGCCGAAGTCGCACAACTCTGCAAAGCCTTTCCTGTTTACCCAGAAAACTAATGCGCGAGCATCTCTTAGTTCTATTTTTAACAGCTGCACTGACTTACCTATTTACTCCACTTGCCGAAAAAGCAGCACTGCGGTTCGGGGCTATCGCATACGTGAGAAATCGTGATGTTCATACCACTCCGACTCCACGCTGGGGTGGATTAGCAATTTGGTGTGCCATTGCAATTGCAATTGGAGTTGCAAATCAACTTCCGTTGTTGCACAAAGCATTTGCACAAACCGGGCAGATCACGGGAATTGTTTTAGCTAGTGGAATTGTCTTATTACTCGGCATGGCAGATGATCGTTGGGGCCTAGATGCAATTACTAAATTGGCCGGACAATCTATAGCCGCAGGAGTATTACTTCTTAATGGTGTGCAACTTCTGTGGCTACCTATTAATGGAATAACAACTCTGCCAAGTTCGCTAGGTCAGCTGTTAACGATTTTAGTAATTTTAGTTTCTATAAATGCAGTTAATTTTGTGGATGGCCTAGATGGTTTAGCTGCTGGGATCGTTGGGATTGCCGCAGTTGCCTTTTTCTCATACGCATACTTACTTTCAGTCGTGTACAACTTTGATCGAGCTGGAGCACCGTTGCTCATAACGGCTGTCATTGTTGGAGCGTGTATTGGATTTTTACCGCACAACTTTTATCCAGCGAGAATTTTTATGGGAGATTCGGGATCAATGGTTTTAGGTTTGTTGCTTGGAGTTGCTGCCATAACTTTGACTGGCCAAATAGATTCAAATGCTATTTCTGCACAACAACTTGCACCAACTTTGCTTCCAATAATGCTTCCTTTCGGAGTTTTAGCAATTCCATTAATCGATTTAATTTTGGCAGTAATCAGAAGAACAAAAGCTGGCCGGTCACCATTTGCTCCCGATAAAGAACATTTGCATCACCGAATAATTACTTTGGGGCATTCGCAACGTTCGGCAACTTTTCTTTTGTATCTCTGGACATTTTCATTTGCAATGCCGTTAGCGGCATCTGCATTCATTCCATGGCGATTCACTTTGTTGGTTTCGTTATTTTTTATAGCGCTGTCATTATCTTTCACAAAATATCCTTTTTTGTATCGGAAACTTAAAGTTGGAGTTTTAAAAAATATATGAAGCATTACTCGAGAATTCTTTTAAATGGAGCTGCAAAGCCAGCTGCAATAACCGCATTGCTTGGAACAGCTTTAACAACTTATATAAATGGAGTAAAAGGATTTATCGCGGGAGTAATTGCTTCAACTTTGGTAGTTGCCTTCTTCCTGGTTCACCTTTTGTTGGCAAAAGCCACAGCGACAATGGACCCCCGTGCGACTTATGCCATCGTGATGGCCTCATACTTTTTGAAAGTGCTGGTTATGGTGGTTTTCTTGGTGGTGATCGGTAATTTCGATCTAGATCGGCACTCTTTTGCTGCCGTGGCTCTTGGGGTTACCCTTGGCTGGCTGGCCGGCGAAGTTCGGGCATACCTGAAGCTAGGAGGTGGCTATGGCAGTTCACGATGAGGGCGCTTTTTGGTCAATCTTCGGTTACCTGCTTTCCGGATTAGTTATTTGGGGCGGCATTGGCCATTTTGTTGATCGCTGGATGGGAACCCATCTCTTCTTCCCGGGTGGATTGCTACTGGGCATCTCATCCTCCTTTTATTTGATCTGGATGCGGTTCATTAAAGCCAAGTAATCGGACTCACCCCTGCCTCGTTTTGCCTCTACGGGCTACACCCTCTAAGTTTGGGCGCGAAAGTCCCCGAAAACAGCAGTACAAGTTTTTTACCCTGTGATTTCTGAGGAGTTTGATTTTGCTAACTGAGACGCTGCTTTCTGGTGAGTTTGAGCCACCAAGTGCCGCTGACTTTCAATTCGCACCAATTTTTGGTGACAGCATTCTTTTTTCAAAACCTGTTTTCTTAGTAGCTCTTTCAGTAATTTTAATTGCATCTTTTTTCATCATTTCTGCACGCAAAGCAGCCATCGTCCCATCGAGGTTGCAATTTGCCGGTGAAGGCGTTTACTCATTTGTTCGCAACAGCATTGGTCAAGATGTAATCGGACCAGAGTTCATGCGCTTCGTACCGTTCCTTTTCACCCTTTTTACCTTTGTTCTCTGCAATAACCTTTTTGGAATTATTCCTTTTCTTCAATTTCCAAGTATGTCTCGAATTGGTTTCCCTATAGCGCTGGCAGTATTTACTTACGTTGTCTATCACTACGTCGGAATCAAGCACCATGGATTAAAGAAGTATGTAAAAGATATTTGCTTCATGCCAGGTGTTCCAAAATGGATTTATGTAATTTTGACTCCGGTCGAGTTTGCAACTTACTTCATTGTAAGACCAGCAACGCTCTCGCTCCGGTTGTTCGCAAATATGTTTGCTGGCCACTTACTTCTCCTAGTTTTTACATTAGGTGGCGAGCATCTATTAGCAAGCACGATCTTCCTTAAGATATTAAGTATTTTTTCTTTTGGTTTCGCTGTTGGATTATCATTTTTTGAATTTGGTATTGAGTGTCTGCAGGCTTATATCTTCACTTTACTTACAGCACTTTATATCGCAGGCGCTTTAGCAGATGAGCACTAATTAACTAACAACTAGATTTGGCTAGAGGTTCCTCTGGTCATTACGTGAAAGGAAAGTGAAATGACAGGCACAATGGCTATCGTAGGTTTCGGCCTATCAACCATCGGACCAGGTGTCGCAACCGGTCTGGTTTTCGCCGCATACATCAATGGAATTGCTCGCCAGCCTGAGGCTCGTGGACTACTCCAACCAATTGCATTCCTTGGCTTCGCACTTGCAGAGGCTTTGGCTTTGATTGGTCTAGTACTCGCATTCGTATTGAAGTAGAGCGCGACCGAAGATATTCACTAGGTATTTAGAGATAGAGGTAGATGATGATCGTTCACAACTTAGTTTTAGCAGCTGCAGAAGAGGTTAAAAGCCCCGTAATTCCGCAGGTTGCTGAAATCATCGTTGGATTAGTCGCATTCTCTTTACTCTTCTTGTTACTACGCGCAAAGGCAGTGCCAAAGTTTGAACAGGCATTCCGCGAGCGCACTGATGCGATCCAAGGTGGAATTGAACGCGCCGAAGCCGCTCAACAAGAAGCAGCATCAGCGTTGGCCTCTTATAAGGCGCAACTTGCTGATGCAAAAGGTGAAGCACAAAAGATGCGTGAAGAAGCGCGCGTTGAAGGTGCTGCGATTATTGAAGAGATGCGTACCAAAGCTCAAGATGAGGCTAGCCGCATTACCGCCGCTGCTCGATCATCCATTGAAGCTGAACGCGCTCAAGCGATGAACTCACTAATGAACGAAGTCGGCGCAATTGCAACTGCTCTTGCATCGAAAATTGTTGGAGAATCTCTTGATGATCAAGTACGTCAATCTCGCGTAGTTGATCGTTTCCTTGTTGATTTGGAAGGATCCAAGTAGTTATGAGTTTGATCATGAAGGGAAGCAGCCGTGCCTCGTTTGCGAGTGCGCGCGCTAGTTTAGATAAGCATTTGCAAGGAGCTAATACTGCTCAAGCAACTGCGCTATCTAGCGAGCTTTTTCTAACTCTTCATGCACTCGATTCATCGATTGCACTTCGACGTGGATTAACAGATCCATCAAGAAGTGGTCAAGACAAAGTTGCTCTTGTTGATCAATTAGTTTCAAAGCACATTGGTGCAGCAACACTTGAATTGTTACATTCAATGGTTGCTTCGCGTTGGTCTTCACCTATAGATCTATCAGATGCAATTGAATGGTTAGCGGTCGAAGCGCAGGCGGCAGCAGCAGATGCTGACGGAACCCTGGATCGCCTCGAGGAAGAACTTTTCCGCTTCGGAAGCATTGTTGCTGCAAACCCTGAGTTGCGCAGCACACTTGCAAATCGCACAACCACAACTGGAGTATTGAAGAGCGCCTTGATAACTGACCTACTCTCCAATAAAGCTGCTCCTGCAACTCTTGCATTGATTTCAGTTCTTGTGGATCATCCACGTGGACGCAATCTAGAAGCAGGATTAAATCATTTTGCTCAAGCAGCATCCGAACGTCGCAATCAAGTTATTGCACACGTTAAGAGCGCTACTTCCATGAGCGATGCGCAAGTAAGCCGTTTGAGTGCTGCACTTGCAAAACAAGTTGGCAGAAATGTACGAATAAATGTAGAAGTTGATAAGGGTGTCGTAGGCGGAATTTCTATTCGCTTTGCTGATGAACTTATTGATGGGACCGTTGCAAGTCGTTTAGCAGAAGCAGGTCGTAGACTCGTAAGTTGAGTCGAAAACTAAATTAAAGAAAGCAGCAACTGTGTTTGCGCAAAGTGTGCGAGCACCTATTAGAAGGAGAAGTTGATGGCCGAGCTTACGATCCGACCAGAGGAGATTCGCGACGCGCTCGCGAAATTCGTTGCCTCATACGCCCCAGGTGCGGCTGCTCGCGATGAAATCGGAACTGTCACCGAAGCCGGCGATGGAATCGCACGTGTTGAGGGGCTTCCTTCAACGATGACAAATGAACTTTTGCAATTTGAGAACGGAACTTTAGGTCTTGCATTGAACCTTGATGTTCGCGAGATCGGTATCGTTATTTTGGGTGAGACTGGTGGAATTGAAGAAGGAACTACCGTTCGCCGTACCGGTGAAATTCTCTCTGTTCCAGTAGGCGATGGATTCCTTGGTCGCGTAGTGGATCCATTGGGCCGACCAATTGATGGCAAAGGCGAGATCAAAGCAGAAGCTCGTCGTGCATTAGAAGTTCAGGCACCTTCGGTTGTGGAACGTCAACCTGTTAAAGAGCCAATGCAAACTGGTATTAAAGCAATTGATGCAATGACCGCTATTGGTCGCGGACAGCGTCAGTTGATTATTGGTGACCGTCAGACTGGAAAAACAGCTGTTGCGATTGACACCATTATTAACCAACGCGCAAACTGGCAATCTGGAGATCCAAAGAAGCAAGTTAAATGTATTTATGTTGCGATTGGTCAAAAAGGTTCATGTTTGGCCTCTGTTCGCGGAGCACTTGAAGAAGCTGGCGCAATGGAATACACCACAATCGTTGCTTCTCCTGCATCAGATCCAGCTGGATTTAAATACTTAGCTCCATACACCGGTTCTGCAATTGGTCAGCACTGGATGTATGCCGGACAACATGTATTAATTGTTTTTGATGACCTTTCAAAGCAAGCAGAGGCTTATCGTTCGGTCTCACTTCTTCTTCGTCGTCCACCAGGTCGTGAAGCGTACCCAGGAGATGTTTTCTACTTACACTCACGTTTACTTGAGCGTTGCGCAAAACTTTCAGATGAGTTGGGTGCCGGTTCAATGACTGGACTTCCAATCATTGAAACAAAAGGTAATGACGTCTCTGCGTTTATTCCTACAAACGTTATTTCGATTACTGATGGTCAGTGCTTCCTTGAAACCGATCTATTTAACGCAGGCGTTCGTCCTGCAATTAACGTAGGTATTTCTGTTTCTCGTGTAGGTGGATCAGCACAGACAAAAGCAATCAAGAAGATTGCGGGTCGTTTGCGTCTTGATCTTGCTCAGTACCGCGAACTTGAAGCTTTCGCTGCATTCGGTTCTGATCTTGATGCTGCATCGAAAGCACAACTTGAGCGCGGTGCGCGAATGGTAGAACTTTTGAAGCAGGGTCAGTACAGCCCGTTCTCAGTGGCCCAAGAAGTTGCATCAATCTGGGCTGGAACTACCGGAAAGCTAGACAAGATTCCGGTCGCTGACATTCGTCGTTTCGAAGCTGAGTTCTTAGAGTTCTTAGCTCGCGATCGCAAAGCTGTGATTGATGTTATCGAAACTACTAAAGAGTTAACCGATGACACCGTCGCAGCCCTAACCGAGGCAATCACTGCATTTACTGATCGCTTTGTATCTTCAGAGGCAAAAGCTTTGGAAGAAAAAGCGGCAGCAGCATTAACTGGTGAAGGTGCAGAACAGATCACTCGTTTTGTTCCACCTGCAAAGAAGTAAATCAAATTAAATTGAAATTTAACGTAGAGATGAATGAGTTGAAGGGAGGTAGAGGCTAGCAATGGGTGCACAACTTCGAATTTATCGTCGTCGCATGAGATCGGTTAAGGCGACGAAGAAAATTACTAAAGCTATGGAATTAATCTCTGCCTCACGCATTGTTAAAGCTCAGACTCGCGTACAAGCATCTACTCCTTACGCAACTGAGTTAACAAGAGCAGTTTCTGCAGTGGCATCTTTTTCAAGTACTAAGCATCCACTC
Source organism: uncultured Actinomycetes bacterium (assembly GCA_903902965.1). Taxonomy (GTDB): domain Bacteria; phylum Actinomycetota; class Actinomycetes; order Nanopelagicales; family Nanopelagicaceae; genus UBA3012. The sequence continues at coordinate 10,990 of CAIUXE010000027.1, forward strand.
ACAACTGAATCTGATAAGCCAATTCGTGCTGCTGTTTTGATCATCTCTGCAGACCGTGGAATGGCTGGAGCTTATTCAAGTTCGGTTATCAAAGAGGGAGACCAACTTGTCTCACTACTTCGCAACCGTGGAATTGATGCAAACGCATATTTAGTCGGCCGAAAAGCGATTAACTATTACCGTTTCCGCAATCGCGCAATCTCAGGTCAATGGAGTGGGTTTAGCGATAATCCAACTTACGAACATGCGAAAGAGATTGCAGATTCACTAATTAATGCCTTTATCGCAGATGCACAAACGGATAAAAATGGCGTTGACGAATTGCATATTGTTTACACCGAGTTTCGTTCTATGGTTACGCAAGAACCAATGGCAAAGCGAATGCTTCCACTTGAAGTAGTTGAGAGTTCTGCGCCTCCACCAAGTGGTGCGCTACCGCTATATGAGTTTGAGCCTTCAGCAGCATCTGTGCTTGATGCATTGTTGCCGCGTTATGTTGAGGCTCGTATTTACAACGCAATGTTGCAAGCAGCAGCTTCAGAGCATGCAGCTCGCCGCAGAGCAATGAAATCAGCAACTGACAACGCTGATGAGTTAATCAAGTCATTAACCCGACTTGCGAACGCGGCTCGTCAGGCCGAAATTACCCAAGAAATCAGTGAAATCGTTGGCGGCGCGGACGCGCTGGCATCTGCAAACGCAGGGAGTGAGTAAAGATGGCAACAGATACAAAAACCGCAGGACGCGTAGCTCGCGTAATCGGACCAGTTGTGGACGTAGAGTTCCCAGCAGATTCGATGCCGGCGATCTTTAATGCGCTCCATATTGATGTCACCCTTGGCGGAGAGACGCGCTTGCTCACTTTAGAGGTGGCACAGCACATCGGTAACAACCTAGTGCGCGCAATCTCAATGCAACCTACTGATGGAATGGTCCGTGGCGCTGAAGTGCGCGATACCGGATCTGCAATCTCAGTACCTGTTGGTGATGTTACAAAGGGACATGTTTTTAACACCCTTGGAGAATCACTAGATGTACCAACCTCATCTTTAGATATCAAAGAGCGTTGGCCAATCCACCGCAAAGCTCCAGATTTTGATCAACTTGAATCAAAGACTGAGATGTTTGAAACTGGTATCAAAGTTATCGATCTACTTACTCCATATGTTCGTGGTGGAAAGATCGGTCTATTCGGTGGTGCTGGTGTAGGTAAAACTGTTCTTATTCAAGAGATGATTTATCGCGTAGCTGAAAACTTCGGTGGTGTTTCTGTATTCGCCGGTGTTGGTGAGCGTACTCGTGAAGGAAATGACCTTTTCCTTGAAATGACTGAAACTGGTGTTATTAATAAGACTGCATTGGTCTTCGGACAGATGGATGAGCCACCAGGGACCCGTCTTCGCGTTGCACTTTCAGCATTAACAATGGCTGAGTATTTCCGCGATGTACAAAAGCAGGATGTGTTGTTATTCATCGACAACATCTTCCGCTTTACCCAAGCTGGATCTGAAGTTTCAACTCTTCTCGGACGTATGCCATCAGCTGTGGGTTACCAGCCAACACTTGCTGATGAAATGGGTCAGTTGCAAGAGCGTATTACTTCAACTCGCGGTCACTCGATCACATCGATGCAGGCTATTTATGTTCCTGCTGATGACATCACCGACCCAGCCCCTCACACAACCTTCGCGCACTTAGATGCAACCACAGTTCTATCTCGCCCGATTTCAGAACTTGGCATCTATCCTGCAGTAGATCCACTTGATTCAACTTCGCGTATTTTGGATCCACGTTACATCGGAGAAAAGCACTTCCGTGTAGCCAACCGCACCAAGCAAATCTTGCAGCGTTACAAAGATTTGCAGGACATCATTGCAATTCTTGGTATCGATGAGTTATCTGAAGAAGATCGTATTCTGGTAGGTCGCGCTCGCCGTATTCAGCGCTTCTTGTCACAAAATACCTTCGTTGCAAAAGTCTTCACCGGTCTTGATGGTTCATTCGTGCCACTTGCTGACACTATTGAAGCATTTGAAGCACTTGCTGATGGAAAGTACGACCACGTTCCAGAGCAGGCATTCTTTATGTGCGGTGGCCTTGATGATGTTGAACGCCGTGCCGCAGAATTGGCGAAAAACTAGTGCCACTCAACGTTGAAATCGTCTCACCAGAGAAGCGCATCTTCTCTGGTGAAGCGAGCATGGTTTCGGCCAGAACTCTTGATGGTGATTTAGGAATTTTGCCTGGGCATACTTCTTTGCTCGGAGTTTTAGTTGACGGCGAAGTAAGCATCAAAGCACTAGATGGAACTGCGACAACTTTTACAGTTCACGGTGGATTTTTGTCAGTAAATAAAGATCGAGTTTCAATCTTGGGTGAGAGCGCCGAATAGTCAGAATAGTTTAAGTTGTTGAATTAGTAAGAACTGTTAAACCCGCGTTATATCTGCACCTAACGATCGCAACTGTTCATCAAAATTTGGATAACCACGATCAATATGAAACGCATCTTCAATAATTGTGGTGCCATCACTAACTGAAGCTGCAAGAACTAAAGCAGCCCCTGCGCGAATATCTGTTGCTGCAACTGGGGCACTCGATAACCGTTCTTTTCCGCGTACAAATGCGTGATGGCCATCTGTTGTGACATCTGCTCCAAGTCGCATAAGTTCATTTACAAACATAAATCGGCCTTCAAAAACATTTTCAGTGATCATTGCAGATCCTTCAGCAATAGCATTTAATGCAATAACCATTGGTTGAAGATCCGTTGGAAATCCAGGATAAGGAAGCGTGACAACATCTACCGCCTTAGGCCGAGATTCCATATGTACTCGAATTCCATCATTCGTCGTAGTGACCACTGCTCCCGCAAGCACTAATTTATCTAGCGGCAATTCAAGATCTTCTGGTCTTGCTCCAACAATCGTGATGTCACCTTTTGTCATGGCCGCAGCAAATGCCCAAGTTCCAGTAACAATACGATCGGGAATTGCAGTGTGATCGACCGGCTTTAAAGTTTTTACACCAGTAATTTTCAAAGTTGGGGAACCCAAGCCCTCTATTTTTGCTCCCATGGCAATTAACATTTGTCCAAGATCAACGATATCTGGCTCGCGGGCAGCGTTATCGATTACGGTAACTCCACTTGCGAGCACCGATGCAGTCAATAGATTTTCAGTAGCACCCACACTTGGAAAATCCAAATAAATTTCAGCACCGACTAATCCATTTGGTGCAGCAGCAATCACAAATCCATGTTCATTTGATATCACAGCGCCAAGTTGTTCTAAACCTTTAATATGAAAATCTAAACCTCGTGAACCAATTGCATCTCCACCTGGTAGTGCAACTTCAGCTAATCCAGTTCGAGCCACTAATGGTCCAAGCACATTTATAGATGCCCGCATTTTGCGCACTAAGTCATAATCTGCACGGTGATTCAATTCATTTGGAATAGTCAAAGTGATGATTGCTGAATCGATATCGTGCGTAAAAGTTGCTCCGAGTCGAGCTAGTAATTCACCCATGATCTCAACATCGGCAATTGCTGGGATATTGCGCAAGGTATGAACCCCGGGCGCCAAAAGAGCGGCTGACATCAACTTCAGGACTGAATTCTTAGCACCGCTCACTGTGACGGTGCCAGCCAGCCTGGCCCCACCGCGCACCTGAATCCGGCCAGAATTGAGCTGTGATCCGGGCTCAGTGGTTGGTTTCACAGGGTTGATGTTACGGGAACTCCACAGCCCTAATAGGCTTAGCGGATGGTTAACTTGACGCGTATTTATACAAAAACCGGCGATGACGGCACTACATCCCTAGGCGATATGAGTCGTACATCTAAAAACGATCCGCGGCTTGAAGCTTATGCCACTGTCGATGAAGCCAATTCAAGTATCGGTGTGGTTATAGCGATGGGCAAAGTTAGTGAAGAAGTCGGCAAGTTACTTATTAGAGTCCAAAATGACCTTTTTGATGTTGGTGCAGATTTATGTACGCCAGTCATTGATTCACCAGCTTTCGAACCATTGCGAATTTTAGAGTCGCAAGTTGCTTATCTCGAAGAGCAGATTGATAAATTTAATGGAGAGCTAGAACAACTTCGCTCATTTGTACTTCCAGGAGGAACGGCAGCGGCTGCACTTCTACATGTAGCAAGAACTGTCACTCGCAGAGCAGAGCGTTGCACTTGGGCAGCGATTCATGCATTTGGTGGCGGTGTAAATCCAACAACGGCTAAATATCTAAATCGCTTATCTGATTTGCTTTTTGTATTAGCAAGGTATGAGAATAAAAAGATTGGTGATGAACTTTGGGTGCCAGGAGCAAATAGATAGTTAGTTACTGGTCCGCAGGAGTTTGTGTTTCAACTTGAGGGACTGTTGGCAGATCACTCATAAATTGATCTGATGGAACCTGTCCTACGACAGGACCCCTGATACACGTGGTGACAATGTGGTTTATTTCAGAGTTATTTTCAAGTGGCTCTTCACTTATTAAAAAGTACGTAGCAACAATCTTGCCTTTACTGCCTTTCCGCAGTGAAATTAAATTTCCCAACGATTCTCCATTGTATGTAAGAACTTTAGAGGTAAATTGCCAAGCACTACATTTTTCTTCCGAAGCCACCTGAATCACCGTGCAAACAAATTGTTTACAAGCCATTACATCGGCTGCAAGTGCACTCTTTGAGGTGAGAAGTGCTATCAATTCTTTCTCACTCTTTGGTGAAGAGTAGTAAATTCCGTTACTTAATTTAAATCCTTTAGGGGGCCATACTGCTTTAGGAATCGGAATTGGTTTAGCTGTTTTGCGTACTCTTTTCTTTGCCGGTTTTTTCTTCACGGCTTTCTTCTTTGCCGGTTTTTTCTTTATTACCGGCTTTTTTGTTGCTGATGAACTCTTTTTTTGATCGGGTGAAGGTTTTGTTACTGCGTTAGCGGAAAGTGATCCGAAGGAAAGTGCGAGTACCAGCAATACTCGAAGTGCCAGCAAACTTATTTCTCCCACCGAAAAGTCTTAAGTGCTAAGAAGAATCCAGCTACTGACCAAGCGCCTAGTAACAAAGCAATTTTCCCAAGTTCCCAACTACCAGCTACTTCTTGGGCTGCAAATGAATCAGGGAGGAATACTGCGCGCATGCCTTGAGTCAGCCACTTGAGCGGAAAGATTGCGGCAAAATTTTGCATCCAGGTTGGCAGTTGGGTGAAAACAAAGAAAACCCCGCTGAAGAACTGCAAGATGATCACGATAGGTGAGACCACAGCCGATGCTCCACGACCACTTTTTGGAACAGAAGAAAAGGCAATACCAAGCAATGTAGAACTGATTAATCCAAGCAGCATTACCCAGATGAAAGTCAGCCAATGTGCACCATCTGAAGGAAGACTTATTCCATAAAGCAGGACGCCAAAAATTAACAGCAAAATAACTTGAATACTCATACTCACAAATACCAATATTATTTTTCCAATAAAGTATGAAGAGGCGGGAGCTGGAGTTCCGCGCAAGCGCTTGAGAGTTCCATCATCACGTTCCATCGGAATTGTTATCGCTAATTGTTGGAATCCAGTATTTACTAAACCTGAAGCGATCATTCCTGCCACAAAATACTGACTAAAAGTTACGCCAGGTGCAATTTCATCTTTAAAAACTGAACCAAAGATCAGCAACAATAAAACCGGAAATAGCAATGTGAAAACTACGGATTCGCGTTGTCTGAAGAATTGCTTTAACTCTAAAAATCCGCGACTAACTCCGATTTTTAAAGTGCTTGGTAGTTTTGATTGGCTCATACTTTTTCACCAATCATTTCAAGATAAATATCCTCAAGGTTTGGTCTGCTCACTGAAAGGTCCTGAATCTCTCCACCTATACGCACACTCAACTGATTTACAAATTGAGTGGGGGAATCAGTTAACTCTAAATTACTTTTGCCATTCTCACTCCAACTCACTCGTGCTTTTGCTCGGGCACGCCCGCCAAGTAAAGTCGGTGTAGAAACTTCAAGAATTTTGCCGTCGGTCATTACCGCCAAGCGATCAGCAAGAGCTTCAGCCTCATCCAAATAATGCGTTGTCATCAAAATTGTGGTGCCATCACTTTTGAGTTGACGAATCAAATCCCAAAACGCACGTCTTGCTTCGGGGTCAAATCCAGTCGTTGGTTCATCTAAGAAGAGCAGCTCAGGGTTACCTAAAATTCCCAGTGCGACATCCAATCTACGGCGCTGCCCACCTGAAAGTTGTTCACCTTTTGCTTTACGTTTTTCATTCAATCCAACTGCATTAATGACTTCATCAACATTTCTTGGATGAGAGTAATAACCTGCGAAGTGCGAGATTGCTTCTTCGACAGTTAAATCCGCTGCATCTTTAGTGGATTGCAAAACTATGCCGATCCGATTTCTCCATGCCCTTACATCGGTATCGGCTGGGTCCACTCCAAGAACAGAGACCGAACCACCATCTCTGTATCGATAACCCTCAAGAATTTCGACCGTTGTCGTTTTTCCGGCACCATTTGGCCCAAGCAAAGCGAAGATCTCGCCTTTTTTAACGTCAAGGTCAATCCCAGCTACTGCAACATGGTTTGAGTAACTCTTCAAGAGTCCGCGGACTTCGATAGCGGAGGAATTTGAACTCATGATCCCTACTTTGCCACATCGGTAAGTCGGGGGGTAATCCTGATTCAAAAATAGGCAAGAATTAGAGTGTGAGCCCTCGTAAACACCGCCGCGCCCCTAGTGGGGCTAGTGGGGCTAGTGGGGATGATGGGGAGCGGGAATTGAATCCATCCAACGAAACGGTTGAAGATGGTTACCGAGTTAGAAGAATTACGGGCTCTAGTTCAAGCAAAGTTTATCGTTGTCCAGGTTGTGATCAAGAAATTCGCATGGGCACACCACATGTTGTTGCTTGGGTTGAGGATGATGCAGAAACCAGACGCCACTGGCATACACCTTGTTGGGAATCACGTAATCATCGGGCGCCAAAAATTGAGCGAACTCGCAATGCCCCGCGATATTAATTTATTTATCAGTAAATAACTTAGCCAATACTTTTTCCATGTAGGAATTTTACAATTCCAGTAATGACTTTATCTGCTCGAGCAGTTCTGTTAAATGTAGTGAACTTTAGAGGTAACTGAAAATAAGGTTTTACAACGGAGCGCGGATAAGTAAATTCGAGCAGTCCTTCTGCTCCATGAATCCGTCCCATTCCGCTGTTTTTTACTCCGCCAAAAGGTAGTGATGCGATAGCAGCGAAAGAGATTACTGAATTTATTGAAACCATTCCACATTTAAGTTGAGAAGCAATTTCATGACCATGGTGCTTAGACCAAACAGCAGCAGCTAAACCATATGAGGTTGCGTTAGATCTTTGTATTGCTTCATCCATGTTCGGAATACGGTTCACAATTAATACTGGCCCAAATGTTTCCTCAGTTATCGCCGGCGAGGATTCGTCTACTTCGCAAATAATCACAGGATCAACAAAAGGTTTATGAACTGAACTAGAGCCGCCAACGATTGCTGAGCCACCATCATGTAGTGCACTGTCAATGTGCGACTGAATTATCTCTAACTGGCGAGGCATAGTTGCCGGTCCATAATTAAGACCTGCGGAAATTGATGTTGCTTTAATTTTTAGCAATTCAATGAATTCATCAGCAATTGCTTCGTGAACATAAACTCGTTCTGCTCCGATACAAGTTTGACCACCGTTTGACATCCCAGACCACAATGTAAATTCAGCAGCTAAATTTAAATTTGCATCCTTATCAACAATTACTGGATCTTTACCGCCACATTCGAGCACAAAGGGAATCATTCGTTCTACGCAAGTTGCAGCCACTTTTTTTGCAGTAATTGTTGAACCGGTGAATGAAATTTTATCGACTCCACGCATTGCTGAAGTTAAAAACTTTCCAGTATCAGGCAAGCCCGGAATTACAGTTAATAGATCATGCTCGGGGTGCACTTCACGTAAAGTCGCTTCAAGCCAAATTGCAACGGCTGGCGTGTACTCACTTGGTTTAAATACAACGGTATTTCCTGCAGCTAATGCGTAGGAAATTGAGCCCATCGGAGTAAAAATTGGATAATTCCACGGTCCAATAACGCCAACAACACCAAAAGGAGAGCGCTCAACTTGAGCAGACATATTCGCCATGAGCAATCCGGGGGAACGTTTAGTGGTTTTCAGGTAGAAACTAGCTTTACGTGCAGCCCACCCAAGATGTCCGATGGCAAGTGAAGTTTCAAGTTTGGCATCGCTAAATGGTTTGCCAGTTTCGGCAGAAACTAATTGAGCACCCTCATCAATACGTTTTGTTAAAAGTTGATTCCACGCCAAAAGAATTTTCCGGCGACTATGGGCACTTTGTGAAGCCCACCAAATTTGAGATTCACGAGCGCGGTCAATAGCTTCTTGTACCTGAGTGGCGGAAGTATTTGGATAATTTGCAAAAACTACGCCACTTTCGGGGTGGTGGCTCGCAAAAGTTGCATCTGTGGTTTGTGACATTTGCTAATCATCTCAGTTCAGCGCAAGTTTTACCGGTAAAAGTGTAAATTCATTAACTTAGTTAGCGCATAATTAGGGAATGGCCGAATTGATCAGAGCAAGTACGGTGCTCCCAGCTGATCGTGAGCAATTCAAATTATTGACCTCTGACGGCTTAAATTTGGTTGCTGAAATCGCAAGGCCACTGAAACCTATTAATACGAGTGCCGGAGCATTAATCATGCTGCACCCTCTGCCCACGGCCGGAGGAATGATGGATAGTCACATCTACCGTAAAGCCGCGGCGCGCTTGCCCGAGTTGGCAGATTTAACAATTTTACGTTTCAACTCTCGCGGTACTGAAAGTGAAGCTGGTCGCAGTGACGGTCACTTCGAAAATGGTGATGGTGAGGTGCATGACGTACAGGCAGCAATTGATTTTGCAGCAACTAATTGCGGCACTCAGAATCTTTGGGTAGTTGGCTGGTCTTTCGGAACAGATTTAGCACTTCGTCATGCAAGAGATCCGCGAGTTAAAGGGTTAATTTTGCTTAGCCCTCCATTGCGCACCGCAAAAGTGAGCGATCTGGAATGGTGGGCAAAGGACGGTCGTCCAGTGATTGCCCTTGTCCCAGAGTTTGATGATTACTTGAAACCAAATGAAGCAGTAATCGCTTTTGAACCACTAACTCAGATTGAAATCATTCCAGTCGATGGAGCTAAACATCTTTGGGTGGGCGAGCCGTATGTTTATCGAGTTTTAAACGAGATTACTAAAATTGTAAATCCTACAAAAGCGCCATTACCTACAGAGTATTAACTTCTTTCAGCACGTGGGAAAACAACCTCTTCTAAAATCAAAATAACTGCAGCAGCAACTGGAACTGCTAGCAAACCGCCAACTAATCCAAGTAGTGAAGTTCCAATTAATGCTGAAACTATGGTCACTATTCCGGGTATTGATAGAGATCTCTTCATAATTCTTGGCGCGATAATGTAATTTTCAATTTGTACGTAAGTAAGGTAAAAAATAAAGGCAACTAAACCAGTTGTCGGAGTTTGGGCTGTGGCCACAATCGTAAAGATAGATCCGGCAATAAAGTGTCCCACTAGTGGAATTAGAGCAGCAACAAATACCACCATGGCAATTGAAGTGGCATATGGAATTCTGAGTATTTCTCCGGCCGCAAACATCACTAGTGCTGCTAGGGCAGAAATAGAAACTTGGCTTCCAACAAAAGTTCCAATACGAGAGATGATTGCATCAGAGATATTTGCAATTCGATCACGTCTAGAAGCGGGTGCTAAGCGGTAGGCGATTTTTGTTATCTGTGGAAGTGAACTTAAAAAGTAAAGAGTTAGCACGATAATAGTTAACGCCGAGAATGCCCCAGATAATACTGATTTTCCAACGCCAACAATTCCACCAAAAGCTGTCAATACAAATTTTCCATCTTTAATCCAGAGCTGCAATTTACTTTGTAAAGTATCGATAATTCCATATTGATCATTTAAATGCGCGATAGTTGGATTTTTAGTTAAGTTATTTAATAACTCTGGAGAGGACGCAATTAATTGATTGCTCTGTGAAATGATCGGTGGAATAACTAAATATCCAAACAGAATTACAAATCCAATTACGCAAGCAAATATGACAGCAACAGCATTTGACCTTTTTAATCCACGTCGCCTAATTGCTTCAACTGCAGGATTTAATCCCATAGCCAAAAACATCGCTACAACTAGCAGTACGAAAACTTGACTTACTGATGACAAGGCACGCATCAGAGTTAATGCACTCAATGCCCCAAGAGCCGCTAAAAAACCAAAGTAAAAGGGATGGCTTTGATTAAAGGGAGCGCCAGGCTCTCCAAACGAACGATCTGAAGCAGATTTTGAGGCCATGAAGGTGAGTTTAACTCCCGTTAACTTAAATAGGCGAGAATGTAGCCATGGCGTTGACAATTCTAGGTTCTGGAGAAGAGATCGCCTTACTGACCTCTTTGCCATGGGAACTCCCATTAGAGCAATGGGAAGAAGAGCCAGAACTTGGCGCACAGCGCGGAATCTCGCGGCATGTAGTCCGACTAGTAAATGTAGGCACGCCTGAAAAAGCAGAAGTTTTTGCAGTCAAAGAAACTGTCCCTGAATTCGCAAAACGTGAATATGCTCATCTTCGCGAACTGGCAAATAGATCCGCGCCATCAGTTGAGCCAATTGCAGTTGTTGACGGACGCGAAAGTGCAACAGGGGATCCACTTCCAGCAATTATTGTTACTCGATATCTGCCATTCTCGCTTCCTTACCGAATCATTTTGACGCGAAATGTAACTCCACATGAAATTGAAACTATGGGAAGCGCGTTATCTCTTTTGTTAGTTCGTTTACATTTACTGGGATTTTGGTGGGGGGATTGTTCACTTTCAAATACTTTGTTTCGCCGCGATGGAGATGGTTTTGCTGCTTACTTAGTAGATGCAGAAACTGGAGAGTTTCAGGATCACCTATCTAATGGTCAGCGTGAGCATGATTTAGAGATTGCACTATTTAATGTGGCAGCAGAGTTAGATGATTTAGCATCAGGTGGATTATTGCATCCAGGTATTGATCCAATCCGATCAAGTGAAGCGGTCGTTAAGCGCTATCGCAGACTTTGGGCGATGTTGAAAGAAAAACAAGAGTTAGATCCGAAAGATCGCAAAGCAGTTGAACGAGCTATGCGCGCCTTACAAGATTTAGGTTTTGCTGTGGAGGAAGTTTCAGTTTCACTTGATGGGGCTAAGCAAGCTTTAATTTTCCAGCCAAAATTGGTTGCTGCCGGTTATCACCAAAACCGTTTACGAAATTTAATTGGGTTAGAAGCAGAGGAGTTGCAGGCAAAACGGATCTTGGCCTCATTTGATAGATATCGCGCGCGTGAATCAACACCACTTCCGCCAGAGCGTGAAACTGCAAGAAAATGGCAACGAGAAATATTTAATCCAATTATGAGCTCTATGCCTGATTCATTGCGTGGAAAATTGCCACCGGCGCAGTTATTCCATGAAGTACTTGAACATCGTTGGTTCCTTAACGAACGTGCTGGTGAAGATGTTGGTTTACCAACAGCTGCGGCATCATATTTTGCAGATGTTTTGCCGGGAAGACTTGATTACAACGCACTCAGACTTTAAAGGCTTTAAGGACTTCAGAAAAGTTACTTCGCTTGCACAAGTTCTATAAGTACTCCACCACAATCTTTTGGATGTAAGAAATTAATTAGTGCTCCTTGCGTTCCAACTACTGGCGCTGGATTTAATACTCTAATTCCGAGATCAAGTGCTGCATCCATAGCGGCCTGCAGATCTTTTACGGTTAGTGCTAGTTGCTGAATTCCAGGTCCATTTTTACTTAAGAACTTTCCGATTGGTGATTCAGGGGTTAATGGGGCCAATAATTGCAAAGTTGAGTTACCAGTATTACCGATAGAGAGTATCGCTTCATGCACCCCTTGTTGAGAATTAATTTCTTGGTGAATCAATACAGCGCCGAAGGTATTTTGATAGAAAGTAATTCCCTCGTTTAAATCTGCAACAGCTACACCCACATGGTCAAAACCTAAAATCCCCGGAATGTTAGGGATGATCGGGGGTTGACTCGCAAAAGCGTTCATAGCGTCGTATCGTGTCATATGTGAGTCCAGACCCGGCTTTTGATGGCGAAGCGATTGCTCGTGGCGATATTCAGCTAGATATCGGCACCCTTGCAAAAGCAATTTCATGGGTTGAAGATGGCGGGAAATTGCCCGACCTCTTTCTGGATGCTGGCAAAGCGAAAAGCCAGACGATCGGCATAACCGGTTCGCCTGGAGTTGGTAAATCCACTCTCACCTCCGCATTGGTAAAGGCGATTCGCAAAGCTGATGAATTAGTTGCAGTGTTGGCGGTAGACCCGTCTTCGCCAATTACTGGGGGAGCTCTACTCGGTGATCGAATTCGAATGCAAGAGCACTATTTGGATGATGGGGTTTACATCCGATCAATGGGTTCGCGGGGGCATCTAGGTGGATTGGCCGCAGCCACCCCACAAGCAATCGCATTGGTCGCGAATGCTGGTTTCACTGAAATTATTGTTGAAACTGTTGGGGTTGGCCAAAGTGAAGTTGAGATTATGAAGTATGTGGACACTGTAATTGTCTTATTGGCACCTGGAATGGGTGATGGAGTTCAAGCAGCTAAAGCTGGCATCTTGGAAATCGGTGATATTTACGTAATTAACAAAAGTGATCGAGATCTGGCAGGGGCCCAATCTGTGGCAACTGAATTAGCTAAATCAATCGAATTATCACCACGTGCTGATGGTTGGAAGCCAGAAATCTTGATTGCATCTGCGCAAGAAAATATTGGGATTAATGAGATTTTAGCCGCAGTCGAAAATCATCGTAAATGGCGCAAATCGGTGGCAAGATAGCAAGGTGAGTATTTCGGGTGGATTGCCGCAGCAATTTAACCGAGCGATAGATCTAAGCGCATTAGCTGCCAAAAAGACACCACCCCAAGATGCAGTAAGCGCAGGTGGTAGCGCTCGCCGTGATGTTGATGAAAACTCACTTGTAAAAGAGATTATTCCTAGTTCAAAACAAGTTCCAGTCATTTTAGTTGTCTGGTCACCTCGAAGTGAAGAATCTCAATTATTGGTGCAAGGGCTAGAGGCGCTACATCGCAAACATAACGAAGCATCACAAAGATGGTCGTTGGCGGTATTAAACGCTGATGCCCAGCCGGCTGTTGCTCAAGCATTGCGAGTTACCACAATTCCAACAGTGATGGCAATCATTGCTGAACAAGTTGCACCGTTATTTGATTCGATGATTCCTCCCGATCAACTTGAAGTTGTCTTAAACAAAGTTGTAGAACTTGCCGCCGAACAAGGCGTAACTGGAATTTCAAACGGCATTCCAAATGAACAAGTAATTCCAGATGATCCTGATTTATTAATTGCAGACCAGGCTTTAGAAGATAGTGATTTTCAAGGCGCGATAACTTCTTTTGAAAAAGTTTTAGCACGTAAACCTGGAGACGCGGAAGCAACGCAAGGATTAGCAAATGCAAAATTGTTATTACGAACTTCGTTGGCAGATGCAGAATCAGCAAAGGCCGCAGCACTTGCTCAACCAGATGATGCAAAAGCTCAAGCGCTAGCTGCAGATTTCGAAATTTTATCTGGACAGGCAGAAGCGGCATTAGATCGGTTGATTAAATTTATTTCAGCAAATTCAGGTGGACAAAGCGCGCAACGGGACATCGCTCGCACTCATCTTTTAGAACTTTTCCAAAATTTTGCCCCCACCGAACCCATCCTGATCGCAGCCCGTTCAGCCCTATCGAGAGCCCTGTTCTAATATGCAAATAACTAAAACCTCCCGCCGTTTGTTCGCACTTCTATATTTCACCTTTGGACTGAGCATTATGAGCTGGGTTCCAAGGTTCTCGGAGGTAAAAGCGAACCTTGGATTGAGTAACGGCGAATTCGGAACAATCATTAGTACTGGTGCATTTGGAGTTTTCTTTTCGCTATTAATTATTGGTCACGTAGTGCATGCATATGGTGTTCGAATTGTTTTATTAATATCAGGAACATGGATGTGCGTTGCGATTGCGGCAATCACCTGGATCACCAGTCCGGTTTACTTTTTCTTACTTAATATGACAATTGGTGGAAGCATCTCTGCTTTCAATACAGCGATTACCGCACAGGCAATTGCAATGGAGAAAGAGTTAAAGCGCACTTATCTTCCTAAAATGTCAGCTTTTTTTGCAGTGGGAAGTTTAGCAACTACTTTACTAGCCGGTATTGCCGCAAAATTCGTATCAGTACAAATTCATACTGGAATAGTTATAATTTTTTCACTATTTTTGTTTTTTTACATTGTAAAAAAACTAACACCAATTCTAGTTCCGGCGAATAAGAGCGATTCAGCCAGAGATGCGATTAGATTCGCGCAGTTTTTCACCTCATTTAAAATTGATTGGCTAGTGAACCTAGGCTTGCTATTTGGCTCACTCCTTGCGTTCTCTACCGGAGATTGGGCTTCAATTTATACTCGTGAAGAGCTTGGTTTATCAAAATCCTTGGCAGTAATTCCATTTTTTATCTTCACCATTGGCATAGTTGTCGGCCAACTTCAATACGCAAAGTTTGAAAAGAAATATTCAATGGTGAGATTAGTAAAATGGGGTGGAGTAATAGGTGGCGTTGGTATGGCTATCGGAACCGTAACCGGCCGATGGTTATCTGATTATTCAACTTGGGGTGGTGTTGGCGTAGCAAGCGTCGGATTCATAATTGGCGGACTGGGTTGTTCTTTTATTGGTTCTATATTTGTTTCACAAGCAACTAAACGTTCTAAATTGCCGCCGAGTGTTGTAATAGCTCAATTAAACGCAGTAAACACATTGATTGTTTTCGTGGCAAAAACGATCGTTTCACTAACTGCACAATTCACATCAGTAACAGTTGCGTTGTTGGTGCCTTGCACACTGCTCTTCTTTACTGGAGCATTTTTACGTAAAGAGAGCTAGAAAGAGATTCAAAAAGAGAGTTAGCCAGATCCTTCAGTGTTGCCTGGATCTGCGGCCATGATGTCGTGCAGTGTGTATTTATCTAGTGCCGCTCTAAGAGTTGCAACCTGGACTTTTCCTTCACGAACAAGTGCAGCCAAAGTGGCAACCACTATTGATTCTGCATCAACACGGAAATGTCGGCGCAACGCGCCTCTAGTATCAGATAAACCAAAGCCATCAGTTCCCAATGAGGTAAATGGATTAGCTACCCAAGGAGCTACTTGGTCTTGAACTGCACGCATGAAATCACTTACTGCGATCACCGGTCCAACACTGCCCGCTAATTTTGTGGTGATGTAAGCAGTGCGAGGGGATTCCGGGTTCATCATGTTGTGGCGATCTACTTCTAGCCCATCACGACGCAATTCGTTCCAAGAAGTAACTGACCAAAGATCGGCGGCAACTCCCCAATCCTCAAGAAGTAATTTTTGAGCTTTAATCGCCCAGTTAACTCCAACACCTGATGCCAAAAGTTGAGCATTTAAATCTCGCTTTTGCCCAGCAGCTTGATATTTGTAAATTCCACGGACAATTCCATCGGTATCTACATTTTCTGGTTCTGCTGGTTGCACATAAGGCTCGTTGTAAATGGTGATGTAGTAATAGATGTTTTCACTATTTTCACCATACATCCGGCGCAATCCATCTTTAACAATGTGTCCAACTTCGTATCCAAAAGCTGGATCATAAGCAACTACAGCTGGATTTGTGGAAGCGAGTAAGTGTGAATGACCATCTTCATGTTGCAAACCTTCACCATTCAAAGTTGTTCGGCCTGCGGTAGCACCCATCACAAATCCACGGCAAAGTTGGTCAGCCGCAGCCCAAAATGCATCACCAGTTCTTTGGAAACCAAACATTGAGTAAAAGATATAAATCGGAATCATTGGCTCATCATGTGTTGAGTAAGAAGAACCAACGGCGGTGAAGGATGCAACTGATCCTGCCTCATTAATTCCTTCATGCAAGATCACGCCATTTGTTGCTTCTTTATAGGAGAGCATCAATTCGCGATCTACTGAAATATATTTTTGACCATGTGGGGAGTAGATCTTCATAGTTGGAAAGAGTGAATCCATTCCAAAAGTTCGGGCTTCGTCGGGAATAATCGGAACGATTCGCTTGCCCAATTCAGGGACTTTAACAAGATCTTTCAACAAGCGAACAAAGGCCATAGTTGTGGCAACTTCTTGGGCACCTGATCCACGTTTTACAGATTCGTAAGTCTCATCAGGAGGTTGTGGCAATGCACGGGATGCATTACGGCGATGTGGCATAGAGCCGCCAAGTAATTGACGTCGTTCCATCATGTACTTGTACTCAGGTGAATCTTTGCCTGGGTGGTAGTAAGAGGGAGTTTTTGGATCGAGTTGCTCATCCGTTAATGGAATTCCTAAGCGATCTCTAAATTCGCGCAAATCTTCTAGAGTCATTTTTTTCATTTGGTGCGTTGAATTTCGAGCTTCGAAATGTGAACCCAAAGTCCAACCCTTAATGGTTTTCGCAAGAATTACAGTTGGCTTACCATTTTTTTGTGTAGCAGCAGAATACGCCGCATATAGCTTCTTATAATCGTGACCACCACGTTTCAAATTCCAAATCTTTTCATCACTCCAGTTGGCAACCATTGCTGCAGTTCGTGGATCGCGCCCAAAGAAATTTTCACGGATGAATGCGCCATCTTCGGATTTGAATGTTTGAAAATCGCCATCTGGAGTTGAATTCATTAAATCAAGTAATGCACCTTCGCGATCTTGAGCAAGCAACTCATCCCATTCGCGACCCCAGACAACTTTTAATACATTCCAGCCAGCGCCACCAAAGATAGATTCCAATTCTTGAATAATTTTTCCATTGCCACGAACCGGACCATCAAGTCTTTGCAAATTACAGTTAATAACAAAAACTAAATTATCTAACCCTTCACGCCCAGCAAGAGACAATGCGCTAACGCTTTCTGGCTCATCCATTTCACCATCACCAAGAAAAGCCCAAACTGTTTGTTCGCTTGTATCTTTTATTCCCCGACCATGTAGATAACGGTTGTAACGAGCTTGGTAAACCGCATTGATTGGACCAAGTCCCATTGAAACCGTTGGGAACTCCCAGAAATCTGACATCAATCTTGGATGAGGATAGGAAGAAAGCCCTCCACCTTCATGAGATAACTCTTGGCGGAAGCCATCCATCTGATGTTCAGTAAATCGTCCTTCTAAAAATGCACGCGCATACATTCCAGGACTTGCATGTCCTTGATAAAAAATTTGATCTCCGCCGCCTGGGTGATTTTTGCCGCGGAAGAAATGGTTAAAGCCAACTTCATAAAGTGATGCAGATGAAGCATAAGTAGAGATGTGTCCGCCAACTCCGACACCTGGTCGTTGTGCGCGGTGAACAGTTATCGCGGCGTTCCATCTAATAAATGCACGAATTCGTCGCTCGAGCGCTTCATCGCCTGGAAACTCTGGTTCAAGGTGTGGGGGAATAGTGTTGATGTAATCAGTAGTACGAAGATTAGAAACAGAAATTGATTTCTCGTGTGCATGTTGTAACAAACTTAATAATAAGTATCGGGCTCTAACTGGTCCGCCAGTTTCTAGTGCCGCATCGAGAGATTGATGCCATTCAGCTGTTTCTTCTGGATCGATATCAACAAGTTGGTCGATTAGTTGAATATCTGCAGCTCCGGGCACCTTCTCATCCATGCTTTTCTCCCTACGTTTAATCACTGGCCCGTACTTATTGGGCCACCAGAAAGTATTCTCCCCCTTTTTTGGCAATAGGTCACATTCACCCCTATTTCAGCATTTTCTTGGCTTTTCACCCAAAAGGACTTGCCAATCCCCGCTTCGGGTAGTGGACTACTCCTGTTGAAACCAGCGGCACAACGTCGCTACCGATCGAAGGGATGTGAGTGAGCAGCACGGGGATGATTACCCGGTTGGGTATCAGCGCAGGTGACCTAATCCTTGAGATTGGGGAAGACAGTGATTGTGATCAAGAATTACGCAAAGAAATTTTCGCAACTTCCGGAAATCAACCAGTTGGTGATGACGATGGTGAAGTTGTAGATGTTGTACTTCTTTGGTGGCGAGAAGAGGACGGCGATTTAGTAGATGCGCTCGTTGACTCTTTAACTTTTTTAGCAGTGAATGGCGTCATCTGGTTATTAACTCCCAAAATGGGCAGACCAGGACATGTCGAACCAAGTGATATTCAAGATAGTGCCCCAACTGCAGGTTTGGCACAAGCATCATCTTTCGCAGTCAGCGCCGATTGGAGCGCAACCAAGTTGATGGCTCCGAAGGCAGGACGCCGCTAAAGCCTTTAAGATGTAATTAGCGCTTAACTTTTCAACTTCTTCATCTCAATAAAAATCAATCAAATAGGGAGTATCAAATGAGTTCACCAGCCGTCGGTTCAGTTGCGCCAGATTTTGAATTAACAAATCAGCATGGGCAGAAAGTTTCACTGGCTTCTTTCCGCGACAAAAAAAATGTCGTAGTTCTTTTTTATCCTTTTGCATTTTCTGGAATTTGCACTGGCGAACTTTGTGCACTTCGCGATGATTTAGCGCCATTTCAAAATGATCAAGTTGAATTGCTAGCAATTTCTTGCGATCCGATGTACTCACTTAAAGCATTTGCAGATGCAGAGAAATATGAATTTTCATTACTTGCTGATTTCTGGCCACATGGTGAAGTAGCCAAAAAATATGGCGTATTTCAAGACGAGCGTGGCTTCTCAACCAGAGGAACTTTCATCATCGATAAAAGTGGGGTTATCTGCTGGAGCGTAGTAAATGGTCCAGGGGAAGCACGCGATGTTGCTGCATATAAGGCGGCTTTAGCAGCCATTTAAGTCGGCTAGACTTTGCGGCGTTGGGTGGTTAGCTCAGTGGTAGAGCGTCTCGTTTACACCGAGAATGTCGGGGGTTCGAAACCCTCACCGCCCACCAATATTTATAAATAGGGTCGGTTTTAGGTATTAAATAAATCGCAAATACGGCGAGATGGCGAGTAATTCTATGAAAGCTAGCGAGCTAGTAGATCTGCTTAATAAGCGTTACGACCCCACTGCGGCTGAGATTTGGGACCGAGTCGGTGTGGTCTGCGGTGATTTAAATAATGAAGTTAAGAAAATTTATTTCTGCGTCGATGTTCTTCCTGCAACGGTTTCAGAGGCGATTGCTTGGAACGCCGATTTCATCATCGCTCATCATCCACTTTTACTTCATGAGTTAGCAGAAGTTCTAGAGGGTGAACCACCGATCGTTATTGCCCCATGGAAAATTGCACTAAAAGATAGATTAATAAGTGAAGGAATTGTTTTATTAACTGCACATACAAATGCAGACAAAGCAACACCCGGAGTAAGTGATGCACTTGCTCGCGCACTTGGCATAACAAATTTAACCCCGCTTCCTGGTGATATCGGACGCGTTGGAACATTGCCTGAAGCGATTTCGTTAAAATATTTTGCAGCAAAAGTAAAATCTATTTTGCCAATTAGTAAAGCTGGAATCCGTGTTTTTGGAAATCCAGAACAAATCATTAATCGAATTGCGGTTTCTGGAGGATCCGGAGATCATCTTTTAGCGGAAGTTCGAAGTGCAGATGTTGATCTATATCTGACCGCTGACCTTCGCCATCACCCAGTAAGTGAAGCTATTGAAAGTGGATCACCGGCTTTGATCGATGCCGGACATTTTGCCACTGAATGGCCATGGTTAAATCAAGCCGCAACCCTTTTGGCTCAAGATCTAGCAAGCGGCGGGTACGCTTCGGTTGAGATGAAGATTTCAACACTGTCAACGGACCCGTGGAGTTTTTCATGAAGGCAACGCCCGAAGATCAACTTCACTTACTTGATTTACAAAAAGTCGATGCAGAGATTGATTTACTGAATCACAAAGCAAAAAACCTTCCAGAGCATTCGCAAATCGCAGAACTTGAAGCTTTGAAGCAAAGCACCGATAGTGAACTTGGGTTAGTTTCAATTGATGAAGCCGATGTGAAACGTGAAGTTGCAAAAGCTGAAGCAGATGCAGAACAAGTACGGACTCGCAAAACCCGTGATGAAGCCCGACTCGCATCTGGCCAAGGCTCTGCAAAGGATCTAGAACACTTACAGCATGAATTAGTCTCTCTCACTCGTCGGGTAAATGATCTTGAAGAGATCGAATTAGAAATTATGATGCGTCTTGATGAGATTACAAACAAGGCAAATGAGTATCGAGCCGTAATTTCCGATGCCGATGCAAAGTTGGAAGTATTAACTGCTGCTCGGGATAAACAGTTAAGTGAATTAGCGCTTAACGTGAAAAATCTAAAAGAAGAAAGAGCGATGATTGCTGGAAAGATTGCGGCAGAGTTTTTAGCACTTTATGAAAAATTACGCGCTAGCAATGAAGGCGTAGGTGCTGCGGCGATTATTCGTAAACGGTGTACTGGATGTCACTTAGATTTAACTGCGATTGATGCCGAAAAGTTCAAGCTAGCTCCTGCAGATGATGTACTGCGTTGTGAGGAGTGTCGCCGAATTCTGATTCGCACTGTTGATTCTGGACTTATTTAATGGCCCGCGAATTAATTATTGAAGCCGATGGTGGCTCTCGTGGAAATCCTGGACCTTCAGGTTTTGGAGCAGTTGTAAAAGATGCAAAAACCGGAGCAGTATTACGAGAGATATTTGAATTTATTGGAATAGCAACAAACAATGTTGCCGAATACAGTGGATTAGTCGCCGGGTTAACTGCGGCAAATGAGATTGATCCTGAAGCGCAAATTCATGTAAGGATGGATAGCAAGTTAGTAATTGAACAGATGTCAGGACGTTGGCAGATTAAGCACCCAGATATGCGAATCCTTGCTGCTCAAGCCCGAAAAGTTCATGCGCCAAACTTAGTTAAATACACGTGGATACCACGCGAAGAGAATTCAGCAGCAGATCATTTAGCAAATAGAGCAATGGATGGGGCTGTTACTCCAAACGCTGATCCTTCTCAACAAGTTAATTTCATGACTGAGCGTTTAACTTCTGGCGAAGCGGCCACAACTTTTTACTTCGTGCGCCATGGAGAAACAGTGCTAACAAATAGTCGAGCATTTTCAGGAGCTAACGGCACTAATCCTTCGCTAAACGAAATCGGATTTACCCAAGCAGAAAATGTCGGTCGCGAAATCGCCAAAATTAAACCAGATGTCTTAATTGCATCCCCTATGTTGCGAACGAAACAAACTGCGGAAGCGATTAGTAAAGCTACCGGATTGAGTGTTGAAGAGGATTCGACCTGGCTTGAGTGTGCATTTGGTGATTGGGACGGGTTTACTTTTCAAGAGATCAAAGCAAAATTTCCTGTCGAAGCCCAACTCTGGCTTAACTCATCTGGTTATGAACCACCTAATGGTGAATCATTTGATGAAGTGGGCGAGCGTGTGGATGCAGCAATTGATTACGTTGCCGCAAAATATGAAGGTAAAAAAGTTTGCGTAGTGACTCACAATGTTGTGATTCGAGAGATAGCCAGAATTACATTAATGGCTCCGGGTGCAGCTGTGTTTCATTTAGATGCAGCGCCTTGCTCAATCACTACTTTGTCTGTTTGGCCAAGTGATGGATTGCGGATATTGCGAACGTTTAGCGAAGTGGGGCACCACCGATGAAAAATACTGATCAAAATTTCTTAATAGGCAAGAAAGTTATGATCACAGGCGCGGCAAGTGGCATTGGCAAATCATGTGTAATTACGTTTGTTGAAGCAGGTGCTGATGTATTGGCCGTTGATTCAAATCCACAAACCCTCGAGGAGTTAGCGAAAGAGATTAAGGTAACGACAAAAGTTGCTGATCTGAGTACTCCCGAAAAACACTTTCCAGATAATTTAGAGATTGATATTTTGATTAATAACGCAGGAGTTCAACATGTTGCACCGATCGAAGAATTCCCACTAGCACAAGCAGATTTAATGTTTTCGTTGATGTTGCGGACTCCGTTTTATCTAACCCAAAAGGTTCTCCCACATATGTACGCCAAAAAATGGGGGAGAATCATTGGAATCTCAAGTATCCATGGCCATATCGCATCTCCTTACAAATCCATATACACAACGGTTAAGCATGGACTTGAAGGCTTAACGAAAGTAACTGCACTTGAGGGTGGCCCGCATGGAGTTACCGCAAACACTATTGCCCCTTCATATGCACGCACTGCTTTAGTTGAAAAGCAGATTAAATCGCAAGCAGATATAAATAACCTTTCTGAAGCACAGGTAGTTGATGAAATCATGTTGGCACCATCTGCGATAAAGCGCTTGATCGAACCAGAAGAGATAGCCCAACTCGCGCTGTACCTATGTGGTCCTTATTCAAATTCAATAAGTGGTTCCTCTTTTGGAATTGATAATGGATGGACTGCTCGGTGAAAAGACCCACTTGGGTGCCAGGTGCAGATAGCGGTGTGGCACTAAAGAAGTTTTTTGAAATAGTTGAAGTCAAATATCAGATAAAAGATTTAAGAGAATTACAACAGTGGTCTGTAGACCATTCAGATCAGTTTTGGTCTGAAGTTTGGGATTTCTTTGGGGTAATTGGAGAAAAAGGGGAACGCACTGAGATTCCAAGTAAATTACCCGAAGCAAATTATTTTCCTGATGCGAAGTTAAGCCATCTCGAAAACCTCTTATCTGGTGGCGGCGGAGTATCTGTCGTTAAAGAAGCGGATATCGAAAATTTAGGCGAAACTCTGAGTCACAAAGAATTAGTGAATATGGTTTCAGCTTTAATTAACACTTTTAATAAACAAGCAATTAGCGAATCTGATCGGGTAGTTGCAATTCTTCCGGTTGGAATAGAAGTATTAGTTACTACATTGGCTGGTTTTGGAGTCGGAGCAACAGTTGCTACCGCATCTCCAGAGTTTGGTGCCGATGCGATCCTGTCACGTTTTTCTCAACTCGAACCAACAGTCTTAGTCTTTAGCAATTCTTACCCTTGGCAAGGTAAAGAGTTAGATCGCAGTCAGATGGTGGCAGAAGTTGCGAAAGCTCTTCCCTCGCTTAAATTAATCATCGGATTAAGCGAAAACAATGAATTGTCAAACGCAGTTTTATGGTCCGCCGCAACATCAGAATCCAAGGAAGCCAGTTTTGCAAAAAGAAATTTTGATCACCCTGCATATGTCTTGTTTACGTCAGGAACTACTGGTGCGCCAAAAGGTTTATTGCATCGAAGCGGTGGGGTTTTGCTTAAGCATCTAGTGGAAATGAAATTACATTGTGATATCAAGGCTGGTGATCGTGTTTGTTTTTATACGACTACCGGTTGGATGATGTGGAATTGGGAGCTATCCGTTCTTGCCACGGGAGCAGATCTAGTTTTATTTGATGGAGCACCGACATTTCCAGATTCACTGCGCTTATTTCATTTTGCGCGAGAACAGAAATTAACTCACCTTGGACTTTCAGCTAGGTTATTAGATTTGATCCGCGAACAACACCCTGATTTAAAAGTTTTAGGTGGCTTACCTGAATTGAGAGTCATTATGGTTACTGGCTCTCCACTTTCTCAAGTAACAGCGCAATGGTTGAGTGATCAATTTGATGGCAAAGTTTTGATTTCTCCATTCTCGGGCGGAACAGATTTGGTCGGTTCATTTATGGGGCCAAACCCTTTGCTTCCTTATTTCGCAGGTCAGATGCAAGGCGCATTACTTGGCATGAATATTGATTGTTGGGATGAGGATGGGAATCCTTCTGAAGAGAATCAAGTGGGCGAATTAGTTTGTAAATCCCCATTCCCAACAGTCCCTCTTGGTATTTGGAAAGATCAAGGCGGGCAACGTTTTAAAGATGCGTATTTTCATCGTTGGGAAAATATCTGGGTACATGGTGATTTAGTATCGCGTACACCAGAAGGCGGATATGTAGTTCATGGCAGATCTGATGCAACGCTAAATGTTGGTGGAGTTCGTATCGGCACAGGTGAGATTTATTCGGCACTTACTTCACTGACTGATATTTCTGGAGCGCTTGCCTTCACTCAGCCATGGAATGGTGATGAGCGGATAGTCCTATTAGTTGTTGCTCCTAAAATTACAGATCAGGAAAGTTACATTAAACAAATCAGAACAGAAATTAGGAGTAATTGTTCTCCGCGGCACATGCCCGCAGAGGTCTTCTTTGTATCGGATTTACCAAGGACTTTTAATGGAAAATTAGCGGAGGTGGCGGTCGCGGATCTAGCGCACAAGCGAAAGATTCGAAATCTGGGATCCCTCTCAAACCCCGATATTTTGCTAGAAATCGGTCAATTTCTTCAATAAATCCATTGACGTGGACCTTTCCGGCACCTACCGTTCCCCTTACTCGGAGGGGTTAAAGTGCCAGATCACATAGCTTCTAATGCTCAATTAGTGGGTCTGCGTGCAATAAAAGAATTTAACGAGGGTGTTGAGCCAGAAAATTTTTATCACACTTCTCATTTGCTCTGGATGATTGAATGGTTGAACAAATTGGGACATGGAGCCCCAGATTCTAGAATGTTACAAACCTTAATTTTAAGAAGCCCAAGTTATTTAGGGTTGCGAGCAATCTCAATTATGATAATTGATGAAAATGATCAAGCTCGTCATTTTGCAGCACATGGATATCCAACCGAAGCAATAAAATTGCAAAATATTTATACTACTATCGAGGAAAAATTGCCTTCAGTAGATGCAATGCTCACCGGCAAAGCAGTTTTCCTTGAATCAAGAAAAGAATTAGATTGCTATAGCAGTTATTTGCGTGCCTGGATTTCATACATCCCTTGGATGAATTCACTAATGGCTTTCCCTCTCGTAAATCAAGAGCGCTTGAGTGGATCAGTAGTTTGGTCTTTTGATAACGATCACGCAATGGATGACTTTGGTCGACAGTTATTTACTTCATTAAGTTTGATAGTTCAATCTATGATGTTTCAAGAGTTTGAGTCGAATAGAAATACAACTGGCTTAAGAGATGCCGGCAGAGTAGATAATTCGACCAATCTTCAGGAGTCGAATGATTTACAAAAGAAATTTCATATGTCAGATCGCCAGTTATCTATTGCAAAAATGATTGCTGATGGTTTAACAAATCGGGAAATTGCTAAGACTTTAAACTTTAGTGAATCAACTGCTCGTTATGAAACCATTAAAATATATGAAAGGCTGCAAGTAAAAAATAGGGCTCAAGCAGCGGCCATGGTTCGCTCGTTGTTTAGTATGTTGACAACCTAATTTTTCAACTAGAAACGAATAACCTTCCCCGCTAATTTCCCTGTGTGCAAGCCATCTTTAATGGCAAATTCACCATTTACAATAACGTGTGGAATTCCAATCGGATATTGTTGAGGTTGTTCATAAGTTGCTAAATCACGAATTTCAAGTGGATTAAAGACCACCAAATCAGCTCTATTGCCAGCTTTAATAGTTCCACGATCTTTTATTCGAAGTTTATTTGCCGCTGCTTGTGTGGAAATATGTATAGCTCTTTCAAGGGAGATGCCAGATGCACCCGTGTAACCGTTCAGCAATCTCGGGTAACAACCATACGAACGAGGATGTGGGCTTCCGCTTCCAGTTACGCCATTTGGATCTAAAGATTGTCCGTCGGATCCAACGATTGAACGCGGATGTGCATAAACAGATTTGACATCGCTTTCAGCGCGGCCAAATGCAATTATCCCGAGAGCGTTGCCCATGTCGCCCAGCAAGTCCAGAGCAAGAATATCTGGCTCAATCGACAGCGATTCAGCTATATCTGAAATTTTTCGTCCAATTAAATCTTCTCTGCCAGATATTACGTTTGCAATTTGAATGTTAGACCAAATAACTTCACTTTCAATCCAATGAGAAATGATCTTTGTACGGGCAGATTTATCTTTCATTCGATCCCGCATAACTGAATCTCCACCCTCTTGAGCCCAATATGGAAGAAGTTGGGTTAGGGGACAATTCCCAGCAATGTACGGGTAAACATCTGCATCCACTTCAAAGCCATCTTGATTTGCTTGGTCTAAAAGTTCTAATGCACGTGAGACAGAACCCCAATTGCGTTTTCCAAAAGTAACGAGATGAGAAATTTGAGTCCGCACTCCAGTTGCTCTCGTGACGCTAAGCAACTCGTTCATAGATTTCATCAAGTCGTCCCCATACTCACGCATGTGACAAGCAAAAATTCCGTCAAATTCCTTTACAACAGTTGCAAGACCAATGAGTTCTTCCTGTGAAGCATATGAAACAGGGGAATAGTTCAATCCAGTTGAAAAACCAAATGCGCCGGCACTCATATTTTCCCGTAACAACTCTTGCATCTTTTTTATTTCTTGTGGAGTTGCTGGATCTTTTCCAAAACCAACTACAGAAGCATGAATTGGAATATGTCCAACAAGAGTTGCAACATTTACTGAGGTCCCAGATTTCTCCAACACCTTTAGGTATCCCGCTAGGTCAGTCCAGTTCCATTTGATTTCTGGGTCCAAATCCAAATATGCCACCGCAGCTCGAAGAAGATCACTTGCTTCTCCAACTGGATTAGGTGCTACACCGAAACCGCAATTACCAATTACCTCAGTTGTAATACCTTGTCGAATTTTGCTTTGGGCAAGTGGATTAGAAAGCAAAGTTAAATCGGAATGAGTGTGAATATCTATAAAACCGGGAGCCAAGATGAGATTTGTTATGTCAATAACTTCATCAGCACTTACATCAATATTGCCAACTTCGACGATCTGGCCCTCTTTAACAGCTACGTCAACTCTGGCTAAAGCCGAACCAGTTCCATCGGCAACTAGGCCACCTTTAAAGAGTTTTTGAATCAACTCTTTATCCGGAAAATGGCATCCACTTCAACAGGGCTGTTCAGTGGCAAGGATTTCACGCCAATAGCGGTACGGGTATGAGATCCGCGCTCAGGGCCAAAAACATTCAAGATAACTTGGCTTGCGCCATGAGCTACAAGGTGTTGCTCTGAAAAATTATCGGCGCTGGCCACGTAAATACCTAGACGTACTACGTACTCAATTTTATCTAGTGATCCAAGTTCTTTTTGAACCGATTCCAATACATTTACCGCGCATTGCCAAGCGCATTCTTGGGCTAGCTTCATATCTACTTCACGCCCAACAAGTCCAGTGGCGAGCATCGCGTCACCTCGTTTTGATACTTGACCGGAAGCATAAAAATTCTTCCCCATATATCTAATTGGAGCCAAAGTTATAGCGAATGGCGCATCAGGTGCCTGGCTCAAATTCTTCAACTTATCATCTGGGTTCATTTCAATTCTCCTGTCAAAAATAAATTTGCCTTGCGAGGAGTATGCCTGAAAATTTACGTCGATTCCAGAGTTTCAGGCGGTGATTAAGGATATTTTTATTAGTATTTTAGTTAGTATTAATTAGATATTTTAGAGTTTTAAATCTAGACAGAAAGATTTATGCTCTTGAAATGGCAAATCCGATGCAAGTTAATCGCAAAAGTTTATTAAGCCTGGCGAAAGATGTAATAAGTTACCAAACAGATCGAGATAACGAAGGTGCTCTCGCTCAGTATCTGGCAGATCGTCTTAGAAGTAATGGATTACAGGTTCATGACGAAGATGTTGTCGCCGGTAGGCCAAATGTTATTGTCCGGGTCCCTGGCAGAGATTCTTCTCAACTTCCATTGGTAATAAATGCACATATGGATGGTGCTTATCACTTAGGTGGCTGGTCACGAGATCCACTCGAAGGTTGGATTGAAGGAGATAAGTTATTTGGCGCTGCCGCTTCGGACATGAAAGGCGGTTTAGCTTCGATGGTTGCTGCTATCGAAAGTGCAGCTAAAGATAAATCATTACCAAGAGACATTATTTTGCACGCCGTTATGCACCACGACACTGTTGGATTGGGTGCTAAATATGTTTTAGCATCCGAAGGGCCATTTGAAGGTTTTGGAATTTGTGGAGAACCGACAAATATGGGGGTCGTTTATACGCACGGAGGGGCCGTAAAATTCAAGATAACCGTAACAGGCAAAGCATCACATATCTCCAGAATTGAAGATGGCGTTGATGCACTTAGTGCCGCCGTGGCAATTTATTCAAAAATTCCACAAATCAAATTGACACACAAAAATCATGAAGTACTTACTGATCTCCCTAGAGTATTAGTTGGAGTTTTGAATGGCGGAATTGCTGCAGGATGTATTGCTCCCGAAGCGTCCATGTTGGGTGACGTGCGAACTCTTCCTGATATGACTCGTGAAACTGTTTACGATGATCTTAAAAAATTAGTAGACGAATTTGCTGTCGATGGTTGCACTTATAAGATTAAATTAACAGCAGTACAAAAATCTTTCGTCGGGAAAAAAGAGAGTACATTAATGACAGCACTCAGTAATTCTTACAAAAAAGTCAGGGGAAGTGAAATAGAAGTAATCACAAAAATGCCTACACAGGCATTTGTTACAGACACCGCTGATATGTCAGCGATAGGACTTGAAGCATTGGTATTTGGACCAGGTGATTGGAAGTATTTGCCTGATGAGTTTATTTCTATAAAAGATATGGGTGATGCTGCCCAGATTTATTTAAATACTGCATACGAATTGCCGTTGAGATAAAAATGGTTATTGGATTTGTAAGTGATGAGATGTTCATCGCAATTGCAGATGCACAATTAGAGTTTAAGAAAATAACAGATGGAACTCGAATTGAAGCGCGATCAAGTGCTTCAGGTGCAGTTAATCTTGATTTAGCGCCGGGTGAATATGAGGTAGCTCTTGCTCATCCAAATTTCGGGTCAAAAATTTCAAAAGTTAATATTTCTAGAAATATGGAGCCACATCAATTTCGATTAATGTCTAAGTCTTTAGTTGGTTACATCTGGCCTAAGTGGAGTCGGAGTGGCGACGTCGGTGAAATTCGATTTTCCGCTCATGAGCCAGTGGAAATTTCGCTATGGCGTTATGGATGGGAAAAAGAGTTCATTCGCGATATCGGCAGGTTCGCAGCTTCTGCCCCCTCTGGAGACTCCCAAACATTGCCCGATGGTGACATATCCAAAATTGGTGTGAAGTGGAACCACGAACGTTTTGATTATGCGCCTGATCTCGAGGCGTTAAGTGTTACTGCTCCAGAAAAAAGTGGTCTTTATTACTTTCACATGAAATCTTCCAGTGGCGAGACTTTTTCATTCCCTTGGATTGTTGCACCTGGGAAAAAGGTAAAAGAAAAAGAGATTGCAATTCTGACTTCCAATATTTGCTGGAATGCATATAACGATTGGGGTGGACGAAGTAATTATGTTGCAGCAAATAAGCTGCCCGATGCGCCAACAGTTTCTCCAACCCAATCATCACCTTGGTTCAGACCAACAGGGGCGATTTGGTGGGTGGGAAATTCATTTGAGCCTTTATCTTTTGATCGGCCCGAACCAGTTAACAGCGAAGAACTTGAAAGCAAAATCACAGACCCAATTAAACGAATTGGTTCAGAGCATGTAGCTGCTGGAGAATGGCGATTGCTAGGTTGGATGGAAAAAGAAAAATACGAATATGACCTTTATTCCGAGAACCAATTTGATATTGGCGAATTAGATTTAGAAAAATACAAAGTTTTAATCCTGAGTACTCACCCTGAGTACTGGACGATAAACATGTATGAAAAATTAAAGGATTGGGTACAAAACAAGGGAGGAAAACTACTTTACCTTGGCGGTAATGGCATCAACTGTAGTGTTGATCTAAATGATGATGAAATGACTGTTCACAATATGGACCTGTCAGATTGGTTGCCGCACAGGGCTTACAGCGGTGAAGGTGCATTAATTCCAAGCAGATTCGGTATTCGCCATGAAGTAGAGAGCTCTTTGTTAGGAGTTGTAATGAGCTTTGCCGGGATGGGCACTGGCGCACCATATGAAGTGATAGATGTTGATCATCCGATATTTACAAACACCAAATTAAAAAATGGAGATAAGTTTGGATTTAAATCTCTAGTCTCGCGTTGCCCAGGTGGTGCTTCCGGTCATGAAACCGATAAACGCGATTCAAATACTCCAGCTAGCACCAGATTGCATGCACGGGGATTAAATGGAGAGGGAGCCGGTGCCGAATTGGTAACTCTTGAAACTAACAGTGGCGGAGTAGTAATTAGCGTCGGATCTATCAATTGGACTGCATCTCTTCCTGTAGATGACCAAGTCGCATTAATCACCCGTAATGCACTGGAATTTGTATTAGGAAGACTTTAAGAGGTTGCAAAGCCTGAAATTTCGCATTTTAATTGAAAGTTTTATTGTTAAAAGTAGTAGCAAGTTTATTGGCCTTCATGTAAGACTGAGCCCATGACATCATCCGCTGTTAAAGCCACCATTAAATCTATTCAAACTCTAAACGTTGATCCAATTGTGCACCCATCTCTTGTTGTACAGGGATCGAGTGGAACACATGATCATTCTAATTTTCTAATTGTAAAAATCATCCTGTCCTCAGGCATCGAAGGAATTGGAGAAGTCAGCGGAACTCTTGGCTGGAGTGGAGAAGACAGCGGAACAGCCGAGCATGCAATCAGAACAGTGCTTATGCCAATTTTAATTGGCCAATCAATTTCACCAGTAGAGAACTTGCTTTCAAAAGTAGAGATTGCATTGGCGGCTAGCCCATTTACAAAAGCCGGTGTGGCAACCGCACTTTGGGATGCTTATGCCCGATCACTAGATATAACAATGGCAGATGCACTTGGCGGAGCAATTCGAACTGAGGTGCCAATTAAATTCTCATTAAGCGGTGACAAAGCAAGAATTAAGCATGTGTATGAAGCTGCGACCAAAATGGGTTTCGGAGCATTTAAATTAAAAATTGGTAAAGATCCAGTCGATGACGGTGACCGTTTTGCATATGCCAGGCAACTTGTGGGCAAAGATACTTTCCTTGGAACCGATGCAAATACCGGCTACCGCAGATCTGAAGCGCGACTTGCTGTCTCGCTAATGAGAGAACACAACCCAGCTTTTCTAGAGCAACCAGTAGCTGCTGGGGATTTGCAAGGAATGCACGAATTAAAAGAGTTGGGAATTCCAGTTGTTGCAGATGAGAGTGTTTTCACGCTAGATAACTTAGTTGCGGTACTTCGCGCAGAGGCAGCGGATGTTATAAGTATTTATGTAGGCAAGAGCGGCGGCCCTTCTCGAGCTGTGGAAATGGGAAGAATTGCAGATGCATTTGGGTTGGATTCGGTAATCGGATCAAATGGTGAATGTGGTGTCGGAGCAGCAGCCCAACTTCAAGTTGCTTGCGCAATGCCCGGATTATCTATGCGTTTTCCGTCTGACATCATCGGTGAGTATTACTACACCGCAGGAATTATTGAGACTCCGCTAAATAGTGACGGACGTGTCGTTCACTTGCCGGACGCTCCCGGACTTGGGGTCGTATTGAAGCCTGAACTAAACGCAAAATTCAAGTAAAAAGGTACTTGTTCATTTAGGTAACAAATTGTTTTAATACTATGAATACCAAGTACCTTTTCACAACAGCACAAATATTAATACTTTGATCAATTATTTGGTCATTTTAGTGCTACCCCTAATCCAAATATTCGCATACCTTTCAGCAAACTTCATCAACAGGTAGCGCGGGTCGTCTTCGCTTCCTAAGTGAGCAATCCTCAAAGGGGGAATGTATGCAAAGAGTTATCCGGAAAGGTTTAGCAGTCGGCCTAGCAGCGGCGTTAGCCTTAACCCTTTCTTCAATTTCGCCAGCTGGTGCAGCAACGAAGAAACCTGTTGCCAAACCTGCTGCAAAGAAACCTGCAGCTAAGCCTGCGGCAAAACCAGCAGCACCTGCAACCCCAACCGTGCTTCGTATGACGCGCATGGGTGACTGGTCAAATGCTTTCGGACCAAGTCGAAATAGCTCTGGTACCGATCATCTTGTCAACTTTTTACTATTTAATAACTTAGTTAAAATCGCAAAAGATGAAAAAACTATTTTGCCTGATTTAGCAACTAAGTGGACAATCTCGAAAGATGCGAAGAAATTCACATTCGAACTTCGTAAAGGCGTCAAATTCAGCGATGGCTCAACATTTGATTCTGAAGATGTTGCCGAAACAGTTGGTTTCAACTGTCGCATGAACGTTAAAAACTACATTGGTTACGCACCTGCATTGTGGGAAGCGGTAGATGGTTGTGCTGACTTAAACACTAAGCTCACCGGAGTGCCATCAGGCGTTAAAGTAATTGATGCTTACAATATTGAGATCAATCTTACAAAAGGAAATGCAGTTTGGTTAAGAGGAATGACTGATGCTGTGTATTCAATCATTCCAAAAGAAGTTCACTCAGGACTAACATTCAA
>CAIUXE010000028.1 GCA_903902965.1 uncultured Actinomycetes bacterium
ACAGTAGCCGCAAAGAGCCGAAGGATTTGGTCGGTAATTACCGTCACTTTCTGGTTTTAACGCTTCGGCTTGGACTTCGCGCGCAATTGATTCAGCCCGTTTTATATGGCGATTTAAAGATTCTGGCGAGTGGTCATAAGCAACCACAGTTTCAGAAGGCAGGTGGTGGAGTTCAACTTTTGTGCATTTCATCCGCATTGTTCGCGCAGCGCCAACTGCGTAAATTGCTAATGCAAGAGATGAGGCAACATCATCAACTTCTGGTGCATTTCGCCCTGTTTTGTAATCAACAATTACTAATTCGCCATCACGTTCATCAATTCGGTCAACGCGTCCTGATAATGAAAGAGTTTCTGTAGTTGCACTTACAGTTCTTTCTAAGCCACGTGGTTCATCATTGATATCGACTGTTTTTAAATAATTTGTAATCCAGGCTTTAGCTCGCACAAAAGATCGTTCTGCTTGTTCATCATCTTTAAATCCATCGGTGCGCCAAAACTTGGTTAGTAAAACTTCTCCTACTTGAGAGGTTCG
The DNA here is from genome assembly GCA_903902965.1 of uncultured Actinomycetes bacterium. Lineage (GTDB taxonomy): Bacteria > Actinomycetota > Actinomycetes > Nanopelagicales > Nanopelagicaceae > UBA3012. The sequence continues at coordinate 535 of CAIUXE010000028.1, forward strand.
CTCCTCCAGAGGCTTAGTCCACCATTCGCGTAATGCATTATGAACCGCTGCTCCCATACTGGCATGAGCCCATGGACCACCTCGAGGTGGGCGAGGAGTATCTATGTATGTGTAACGATATTTACGCGGGCAATCCAGCCAGGTATCAAGCCGCGACGGGGTACATGAAAATAGCTTTGTAGGCATCCCATCAAAAGTTGGTTGATCGCTCATTAGATTTTTCGCATTTTCAGGCTGCGATAAAAGCGGTAACTGAGTTAGCAATCATTTGTACTGCAATTGCAGCAAGTAATAAGCCCGCAATTCTTGCAATTAAAGTCACTCCGGATGCTTTTATGACCTTAATTATTCCAGTTGAATATCTCAAAATTATGGCAAGTACTAAATGTAAAACTCCAATTGCGGCAAAGAGTGCGACACCCATTGCAACGCCTTCGATCTGTTTAACAAAGATTATTGTGGCAACAATTGCACCCGGACCAGCAAGCAGTGGTGTTCCCAATGGAACCAATGCAACATTTACATCACTTGGCCCAGGCTGTTCGCCTTTTTTCTCATTTTTTCCAGTCAACAATTCAAGAGCCACTAGAAGTAACAGCAATCCGCCAGCACCTTGCATCGCTGGAAGGGAGATCTTCAAATAGCCCAATATAAATTGGCCAAATAATGCAAAAGTTATGATGACGGTAAAAGAAACAATGGCAGTCTTAACTGCAAGTTTACGTCTTTCCTTTTCAGTGAATGGAGAAACTAGACCGAGAAAAATTGGGACAACCCCTGGTGGGTCCATAATCACAAAAAGAGTCACGAATACTTGTACGCCAAAAGTCCATGCATTCATCGAGTGAATACCTCATCTCCACTTGCCTTGCTGGCTAAATTCTCCCAGAGATCAAGCGGAGTTTGCTCTTCTCCCAATTGATTTGCGCGCGCCGAACCGTGGTAATCACTTGATCCGACCTTAATTAAATTGTGTTCACTGGATAATTGATCAATTTTGCTGTGAGCAGCTTCATCTTGGTCCCGCTTATTCCGTTCAATCCCATTTAGCCCAGCAGCAGCTAGATCAGTTACCTCACCAAAAGATAAAACTGCTCCCCTTTTTTCCGCAAAAGGGTGCGCCAAAATCGAAACTCCTCCAGCAGCTGCAATTGCCTTAATTGCTTCCACTGGTGATGGCGCCCAATGTGAAACATAAAACTCAGAATTGTTGTGCAATAACTCGGCAAAAGCTTCATCACGTGAACCCACAATTCCATTTTTAATTAATGCATCAGCTAAATGTGGGCGACCAAGTGTGGCGCCAACAGGTTTTACCTCTTCGACATCTTCCATCGTTACCTGATAACCCGCCACTTGTAACTTTTCCACCATTTTTTCCATCCGCGGAATTCGATCATCTCGGGTATCCGCTAACAACTTGGCTAGTTGTATATTTTCTGCATCAAACAAAAGTCCAACTATATGAACACTCATTCCCAATTGCGTACGAGTGGAAACTTCAGCACCAGGAATAATGGTTAGCCCGGCTGGAATTTGATCTCTCTTCGATCGAACTTCACGCCATCCTTCGGTGGTGTCATGGTCGGTCATTGCCACCATGGTTAATCCGGCTTTTCGGGCATTTTCTAACATCTCAAAAGGTTCATCAGTGCCATCGCTAGCCGTCGTATGTGTATGTAAATCAATCATCTTTCTGCACCTGAGCAACCTGTAGCGAAGCCGATTTCGTAGCCACAAATCCGGATCCGATCAACAACAAAATTACACCTGGAATCACTCCAGCTGGTGGAATTTGGTCTAACCACCAAACCGCCAACAAAGCACCGACCGGGAGTTCAAAAAACACAATTAAAGAGACAACAGTTGGTGAAACTCTTTGTAGTACCTGATTAAACATGGTGTGTCCCAAAATTTGTGCACCTAATATCAATCCTAAAACTAGCATCCACTCACGCGTTGAATAATCAATAATCGGCGCATCAGTAAAAAGCACAACCACAAAACAAGTTGCAGCACAAATAAAATAACAAACGGTTGTATAAGTTGTAGTAGAAATTTCACGAAGTACATGTCCGCCGGCGATTACATAAGCAGCTGATAATGCTGCTCCAAGTAAAGCAACTAAATCTCCGACTACAGCTCTTGTTGATAACTGCCAATCAATCCCAGTAATAATCAAAACGCCAACCATCGATATGGCCATGCCAAGCCAAACTTGCATGGCTACTTGAGCCCCGCGCATGCGCACCCAAATTGCGGCAAATATCGGCTGCACCGCAGTTATTGCAACACCACTTGCAACACTTGTTAAACGCATCGATGCAAAAAAACAGATGAAGTGCAGAGCAAGAAATACGCCAGCGATTGCTGACCAAAGCCATGCATTTCGACTCATCTTGCGCCATTCGCCACTCTTC
>CAIUXE010000029.1 GCA_903902965.1 uncultured Actinomycetes bacterium
AATTGCTTGAGTTGTTCTATCTAGAAACTCATGCGCTTCATCAAGTACGACGGCATCACGGTTAGGCAGGATCGGGTGCGATTCAACTATTTCGATTGCCAGCAAGGTGTGGTTGGTAACCACGATGTCAGCAACTTGCGCCGCTTCCTTTGCTTTAACGGCAAAACAACTTTGCCCAAATGCGCATTTATCAGCACCAACGCATTCACGTCCCGAAACAGAGTTTGCTAACCAAACTTTTCGATCAACTTCAGGCGCATCATCGCGATCTCCAGTTGCATCAGGGTCTTTAATCCACTCTCGCAGAGATTTACTTTGCCCTTCAAGAGCGCCAAGTTCCATCAAAAATTCGCCATCGGGATCTGCTTGCCCGCTATTCATCTTTTGTAGACAGAGATAATTTCCGATGCCTTTATAGATGGCATAACTTATGTCTCGACCCAAAACTTTTGACAATGCTGGAGCAACTCTTGGAAGGTCGCGTTCAACTAACTGCCTTTGCAACGCGAGAGTTGCAGTTGCAACTAATACTTTCTTACCGTGAACTAAAGCTGGCACAAGATAAGCCAACGACTTTCCAGTTCCGGTGCCTGCTTGAACAATTAAATGATGTCGATCAGATAGTGCATTTGCTACCGCTTCAGCCATCTCGATCTGACCATCACGTGCCGAACCTCCGATAGCTTCGACAGCCGCATCTAAGGCTTTACGAACTTTTGCAGATTGGGCACTCACTGCTCCACCTTACTGATAAATAAAAAATACCCCCGGTACTAAACCTATAAAGGTTAGCAACGGGGGTATTTTTAATTTTTTTAGAGATCGTAGTAAAGCTCAAACTCTGCTGGGTGTGGACGAAGGCGAACATAATCGACTTCTTGGATTCTCTTCCATTCGATCCAGGTAGAAATTAGATCTTTAGAGAAGACGCCTCCACGGGTTAAGAAATCATTATCTTTTTCAAGATTATCAAGAACTACATCCAGTGATCCTGGAACTTGTGGAATGGAAGCAGCTTCTTCGCCTTCCAATTCGTAAAGATCCTTATCAACTGGGGCAGGTGGCTCAATCTTGTTGATGATTCCATCAAGACCGGCCATCAACATCGCTGCGAAGGCTAGATATGGATTTGATGAAGGATCAGGGCAACGGAATTCGATTCGCTTTGCCTTTGGATTAGAACCGGTAATTGGAATTCGGATACATGCAGAACGGTTACGAGCTGAGTAAACAAGGTTTACAGGTGCTTCATAGCCTGGAACTAAACGACGGTAAGAGTTAACGGTTGGGTTGGTGAAAGCAAGAAGTGATGGAGCATGCTTCAACAATCCACCAACATACCAACGTGCCATATCTGAAAGATCGCCGTATCCATCACCGAAGAACAATGGCACGCCATCTTTCCAAAGTGATTGGTGAACGTGCATACCTGAGCCGTTATCTCCGAAGAGTGGCTTTGGCATGAAAGTTGCAGTTTTGCCATTTGCCCATGCGGTGTTGCGGATGACGTATTTAAATTTCATTACATCATCACCAGCAGTCAAAATATCGGTGAAGCGGTAGTTGATTTCCATTTGGCCAGCGGTTCCAACTTCATGGTGTGAACGCTCAACAAGTAATCCAACTTCGCCAAGTTTCATAACCATCTCATCGCGAAGATCAGCGAATTGATCTGTTGGTGAAACTGGGAAATACCCACCCTTGATTCGAGTGCGATATCCACGGTTTGGAGTTCCATCGGCGTCATATTCAATTCCGGTATTCCATGCACCTTCGTATGAATCGATGTGGTGGAATGACTCGTTCATGCCAGTTTGGAATCTAACTGAATCGAATACGTAGAACTCTGCTTCTGGTGCAAAAAATGCAGTGTCAGCAATTCCGGTAGAGCGCATAAATTCAACAGCTTTAGCAACAACACCGCGAGGATCGCGAGAGTATGGAGTGTTATCAATTGGATTATGTACAGAGAAGAGAATGATTAATGTTTTTTCTTTGCGGTATGGATCGATGTATGCAGATTCTGGAACTGGGAACAATTTCATATCTGATTCATGGATTGCTTGGAATCCGCGAATAGATGAACCATCAAACATCAAACCATCGGTGAAGACTGCCTCATCAAATGATTCCACTGGCACGTTAAAGTGATGTTGAATACCAGGAAGATCGATGAATCGTACATCGACTAATTTGACATCATTCTTCTTGATGTAATCAAAAACTTCAGCCGCATTCTTAAACATTTTTCCTCCGGTTGATCGCGTTGCTTAAATCGGAAAGTTTTACCCGCCCTCGACACTGAGGTTGAAGTATCAACAGGGGAAAAGATACGCGGTAAGGGTGCCCAAGAGATAACCCGAATGTTTCGGCATTGTTACAGACCCTCAAGCCGTGCCTTAGCCCTATGATCTGCCCATGGATTCCGCTGGCTTTAGCCCTGAAGACCCAGAAGGAGGGGGCTTCCCGCTGCCGATCGCCTCAACTTGGCGAAGGGCTCAAGCGATCACCATCGATTGGATCGGCTCACTTTTTGTGGCCAGCCTTTTGTTGGACCGGAGCTGGACTCTGTTGTTTTTCTTTTTCCAGGTCGCAATATTGACTGCCCTTACTGGTTCTTCAGCTGGTCAACGCTTGCGGGGGATTCGAATCATTGATGTAAACACATTGCAAAATATTGCTCCACTCGGTGCGTTGTTGCGCACCTTTTTAATCTTGCTTGTTGTTCCAGCGGTAATTCAAAATAAAGAGGGACGCGGGTTGCATGACCTTGCTACAAAAAGTGCTGCAGTTCGTTTTTAGTTTTACTTCTTAAGAGTCCAGCCAGTCGGACATTTAGGTTTTAGCGCAGAGATTTTTCGATTGTTCTTGGCCTTAGTGCAGGTAATTGTCTTCAATTTTTTTGCAACCTGTGCAGGGCTCTTATTCTCGCCGATTTCTTTTTGAATTAGCTTAATTCTAATAAGTGGTGATGAGTATGTAATTCCAGAAACCACAAATTTCAGCATTCCATTTTCAATAATTGATGAGACGGTGGTTACTTTAGTATCACCATTTGCACTAACAACTGAAATCTGTACTTTTGCATTAGCAACATCTTCACCCCAGCGACACTTTGCTTGAGTCATTGGTATATGCATCGTGTAATTCCCAGTATTTAAATTACCTTTTGGATCTGAATGTGGAGCCGCGACTTGGAAAGCAAATGATTGCGTCGATGGATCCCAAACTGGGGGAGTTGTTTGGAAAAGCGTTGCATTCGAACTTACAGAACCCAGAAAAAATCTACCTTTAGTTAGGCAAGATAATGCATCGGCATTTACGCCAGTTAACTGTTCAAGCCATGCCGTCTTAGAACTCCATCTGGATTGATAGCCAAGTGTTTTTACACCGCCCGGAATAGCCTCCAATTCGCTCAGGAGGGTTGGGGATGGATCAAGAATGCTGCCCTCACCTTCGCTTCCAATTCCAATTGCTTTTCCGAAAGATAAACCGGCTTGAGTGCAAGCCGTGGGTTCAGTTGTACATACCTTGCTTCTAAAAGAATTTGGAATTGCTGTCGTGTTGAATGCATCAGTAATCCCAATTGGAATTACGGAAGGAGCGCCTGATATTTGCAAAATTCCAGGAGGGTTATTTCCATCCAATGGATTGTTCCACGGATCCCATCTATAAATTTCGGGATTCTCAATCCGATTGAAAAACCATCCACTAATTGCTTTGATGAAATAACCCAAATCCAATTTAACTGAGTATTCGATACCTTTAGGAAATGGTGCATATTTCAGATCAGTAGAAGAAATTATTTTTGTATTAACTTGATTAATAAGTGGTATCAGATCAATAGTAAGCCCATTGACGCACCCGCCATCTACTGAGGATCCGCGGGCACACCCATCTCCACTTAATTGAGTTCGCAGTAGATAGGAAGTTGAATCTCCATGTTTAGCATTTGGAAGATTCCAAATTGTTGACGCAAATCCTTGCGGGCGAAAATCAGCCTCACTGGCAGCAAAGGCACCATGCGTGGCCTTAACTGTTTCAGAAGGATTCACTCGAATTGAAGTTGTGGTTTGAGCAAATAAATCGGCTTTCTCCCACTTCTGACTACCAATCTGCCGCGAGTAAACCCCCTCGATGCAGGCAAGTGAAGTTTTTTGAGGAACTAATTGGCAAGGAGCAAGTGATGCCAAGTAAAAGGAACGGTTTTTTTCTTTGTACTCAATAATTGAGCTGGTATCAGCCGTTTGGGAGCGGTTTTCATGGTAGCCAAATATGTAACGCACTTGATCGGGGGATGTTATTGCTGGAACATCTGCAAGCCATTCAGTAATTTCAGGAGATCCATCAGTCGATGTCGAATTTTCAGCCGCATTTGCATTTTGGAGTAGTAGTGAAAGTGCTATCAAGATTGCAGAAGAAAAAATGATTTTACTTTTCATTGATCTCCCAAGGCTTGATGGTTAGTTTAACACCCACTGTAGTTAGCATGGGGAGGTAAACCCTTATTTTTTAAGAGTCCATCCAGTCGGACATTTAGGGCTTTCACCGCTAACTGTTCGAGTTTTGCTTCCACTCTTGCAAGTAATTTTTTTGATAGCAGTTGTTGTTTTTGATACACCTGCAGATTCAACAGCTTTATCTTGTGTTAATTTAATTTTAATTTTTGGGGATGAGAATCCAAAGCCGTATGCGGCCAATCGCAAGAATCCATCTTTTTCAGTTACGGAAGTAGTGGCAAGCTTGTTATCTCCACCAGAGTTCTCAATTGAGATAGTTGCGCTAACCGGAGCTTTAGTGAATCCATAGATGCAACGTGCCACCTCAGAGTTGAGTACCAAGTCATAACTTCCCGTTGTAGTTTCAATTCCATCAGGTTTGAAATGTGGGGCAGCAACTTTGTAATCCAAACTTCCGGTTGCACTATCAAATGTAGGTGCTCCAGCTGAAAATACAGAAGCATTTGTAAAAATCAATCCAGCCAATGATTTAACTGATTCCGTGCATCGCGACAATGCAGCGGCAGTGTCACTTTTTAAATTCAAAGTTTGGAAACTCCATTGAGATGGGATAGCAGCTGCTTTGTCACCAAGTTTTGGCATCCACGAAACTAGTTCAGATATTCCCTCATCACTGTAATTATTACTATGACCTTTCAAAATTGAAATTTGGTCAAGTGGAGCAGCGCGATCTTGACCACCGTATAAACCACCACTTCGATCACTTTGGTATTTTGAAAGCAGGTCTGTCGGAAGTTCGGAGTTTTTCACCCAGCCAAAAGGCACTGGCACTTTAACTGGCTCTGCAGAAATACTTACTTCAACAGTTTTCGAATTTCCAGCAGTTGAAGTTATCGAAACAGAAGGGTTAGCCAATCTGCCATATAACCAACCATTAAAACCTTGGCTGAGTTTTAATTTCAATCCAAAAGCAATATTTTCTGGGAATGCTTGCGGCAGGATGCAAACTGTTTCAGTAGCCATGAGACATCGGGGATCTGTTAAGAAAGCTGAAAGATACGGAGGTGGTGGAGCGCCGCCGCTACCGGTATTTTGGCCAACATAAGTTTTCGGATCCAAAATTGGCCCACCTGGTTGAAACTTTCCACGTTCAATTGTCACTGGATAAATCCCATTAGTTAGCAAAGTTAATTTAAAGGGTTCGCTACTAGAGCGACGAGAGGCAAAGTAATCAGTCTTGATCAAATATAAATCTCCGCCGACATGGGGTGCGCTTGGGATTGAAACAACTTGTGGGTTTCCACCTTCGGGCAAACCTTGAGTTTGATCGCCAATAACTCTTGCTGTGAAATCCTGAGTTTCACTTAATCTTGTTTTGTACTCGCTACTTACTTGCCCGGTTTTAGTGTTAGTTGTACTTAGGCCAGAAATACAATCAACTTGATTATTTTTATTACAAAAACGGAGATTTAAATCAGCAACCTGTGCATCAAATGTTTTTGGACAATTAGCCAGCGAATCACAGGACTTCATTCCAGCAATTTTCCCGTCAGCAATTCTAAAAGTAGCTAGGAATGAATCCATGCGAACAAGTGAGCGAGTGTTATTAACTAGATATCCTGTGTAACCAATTCCGGGCGGTTGAGTAACTTGGAACTGCTCATCAATAGTAGCGCCAGCTTGTGCAACTGGGGATGCCGTAAAAGAAGTAGCTAATGCAATGATCGTTACTAGCAGGGTCAGATATTTCTTTTTCAAATACATCTATATCCTCCCCGATATAAACAATTTTAAGTTAACGCTTAGGCACCTTGCGCATATTTGGCATAGGACCTTTAGGTAGCGGAACATTTGGACCACCCAGTGAGCGCATGCGTGCTGCTGCTTCACGGTATTGAGCTTTGGATAACTTCTTTGGAAGTTTGGTTACATGTTTTTGCAACTTGCGAATTGAAACTCGACCTTCGCCATCACCGATTAATACTTCATAAACAGGGACGCCAGTCATAAATCTTTCCATTTTTCGACGTTCATCTGTCATCAATGCCCTAACAGCATGTCCACCTTCACCAGAGATCACAACTCCGGCCCGACTAATTGAGCGGTGCACAACATCTTGATTCCGATTTGCAGCAACACCTGGAACTGTGTGCCAACCTTTTCTAATTGACATCAAAACAGAAGCACCGGCGCCAAGCTGTCCGTCAATCGAGGCATATGCAGCACGTTCGGCAAAACGTGAAAATATAAATAGCGAAGTAAGGGTTGCAAGTGGAATCGACAAGAAAGTTACATAAATTGGATGCCCAAGTTGTATTCCGATCACAACGCCGACTGCTAGGACAATCACAAAAATAAGACCAAGCCATAAACCAATCAGTGGTTGTGCTTTACTGGCAATCGAATAGGCATTGCCGAGAGTTCTCATCCACTCCGGTTTCGATTTAGGAGTTTTTGGAGCTTTTACTTCTTTCGCTTTTTTGGCCATGAGCCGAAGATTACCCTGCGATTAGGCCGGTTTTGGACCTGTTTGGTTTTTTTGATCTTGCGCCTGCTGCGCTTCTGCCAAAGTGGGAGCAGTTCCGCCTAATCGAGCCGGAGCCCATCGCTTGCCTTGATGTGAATCGGGATATTCAGATTGAACTTGATTGAGCATCTCGACCAATTTAGCTTTTAACAAAATCTCAGCTTCTTCTACATTGCTATCGCGAGTGAAGTACAAAGGATTGCCTATTCGTACCGTGATTGGAATCCCGGCGCGTTTGAAATTTTTAGAAACCCCTTTAGTGATAATTCGCTGACTACCCCAGACAATGGTTGGAATTATTGGAACTCCCGCGCCAATAGCCAATCGGACTGCACCAGATTTAAGTTCCTTAATTTCAAATGATCTAGAAATAGTTGCTTCTGGAAAAATTCCAACGATCTCACCTGCCCGAAGAGCTCGCATCGCAGCAACAAAAGATGCCGATCCTGCTGATCGGTCAACACTTATATGGTGCATGCCACGCATAAGAGGACCGGCCAACCAATGAGCGAAAATTTCTTGCTTTGCCATAAAGCGCACGTATCTTTTAACTGGAAGTACCGCAGTACCAGCAAGAGCGAAATCTAAGTATCCAACATGGTTAATAGCGAGAATTGCACCGCCATCAGTAGGAATATTTTCAACGCCTGCAAAATCAAACTTTAATTTTAAATATTTCCAAAAAGACTTGATAAATACGACAACTGGGGGATAAACCAAATCTTTTTGTTTTTTAGCCATTGTTATGTGCCGTGGCCTTCTTTTCCATCGCTTGTTTGTAGAGCCGACCAGCACGATAACTTGAACGAACGAGCGGTCCGCTCATCACTCCAGCAAAACCAGTTTCCGTTGCAAAAGCTGCTAGTTCAACAAACTCTTCTGGCTTTACCCATCGCTCGACTGGATGATGTTTAAGAGTTGGACGTAGGTACTGAGTAATAGTTATCAAATCACAACCAGCTGAATGCAAATCAACTAGGGCTTGTTCAACTTCTGCGCGAGTTTCGCCCAATCCAAGAATCAAATTTGATTTAGTAATTAAACCGAAATCACGTGCAGCGGTGATAACACCAAGGGAGCGTTCATAAGTAAATGCTGGCCTGATTAACTTAAATATTCTGGGAACCGTTTCGACGTTGTGCGCAAACACTTCTGGGCGAGTCTCAAATACTTCATTTAGATGATCTGATTTTCCACTGAAATCCGGAGCCAACATTTCAACGCCACAGCCTGGAACCATTTCATGAACTTCACGAATTGTTTGCGCATAGAGCCATGCGCCTTCATCTTCTAGATCATCACGGGCAACTCCTGTGATGGTTGCATAGCGCAATCCCATCTTTAAAATTGATTCTGCAACCCGGCGAGGCTCATCACGATCAAGTGGAAGTGGTTTGCCGGTATCAATATTGCAAAAATCGCATCTTCTTGTACAGGCATCGCCACCGATTAAAAATGTTGCTTCGCGATCTTCCCAACATTCAAAAATGTTTGGACATGCAGCTTCTTGGCAAACAGTGTGCAAGCCTTCGCTAACGACAAGAGAACGCAATGCCGTGTATTCAGGTCCCATTTTAGCTCGCGTTTTAATCCACTCAGGTTTGCGCTCAATCGGAGTTTGTGAATTACGCGCTTCGATTCGCAGTAAACGGCGACCTTCGGGTGCGATTGTCATGCGATCACTCTAATCAATGCTTCTTGCAAATGTTTCTCGGCGATGGGAAGAATCTCTTTTATGGTGATGCTCCGACCCAATTCCTGTTCTAAGGATGTGGTGATTACATCAGGCAGGCCACATGGAATGATTTCGGTAAAGTATTTCAAGTCGGGATTTACATTAAGTGCAAAACCGTGAGTCACAGTTCCACGTGCTACGCGAATTCCAATTGCCGCAATTTTGCGATCACCTTTTTCGTCGCGAATCCAAACACCAGATCTTTCGCAATACTGTTGTGCCTCTAATCCCAATTCAGCACAAATACTTATTAGAGCTGCTTCAAGTGTGCGCACAAAGCCAACGACATTTGTTGCTTGTTTTAATTTCACAATCGGATAACCAACTAATTGTCCCGGACCATGCCACGTAATCTTTCCGCCTCGATCAACATCAATAACCGGCACGCCATTAATTGGTCGGTCGGATAACTCGGTGCGACGGCCCGCGGTGTAAACACTTGGATGCTCGACTAGCAATAAGGTGTTTTCGCGAGATCCATCGGCTACCTCTGCATGTAAATCTCTTTGCAATTGCCACCCAGCCAAATACTCAATTGAGCCAAGTGCCGATACTTCTAGCCCAGGGACTCTGGGGCCAGTTGGCGCGGTTGAGGCGGAAAGAGTGAGCGAAACCATCTTCCCAGCCTACCTATTGAGCGGGCGAAGGATGAATTGATCGGTAGAATTGCCGATATAGAGCCGGTGGGAATGCCACTCGGCCGTAAATCCTCAAGGAAGCAGAGTTTTAGATGAGCCATGACCAATTAGGCACCCCGATCACAGTTACCTCTAAATCCCGCCGCGGAGTATGGCTAGCCACTCTCGTGGTGGTGATCTGGTTTGGGATTACCGGTGCAACTGGGCCGCTATTTGGAAAACTGACATCAGTTCAGGAAAATAACAACTCTTCATTTTTACCAAAAGGCGCAGAAGCAACTAAAGCCGCAGATGTAATTGCTACCTTCTCCGGAAAAGATTCTTTCAATTTTCCAACCTTAGTTTTATTTGAAGGTAAAGCAGATCCACAAACTTTCGCAGCCATTAACGCACACCTTGCAACTATTGGAGATCTAAAAATAGCTGGAACCACAGCAAAGATTTCTGATTACTTGGCGCCCGGACAGGTTATTGCGGCTTTCCCTTCACAAGATGGCAAAGCCATTTTGGCAAACATTCCACTTGATGGAAACTCGATTGCAAAATTACTTCCAAATGATGAGCCCGTCTTGCCGGCTGTCGTAGAAGCACTTCGTGAGGATGTTCGCCCCATAGCTGAAGCTAATGGAGTGAAATCTTACGTAACTGGTCCTGGCGGATTACTAGGGGATCTTTTTGGTGCGTTTGGAACTCTGGATTCCTCTTTACTGCTTACCACTTTAGGTGTGGTGTCAATTATTTTGATTGTTGTTTATCGTTCACCAATTCTTTGGATCATTCCATTACTTTCAGCCATGTTCGCACTCACATTAGGAGGTGCGGTTGTTTATCTGTTGGCTAAAAACAATGTAATTGATGTGGATGGTCAATCTCAAGGAATTTTATCGGTGCTGGTAATTGGTGCGGCCACAGATTATGCACTTTTGTTAATTGCTCGCTATCGCGAAGAGTTGCATTTAAATGAAAATCGTTTTGATGCAATGCGCGCTGCATACAAGGGCGTTTGGGAACCAATTGTTGCTTCTGGTTCAACAGTTTCCATCTCACTTCTTATCCTTTTGTTTAGCAAGTTAACAAACACCGCAGGACTTGGGCCTATCGGTGCAATTGGAATTGTCTCTTCAATGATTACAATTTTGACGCTGCTTCCAGCACTGCTGTTGCTGTGTGGTCGTTGGATCTTCTGGCCGCGTCGTCCATTATTTGATGGAGATGATCATGTTATGTCTGGCCCTTGGGCAAAAGTTGGAAACACAATCGGAAAAAATCCACGAAAAGCTTGGGCAATTTCCGGATCTATTCTTTTGTTATTTGCATTTGCATCAACGACTTTAAAAGCCGATGGAATTGGTACGGTCGATACTTTTACCGGCAAGCCTGAATCAGTCGTCGGACAAAAGCTTTTGGAAACCCATTTCCCAGGGGGAGAGGGCAATCCAACACAAGTTGTTGTAAGTGCTGATAAAGCTGATGCGGTTACGGCGGCGTTGAAAAATGCACCTGGTGTTTCACAAATCGCTCCGATGTTAGATGGAATTCCCGTACCAGGACAGCCACTACCAAAGGCAAAAATTGTAAACAACAAAATGGTTTTGAATCTTACGTTGGATAAAGCACCTGACAGCGTGGAAGCTGGAAACGATATTCCAAAGATTCGAGAATTAGCGCATGCAGCTGATCCAACATCGCTAGTTGGCGGAACAAGTGCGGTGTATTTTGATGTACGTACTGCGAATACGCGCGACAATCGTACGATTATCCCAATCATCTTGTTTGTAATTACCATCATTTTGGGATTACTACTTCGCAGCATCTTGAGTGCAATAGTTCTTCTTGGAACTGTTGTTCTTTCCTACTTTGCGACTCTGGGTGTTTGTGCCCTTGTCTTCAACCATATATTTGGATTCGCTGGTGGCGACAATTCATTCCCATTGTTTGCATTCATTTTCTTAGTCGCGCTGGGAATTGATTACAACATTTTCTTGATGACGCGCGTACGTGAAGAATCTCAGAAAATCGGCACTCGCAAAGGTGTGATCAAGGGAGTAACTGTTACTGGAGCGGTCATCACTTCAGCAGGCGTTGTCCTTGCTTCAACATTTGCCGTGCTTGGATTATTGCCACTAGTACCTCTTGCCGAACTTGGCTTCGCAGTTGCTTTTGGCGTTCTGCTGGACACCATCATTGTTCGCTCTATTTTGGTTCCGGCTTTGGTTCATGAGATTGGACCAAAAATCTGGTGGCCATCAAAGATGCAAAAGGAATCAGTAACAACAGAATAAAAAAGGAATAAGATCGGCACATGTCTGAAAACAAACTCAAAGCCGGATTAATTGGTTATGGATTAGCTGGGAAAGTTTTTCATGGCCCATTGCTAGCTGGATCAGGCTTTGAGTTAAGTTCAATTCTCACCAATAATCCTGAGCGCATAGCGTCGGCCAAAAAAGATTTTCCGAATGCCCATATAGCCCAAGATATGAAACAACTACTTGATCGCGATTTAGATCTTGTAGTGGTCGCATCTGCAAACGTCGTTCATGCCGAACAAGCATTACAGGCTATTGCAGCTGGAGTAACAGTAGTAATTGATAAACCGGTTGGTCGCAACGTTCGTGAAACCCATTCTATTTTTGATGCGGCAGATAAAGCTGGAGTTAAAGCTTGTGCATTTTTTAATCGCCGCTGGGATAGCGATGCCTTAACCATGAAAAGGGTAATCAAAGGACGAGAGATCGGTTCTATTCATAGATTTGAATCACGATTTGAAAGATTTAGACCAGAGCTCAAGATGGATTCATGGCGCGACGACAATGCTGTTGAACAAGGTGGGGGATTGCTACTCGATCTACAAACTCATCTAATCGCAGGTGCAATTGATCTTTTTGGTCCGGCAGAAGTTTCTTACTGTTCGATGCGCAAAATTCGTGGTGGCAATGAAGATGACTGCGTAATTGTCTTGAAGCATTTGATGAATGTGGATTCCTACTTATCCGTCAGTGCCGTAGCAGGTGGACCTGGTTCGCGCGTGCGGGCTTTAGGTAAGACAGGTGCAGTTGAAATTGATTATTTAGATCCACAGGAA
>CAIUXE010000030.1 GCA_903902965.1 uncultured Actinomycetes bacterium
GGGATCACACCGGAAGTTATTTCAGGTGAAGAAGAAGCCAGGCTTTCTTTTAAAGGAGCAACTCAAGGTCTAGATAAATCCTCTGGCCCCTTTTTAGTGGTTGATATTGGTGGGGGTTCGACTGAATTTGTGCTTGGAAGTGATCATGTTGATGCGGCTCGAAGTGTGAATATCGGCTGCGTTCGAATGAGTGAACGTCATTTCAAAAACGATCCTCCAACAAAGAGCGAGATCGAAAGTGCGCGTGAAGATATCAAGAATGCGATTGCGCAAGCCGCCGAAGTTGTGTCGATCAAGAGTGCCAAAACTTTAGTTGCGGTAGCTGGCACTGCAACAACAGTCGCAGCGGCTGCCTTAAATCTTGCTAAATATGATTCTGAGTTAATCCACATAGCAAAAATCAGCGCAATTGAAACACGAAGAGTTTCTGATTGGCTTTTGAGTCTGACACGACAAGAGCGATCTGACCTTGGCTATATGCACCCTGGTCGAGTCGATGTAATTGCGGCAGGGTCTCTGGTCCTTGCTGAGATTGTTGAAGCTACCGGACTGGAAAGTTTTACGGCAAGTGAAAATGATATTTTAGATGGCATGGTTTGGTCGATGTTAAATGCTCAGTGAAGTTGCAATTTCCAAATTAGCCGACATCAAAGCTTTAGATAAAGAGTTAATTAAGTGTGATGGATGTTTGCGTTTAAAACTTTGGCGCGAAGAAGTTGCAGTAACTAAGCGACGTGCTTACCAAGATGAAACTTATTGGGGTAAGCCGGTTCCTGGATTTGGTCCAGTAGATGCACAAATTATTTTGGTGGGTCTAGCCCCTGGTGCGCATGGCGCCAATCGCACTGGTCGAATATTCACTGGTGACGCTTCAGGTGATTGGCTATTTCCAGAATTATTTTCTGCCGGTCTTGCAAATCAACCAACAAGCAAGGGAATTGATGATGGTCTGCAATTAATCAATACTCGGGTTTTATGTGCAGTCAGATGTGTTCCGCCAGATAACAAAGCAGAAACAAGTGAACGAGATACCTGCTCTGTTTGGTTCAATCGTGAAATTGAATTACTGATGCCAACTGCGAAAGTGTTTGTGGCCCTAGGTGCATTTGCTTGGGACGGTTTATGGCGCACATTACGAGCGCAATCTGATCAATTACCCACAAAAAAAGTGGCTTTCGCACATGGTGCCGAAGTGATCTTTGGAGATCGGCTCTTATTGGCCTCATTTCACCCAAGTCAGCAAAATACTGCCACTGGAAAGCTGAAGGTTGGGGCGATGGCAGAGATCTTCCTGAGAGCAGGTAGATTTACCCGCTCAGGCAAGTAGCAGTAAAAGAAGCACGCCCCGATAGCCCAATGGCAGAGGCAGAGGACTTAAAATCCTCCCAGTGTGGGTTCGACCCCCACTCGGGGCACCAAACGATCAATAAGGAGTAAGAGATGACTCTAGCTTCGAGAATTCGTTGATGCGGGTAAAAAAATTACTTGCATCCAGTTCGACTGCGATGCTCTTAACTCTTACTTTAAGTTTTTCTGCACTTGCCGGCACGCCTTCGGGGGCTGTAAATGCTCCCATTACACAGGATCTGATTAAAAGTGACTTGGGACTTCTATTTACCGAGGCAAATGCAGCAGGTTATTACAAACCAGTTTTTAGCGGAATCATAGATTACAAAACTTCGATTGAATACGTGGCGGTACTCCCTAATTGCAAAGATGATTCCTCACATCCATGTGTCAAATCATTTGATGCATCAACTGACAATGGAATTAATTGGATATCAGCAAGTTCATCCAAAACCTATGTTGCAAAAACATTTGATCAATCGAAATATCCCGCTGGTTCATACATAGTGCAGACAAAAAACTGGCTCGGAGATGAAAAAACACTATTACCTTCGGGTACGGACACAAGTGTTTATACATTTCCTAGTGCATCGCATTTTGGCGGCTCAGAGTACCTATTGCAACCAATAGTTGAAGGTGTCAGCTCAACTCAAGTGGCAAATGCAAAAGCAAACAAGCTCTCACTTTCCATAATTCCAATACGAACTTATGTAGCTCCTAATCCTAATAATTGCAGCTTATGGATTAGTACTTGTTTTGATCTGTATCATTTTGATAGCAGTGTTTCTTTTAGAGTAGTGCTAGATCTCAAGTACCTTGCGCCAACATTTAGCGGGTGGTTTCAAAGTAGAATCAAAAATAGCGAAATTGCACAATTAACTTCCACCGAATTCTCATTTACTGGTTCCGCCATGGCGGTAAGTAGCGTGCTAGCAGAGTTTAATAAGCCCTATCCTGATTCATTGCTGCTTTCATATCCAAATTTGAAAACTGGTGCAGCAACAACACAATTTCCAATCAAATTAATGCAAGTCTGGAGTAACACAAATGCAGCTATTAAAGAATGGATAAATTACGAATCAGCAATTCCAAAGCAGGCAAATTGGGAATCAACTATCTGGACTGCCACTTCTTACTCAACAGCATCAAGCGGTTATATTTATACTCAAATGAATGGGTGCCTGCAATCTAGCAAAGGAATGTTAGGACAAGTAAGCACCAATGCAACAGTTTATACAATTTCTGCACCGCTCTGGGATGAATCTACAGACTCACTATCCTTCACCGTTGCTGCGCCATCTTTCGAATCTGATGGTGAAAAGAAACAAGGTTTGTACGATTTAGTTCTAAGAGAAGATATAGCCAAGTGCCTTTGGGGTAAAGATCTTACGAATTCAAGTGCAAAAATTGAAATCTTGAATGTGGATGGCACTTCACAAGTGGCAACAACTTCTTTTAAAAAAATTAATGGGTATATATATTTCCGTGCAGCTGGATTTCATTACTCTGTTCCAAAAATAAGAGTATCTCTTGTTCAATCTGTACCTGCACCTGCACCTTCAGCAATGGTAAAAAGTAATGCACCAAAAACTATGACAGAAAAGAAAGTTACTATCATTTGCACTGCTGGTAAAAAGGTTAAGAAAATTACAGGGACTAAACCTGTATGTCCTAGGGGTTACAGCATAAA
>CAIUXE010000031.1 GCA_903902965.1 uncultured Actinomycetes bacterium
CGTGTTTCAATTGCGCTGATTTTTGCTATGTGGATTAACTCAGAATCATATTTAGCAAGATTTAAGGCAGCCGCTGCGACTGTTGTTGCAGTGCCAGCTACCGCAACTAAAGTTTTAGCGCTCTTGATCGGAACAACTTCGGCGGCTAGAGCAATCGCATTCTTAATATCTTCGCGCGCTCCTTCAATCTCGCTTTGAGCCGGAGGATCGTTTTTGAAATGACGTTCACTCATTCGAACGCACCCGATATTCACACTTCGAGCCGAATCGACATGATCACTCCCAAGCACAAATTCAGTTGAACCCCCACCAATATCAACCACTAAAAAGGGGCCAGAGGATTTATCTAGACCTTGAGTTGCTCCTTTAAAGGAGAGTCTGGCTTCTTCCTCCCCTGAAATAACTTCCGGTGTAATACCTAATATCTGTGCCACTGGTATCAAAAACTCATCGCGATTTTGCGCATCTCTGGTTGCACTTGTCGCGCAAAAACGCACTTTCTCGACTTTTGCTTCTGCAATATCTGCCGCAAATACTTTTAGCGCTGCAAGAGTGCGTGAAATTGCATCAGGTAGGAATTCTTTGTTTTTATCTACTCCTTCACCAAGTTTTACGATCGACATCTTTCGCGAGATTTCAGTGAAAGTACTTGCTCCTGGATTTTCTTCAGCGATCAGTAATCGAATCGAATTTGTTCCGCAATCTAGCGCTGCGACTCGTCTCATTCCTGTGTACCAAAAGCACTGCATGGGTTTTCAAGCCACCATTGCGGCAACGCTGCCAACGCTTCATCACCTAAAGGATTTACGCCTGGACCAGCACCGAGCGAATGAGCTACTAATGAATGTAAACATTTAACACGATCTGGCATTCCGCCAGCGCTTATGTTTTCAACCTCTGGGACATCAACACCCAAAGCACTTCGCGCTGCGATGTAATCAAGGTGTGCAGCTTTGTAAGCGCCATTTAACTCTGGGTCATTTTCTAATCTTGCACTCATCTCACCCATCATCCCGGTTGTCTCTAACGTAGAGATCGCTCCGGTTAACCGCGGACAGGTTGCATAATAAAAAGTTGGGAATGGTGTTCCATCACCTAATCGAGGTGGAGTCTCAACCACACTCACTTCTCCGCAAGGACAACGATGTGCAACACCATGGACATCTCGAGGTGTACGTCCTAGTTGTTCTTTAACGACTGATAAATCTCGCTCACTTGGCTTCAATTACGGCTCCAGAAGTGGCAACTGTTTGTATTGATGAAATTAATCTTTCATACCAAGGTGCGTGATCAGGCAATTGATCGGCAACAGAGTTTTGCTCACCAGCTGCTGTTTGTTCTTCGGTCTTAGCCCCAACCACTATGTATTGCCGCTCCCCCGGAAGCACAAAGTGCAAGCGATTTCTTGCTTGCGATTTCACATAAGCAGGATCTCGCCATCTTGCTAATTCAGCTTCCGCATTTTGTAAGCGTTCTTTGCTCGCACCTATCTGCGCTTCGACAGCACTAATTTGTGCTCTCTGACTGAAATATCTTTGCATTGGCGGTGCAATAGTTAAAGCAATTAGAAAAAAAACCACCGAGAGCGCGACAAATCTACTGGTGACTCCTCTAATGCTCTTCGCCAACTAAATTCACCGCCTAATTAAAACTAATTGCTAAATCTCGGAAATGCACCTTTTCCAGCGAATTTTGCATCTGAGCCTAATAATTCTTCGATGCGTAATAACTGGTTGTACTTCGCGACTCTTTCAGATCTAGCAGGTGCGCCTGTTTTTATCTGTCCACAATTTGTTGCAACTGCTAAATCTGCAATTGTGGTGTCTTCAGTTTCACCTGATCGGTGACTCATCATGCATCGATAATCTGAAGCATGCGCCATATCTACTGCGGCCAGAGTCTCGGACAACGAACCTATTTGATTCACTTTTACTAGGAGTGCGTTTGCTGCACCTTTTGCAATTCCATCCTTTAATCGAATTGGATTTGTTACAAAAAGATCATCTCCAACTAATTGAACTTTCGAGCCGATCTCTTTAGTAATTGCTACCCAACCATCCCAATCATTTTCATCTAGTGGATCCTCAATCGATACAAGTGGGTAATTTGCTACTAAGTCCGCGTAATACTTGATCATCTCTGCAGATGATCTCGAGCTACTTTCAAATTTATATGCATGTTTTTCTTTTTCATAGAACTCAGTGGCTGCAACATCTAGTGCCAATCCAATTTGATCGCCGGCTTTAAATCCAGCTTTTTCAATTGCAGTTAAAATCAAATCAAGTGCGGCTCTATTGCTTGTTAAATTTGGCGCAAATCCGCCTTCATCACCAATGCTTGTTGCAAGACCATTTTTCTTTAAAACAGCTTTCAAAGAATGGTAGATCTCAGTTCCCCATCGCAGCGCTTCTTTAAAAGAAGTTGCGCCAAAGGGTGCGATCATGAACTCTTGGATATCAACATTTGTATCTGCGTGAGCACCGCCGTTGAGAATATTCATCATTGGCACAGGTAATAAATTCGCTTTGTCTCCACCCACATATTTGAAAAGTGGAGTTTTCTCAGAGATGGCTGCAGCCTTTGCAACCGCAAGCGAGACACCCAAAATTGCATTTGCGCCTAATTTAGATTTATTTTCAGTGCCATCTATATCAATCATCAATTTATCAATTGCTTTTTGATCCGCTGCCTTAACTCCAATTAACTTAGGAGTAATTTCATTAGTAATTCCGGCAATGGCGCTTAGGACACCTTTACCGCCATATCTATCTCCGCCATCACGCAACTCCACTGCTTCGTGCGCTCCAGTTGATGCACCACTTGGTACCGCAGCAATCCCAATGCTTCCATCGGAAAGAGAAATCTCGACCTCTACAGTTGGATTACCGCGCGAATCAAGAATCTCACGAGATTTAATGGCTTTGATTGTTGCTGAAGTACTCACTTAATGCTCCTTTTTATAAGACCTAATATTTCGAGTCAGGACTTAATTCTATTCACTTCTTGATAGCGATTCTTTGTATGCGCGTGCCCTACTTCGCATGGCTTGCTCTGGATCAACCCCATGCTCGGCAGCAAGTGCGACAACAGCGAAAAGTAAATCCCCGATGGAGGCATGATCGACAATCTGCGGAGTTTTAATCTCAACTACCGGCTCTGCATTCTCGCCATGTTTTTTTGCCCGATGAATAAGTTTCGCAGCCAAAGCTAAAGCGGGCTGCCCTAGCGGCACACCATCCCCAGCAGAATTACGTCCTTTTTCAGCGCTCTTGATTTTCTCCCAATTACTTTCTACTTCATTCGCAGTTAACTCTTTTTCTTCTGAAAATACATGAGGGTGACGGCTAATTAATTTGTTACTAATTACTTTAGCTACATCTTCAATATCAAAACCCAAGCCATTCTCTTCGCTGGCAATTCGTGCATGGAAAACAACTTGAAGCAAAATATCACCAAGTTCTTCCAGAATTTCTGCACGATCAGATCGCTCAACTGCATCAATGAACTCATAACTTTCTTCAATTAAATATGTAAGTAATGATTCATGTGTTTGCTGCGCATCCCAAGGACATCCTCC
>CAIUXE010000032.1 GCA_903902965.1 uncultured Actinomycetes bacterium
AGCAACCGCACTCGCAGGCACTACATCTAATGTTTTAATTTCATTTGATGCAGCAGATACTGATGATGTACCAACGCTATTAACTGCAACAACAGTAAATGTGTATGTAGTTCCACCTACAAGTCCGGCAAATGTAAATGTTCCCGAATCCGCTTGTGGAAGAGTTACTTTAATTCCGCCAGGATTCGATGTTGCAACGTATGAAGTGATCGGTGCTCCACCATTTTTTGCCGGAGCAGTAAATACAACAGTTGCACCGGTGGCACCGGTGGCACTTGCTTTGCCAATCACTGGTGCATCAGGTGCGGTATTTGGTGGGGGAGTCGGTGTTGCAGACGGAGTCGCTGAAGGTGTTGGCTTGCTTGTTGCTTTAACTACTGGTTTCTTTGCTGCCGGTTTTTTAGCAACTGGTTTTTTAACTACTGGCTTTTTGGCAGCTGGCTTAGTGGCACCAATTGCTCGGTCGCCTAAAATTAATGAGCCGATAAAACCACTTGTGATGGTGATGAAACGACGACGAGTCGGGAGATTAGGCAGGTTATCCGGAGTAAGTTGATTTTCCATTCCGCAACGGTAACGGGGGGAGCGAATTAAATGGCCCCCTTGCCGCCATCGAATTGAGATATTTTGCTAAGAGTAGAAATATGTGGGGGTTTCCCTACAAAAACTCAAAAATACAGCTTTATTCAATATGCTCTTGCGTGTGAGAACCAGATTAACTCTTAAGGCAACTTTGCTGGCAGCGGCTATCTTCTTTGCTTTCATGCCAACCGTGAGTCAGGCTTATGTATATCCGGCTACGCCATCATTTGGTAGCGGTTTTTCAGAACCTTATCCATCTCCTGAGTGGTCTTTATCTGCTTTGCGTGGATGGATCCCGGTAGCACCTGGCAAGCAAGGACAAGGCGATCATCCGTTGTGCGCATCTGCTACAGATCCACATTGCGCAAATGTCGCCAGCATTCTTGCTGATTTAATAATTCCTCCTTGTTACTCCGATGCAGATCGCATTTGTATTGAAGGATTGGAAATTGGCGCTGAAGGCAAGCCACTTGAAAAGACCGTGCTTGATCATGAGTTAACGACGAAGAAAACGCCGGCAGATGTCAAATTAGGTTTACCTGCAGGGGGATCGGCAAGTCTATGGAATGCCCCCTCTGTTGCACATCAGGGCAACTCACTTTCATACGCAGTTATCGTAAGTGCCGGTTACAACATAGATAAAAAGGCTCCAGCAAATTCGCAAAAATTTGAAGCAATTAGATTTGAAGCAAAAGTTGTCCCAGTTAATATTAAAAAAGGTGGTTACTGTGGTTATGAAATTTTCGAGGTTGCGGATGACGGGTACGGGTTTGGTGAAGTAAATACCTCTTCACGAATGGTGGGAGAGGGCTGTAAATACTCAGAATATAAAGAGTGCATATTGACTGAAAAGGGAAGCTGTGCCGCCCCAGCCGAATTTTTACCGAACAGCAGAGTTGCACTTACGTTGCGCATGGATAGCAAAGTGACTGGTTGGTTATTTGGCCGGATGAAAGATGTTGATGTGGCAATTACTGCAATAGATACTAAAAATAATAAGTTACGGGTGGAAGCAACCTCAGTCAATTTACTTTCAGGAACTGCCTGGGTAGCTAAAAAAGATTTAATCAACTATCCAGATTTATATGCTTATATGAAAAAGAATTGGTTCATCGGTGATGGAAAATTTGAAGAAGGACTTAACAAAACTGGTTCTTCGTGGGGAGATTTAATGCCAACGGGCACTTTTGACCAGTTTAAAGTATGGGAACAATTGATTAAGCCAAACCCTGAAGATAATTGGCGTTGGAACTTTGCTTCTAGTAACAATAATAATGCAAATGGAACAAATTGTTTTGCTCAAGCTGGGAAAGATAAATTAATCGGGCTAGTGACAACTAACGCACCAATCTATGATTCGGGGGCTCCTGCTTTCAAGGATGGCGCTTTAAGTTATAAAGTTGCTGGCTTGCATTTTAAAGCTGATGGATCAGTGTTCAAAGGTTCGTATGACCTAGCAATACGTTCAGATGTTGCAAGATGTTTATATGGATTTTCAAATGCACCAATCAGGGCAAGTGTTTCCGTTCTTTCAAGTGATGGCTCAACTCAGGATGTCGCTTCCGAATTAGTCACCGAGAAAAACGGTTGGATGACACTTAGTGCCAAGAATTTCACCTTTTCGCAGCCAACAATCAAAGTGAAATTACTTCAAGATAAGCCTGTGAATTCGGATACAGAGACAAGCAAGCAAGCGGCACCAGTTACGAAAACAATTATAAAAGTAAAAATAATTAATTGTGTAAAAGGAAAAACGACTAAGAAGGTTTCGGGAAGTAATCCAAAATGTCCAACTGGTTACAAGCAGAAGTAAGTAAAGCGCTTAAAGAGCAACTGACCCGTCGACTCGGTCATTGATGAAAACTTCAATAAAGTTGATGTTTAGTATTCCCAACGCGCCAGCTTCTACTTCTGCAACTAAATCTCTCACCTCTTGAAGAGTATTTCCAAATACGCTGTATGAATGCGGATCATTAGCATTACCAATTTGCGCAATCCCTACCCAAGTTCCGTCAATTTCCTGAGAAATTTCTAGCGGCACATTTTTCACTTGATAACCTCCCATGCTTGCTGTTGGGTTAGTCCAACATTCTTCATTAATATTCTCTTCACAACATGACCAGATATTTCTTTATTTTGATGAAAAGAGTAGCTAAATGTTGGAAAAGTCGCGGAAGCTAGAGTTTTATGTGAACCCACATTCCTAATAATAGAGTAATTTAACGGCTCCTGCATCAAGAATTTTAGAAATTGTTTTGATTTCAACGATGGAAAGTTTTGCATGAAGCAATACTTAGCAAGTTACATTTACCACTTTAAAAATAGTTGACTCGCTGTTGAAGGTTTTACCTTGTGGAAGAAATTAATCGATAAATTATCTACTCAGGGTTACAAATGACGGGCGCGCTCATTGGCTAATTCAACGTGTATTTTATAGAGCGATGAAAGTTTGGTGCGGTTTACAATTATCGTAACGAAGCTTATTGCTAAAGAAATAGTAATCATTGAAAGTGTTGCTTTTGGAGATAGATGATCTGCACCCCAACCACCAGCGGCAGCTCCAATAGCAAGACATAAACCTTCAACTGTCCATAACATGCCTACAGCTGTAAGTGCAGTTCCTAGTGGTCTTACTGCCTCAATGACTTCCCAGAAAAAGACTCGCAAGATGCCAGTAAAGAACCCATAAAATATTGCGATTGTTAGCAAACTCCAGTCCGCGTGTGTAAGCGCAAATGGAACTGTCATTAATGCCCATAGCCCATTACTTAAGATCAAGGCAGAAACTGGTGATATTTTTCGTGAAATTAATCCTGACATCAAGCCACCAAAGACTGATGCGACTGCCATTCCAGTAAAAACAACTGCCGACCACTTTGGTACACCTTCTATCAATGTAAATGCTGGGATACCAACTGAAAATGCACCAGCGGCAATTCCAAAACCTGCGCTTTGAACTGCCAAGATCTGCAAGCCTTTAGATTTCCAAATCCCACCCTCTTTCATGTCTTTGCTTTCAGGGACCCAACTGCGAGAAACAGCGGTGAGTGATAATCCAAGGCCACCTACGAGTTGGAGCAACGCGCAGAGTTCAAGCGCGGTTTCGGGTCGTGATGAAAAGGCTAATGTTGTTGCCAATAATGGACCCAGAATTGTCGTCATGTTAATTGCAATCAAATCTAGCGCATAAGAAGTACGAAGTAATTGAATCGGCGCTGCCGCTTTCCAAAGCGGACGAACTGAAAGATTAATTGGCGGAGAAGCCATTCCCATCAATAAGGGCAATGTGACTAGCAAGAAAGTCGCATCAATATATTTATAAAAATAGACCATTGCAGAGTAGATCGGGACCAACATAAGCAATGGTCTTTGTTGTCCAAATTTTTCAATTAAAAATGCTCTATAGCCAAGTGATAACGAAAGCGACAGTTGGTAACAACCACTTGCTAAACCAGCCAATGTAATTGAGCCAGTAACTCTTTGCACATGGAAGAAGATTGTTAAATTCACCATTGACTGACAAATTCGAGCTGGAAAAGAAACCATCAAAAGCAATCTAACATTGCGCAATTTGAGCAAAGTTAGGTAGTTCCGCATCAGAAAATGAATTCTATATTAAAGGCCAATAGAAGAGAATGGTTTTAGAGTTTGGATTTAGTTAGCGACCAGTTAATGTCCCATGTTTTCGAGAAAGTGCATCTGCTGTTGCTGCCATCAGTAGCACCCCTCCGGTAACAGCTAAATTCAAACCAGCAGGCAAACTTAAAAGTCCCAAGCCGTTATCAATGACAGCGATGACGAGTCCACCAACAACCGCATCAGTTAATTTTCCGCGTCCACCAAATAAGCTCACTCCACCTACTACTGCAGCCGCAACTCCGCTGAGTACGATCGTTCGTCCAGCGGCGGCATCTACTGTTCCGACTCGACTAGCAGCCATCAGGCCAGATATTGAAGCCAATCCCGAACCGATCATAAAGATAATGATTCGAAGTGAACTTACGTTGATTCCAGCCCTACGGGCAGCCTCTGGGTTGCCACCAACAGCGTAAACATGGATGCCAAAAGGGGTTCGATTAAGCAAATAAGTACATGGAATAAGGACGACCAGGACAACCAATACAGCGACCGGTACACCTTGAAGTTGAAATTCCGGATTTGAGCCTCGCGGCAAATTCAAAAAATAAACTGAGGTAAAAACTACCAAAGCCGATGTAGCAACCCGGAAGTAGAGAATTGAAATTGCACGATTAGCATGACCATTTTTTGTGCGGCGTCTACGAGATGCCAGTCCATTGATTAAGACAAAGCCGACCAAGATTACGGCCAACGCCCAACCTAAACCGACTGAGAGATTGTCATTTTCCAAAGCCAAGATTGCCGGCGTCTCGACTCTATAAAGACCACCTTGGCCAATCACCATTAGTTGCAGCCCTTGAAAGGCAAGGAATGCTGCAAGAGTTACGACGAAAGATGGAATACCGACTTTTGCCACCATGATGCCTATGGCAAGTCCAATAGCCACTCCAATTAAAAGCGAAAGGATTATCGCAAGCCACCAAGGGATACCAAGGTTCTTAAGGACGACAACAAAGATTGCACTAGCAAGACCTGAAGTTACACCCGCAGAGAGGTCTATCTCGGCGATAAGCAAGATGAAAACTAATCCCATTGCGAGAATAATTAATGGAGCAGATTGCTGGAGTAAATTAGCAAAGTTCAACTGTGTAAAAAATACTGGACTAAGGAAAGAAAACAGCACCACGAGTACTAAGAATCCAATCAGAGCAGGAAATGAACCCATTCGCCCCTGGCGTACTCCATTAAGAAAGCTTGCAGCCTCCTGTTTAAATGTCAGAACTTCGAAAGTCTTCTCATCATCTAGATTAGTTTGATTTGAATCCTGTGGTTGCTTCTTACTCATAGCGCAGCCTCCCCAGAGATTGATAGATTTTCAGCGCCAGTTATATAACTGACAATTGAATTAAGATTACTTTCACTCGCTTTTACATTAGCCACCATTTGTCCCAACCGTAGGACGTGAATTCGGTCAGCCACAGCCAGTACTTCTTGCATGTTATGGCTAATTAGAATTACTGCCAATCCGGTATCCGCAAGATTGCGAACCATCTTTAGAACTTGTTTTGTTTGTGAAACTCCAAGGGCTGCGGTTGGTTCATCCAAAATTACTAGTTTGTTTTCCCATAGAACCGATCGAGCAATGGCAACTGTCTGTCTTTGTCCTCCAGATAAACTTGAAACTTTTTGTCTTACTGATGAGATATTTCGAACTGATAACCCAGCAAGGGTTTTAGTAGCCTTTTGCTCCATCGTTTCGTCATCTATTGAAATTGACCGGACCAGTTCACGTCCGAGGAACATATTTTGGACAACATCTAGGTTGTCGCACAACGCCAAGTCTTGATAAACAACTTCGATGCCTAAATTGCTGGCATCAACAGGGGATTTAATCTGAACTTCGTTACCCTCAAAGAGAATCGTTCCAGAATCATAAGCTTGAACGCCAGCCATACCTTTGATCAGAGTCGATTTACCTGCTCCGTTATCGCCAACAAGTGCGGTAACTTGGCCTGCCATTGCAACAAAATTAACACCAGATAAAACCTGAACTGCACCAAAAGATTTTGCTACTGATTTTAATTCGATTACTGGCACATTCGGCGTACTCATCTGACTCCCTAAGAATATTTTGGTAGGACAAAGCTGGAGAGAGTCGAGCGCAGGCTTATTTCAGGGATTCTGAATTAAGCCTGCGTCGCGCTTCTTCTTATCTTTTTATTTACTTAACTCCGTATTTTTCACACGCAGCCTTTAGTTCAGCAGTGGTGCAGAGTGCTTCAACTTTTACCTGACCACTTGCAATCAATTCCTTCACAGTATCGGCGTGAACAACTTGAGGTTCCACCATGATAAATGGAATCCCATCTTGTTTCTCCGTATAGGCAGGAACTTTGCCCTCAAGAATTTCTATAGCCACTTTTACTGCTAATACAGGTTCGAAATTTCCACCGGTATTAATTGTTGCGCTCTGCTTTCCTAGTAGGACGTTCTGCAATCCGGCATCTGTAGCATCTTGACCAGAGACAGGAACCTTCTTGCCGTACTTATCCAAGATAGTGATAACAGCGGCAGCATTTGTGTCGTTTGCTACCCAAACTGCATCAACCTTGCCCTTGAGCTTTGTGTACATCTGCTCAAAGAAGGTACCAGCTTTGGCTCCATCCCATGTTCCTTGAGTTTCACC
>CAIUXE010000033.1 GCA_903902965.1 uncultured Actinomycetes bacterium
CAATAGCGGTACCGCATGCTCAAGATATTTAGCAGCGATTGCCGGACCTTCTGGAATGTAAAGAAAGTAGCGATTTAACTTTGGCATTTTTCGCGCAAGCACCAGCGCAGTACCCACTAATTCTTTTGCTTCAAAAAACCCAATTACTTTGGATTGCCAGCCAGCTTTAACCTGGGCCCACGCCGGGGTTTGCAGAAAAGAAGGGTCAATCTCGCGGGCGGCGACTTCAGATTCCAGAAAGGCTTGCGCCTGTTCGGGGGTAATTTGAAGGATCTCCACAGGGCGAGCCTAGGGCTGGGGATGGGATTTCGGAGGGAGGGTGAGAACCGGTAGCCTTACCCATCTCACCTTCGGAAGCGATGAAGAAGGCGAGACGCGCTAAACCTCCTGTTACAGAAATTCTGTGACCGCTTAGTCCAAAGGAGTTGGTTATAAATGCGTCATTATGAACTGATGGTCATCCTTGACCCAGATCTAGAGGAAAAAACAGTCTCCCCAAGTCTCGAGACTTACCTCAAGATCATCAAAGATAGCGGTGGTCGCGTGGACCGTCTTGATATCTGGGGCCGACGTCGTATGTCATTCGAAATTGCGAAGAAGCCAGAAGGCATTTACGCAGTTGTTGATATGCATTGCGAACCAGCCGCAGTAAAAGAGTTAGACCGCCAATTAAATCTAAATGAAGCAGTGCTTCGCACAAAAGTTATACGTCCCGAAAAATAATTTAGATACTTCCAGAGATAACGAGAGACGGGAAAAAAGATGGCTGCTGGAGACACAGTTATCACGATCGTCGGCAATTTAGTTGATGATCCTGAATTGCGCTTCACTCCTTCGGGAGCTGCGGTTGCAAAGTTTCGCATTGCATCTACTCCACGCTTTTTAGATAAAGCGACCAATGAGTGGAAAGACGGCGATTCTTTATTTCTTTCATGCAATGTTTGGCGTCAGGCAGCAGAGAATGTTGCCGAATCACTTACTCGCGGAATGCGCGTAATTGTGCAAGGTCGTTTAAAACAACGTTCATATGAAACAAAAGAGGGAGAGAAGCGAACTGTCTACGAAATTGAAGTAGATGAGGTTGGTCCTTCCCTTCGCAATGCATCGGCAAAAGTCACTAAAGCTGCTCGTACATCTGATGGCGGTCGCGCAAGCGCATCTGCCGCAACAGGTGGAATGAGCGATGATCCATGGGCTGCCTCTTCAACAGATTCATGGGGAGCACCTGTTGGCGCAAGTGACGAGCCACCGTTTTAATAATTTAATAACTAAATATATCTATCCGACCACCTATTAATAAACATTAATAGCCATTCCCGCTTTCAAAAGGAGCGGGGCACCCCTAGGGAGCACCACAATGGGATCAAAAGAAAAGAAACAAAAGAACAGCAAGAGCGCAGTTGTTAAGAAAGTTTTCAAGACAAAGCCGTGTTCATTCTGCCGTGACAAAGTTACCTATATCGATTACAAAGATATTCCAACTTTGCGTAAGTACATCTCAGATCGCGGCAAGATTCGCGCTCGCCGAGTTACTGGAGCATGCACGCAACACCAACGTCAGATTGCAACTGCGGTAAAAAATAGTCGTGAAGTTGCATTACTTCCATACACATCGACAGCACGATAGGGGGCATGAGATGAAATTAATTCTTACTCAAGAAGTAAATGGTCTCGGTCATCCAGGAGATGTCGTTACTGTTAAAGATGGATTTGCGCGCAACTTTTTAGTTCCAAATGGCAAAGCAATTGCTTGGTCAACTGGTGGCGAAAAGCAAATCACAAGCATTCGACGTGCTCGTAAAGCTCGCGAGATTCGCGATGTTGAACATGCACGCGAGATCAAAGCAACACTTGAAGGTGCCGCTGTAAAAGTTGGCGCAAAAGTTGGTACTGCTGGCCGTTTGTTCGGTTCAGTAACTGACAAAGATGTTGCTCAAGCTGTTAAGAGCGCGATTGGTATTGATGTAGATCGTCATCGCATCAAGATGGCCGGACATATCAAAACTCTTGGTCGCCACAGCGTGAAAGTAACTTTGCTTTCAAATGTTGTTGCAACTGTAAATATCGAGGTTGTACCTGCTTAAGTAAAGAG
>CAIUXE010000034.1 GCA_903902965.1 uncultured Actinomycetes bacterium
AATTCTCTGTGTTACTAACTCGGTATTTTTATCTCTTTCGTTTTCAAAAATTACAGCAGGTGTGTGGAGTGCAAATAAAGTTAAAGTATGCAATCCACTTTTTCCGACAATTGATGGGTCTGTAATCGAGTGACAGTAAACTTCGGACGGAATAACGTCAGGCAATAAATTCTGCTTTGCAGTGTTAAATGCATTTTCTAGATCAGTTAATCTCTCATTGATATGAAAAGTTCCCGCAAATGCCAACTTTGGATCTACTCCTGATTTTAATTCCGGCAATTTCTTCAACAACATGTTTATCTTGATTTGAGAACCATCACGCAAATCCGGTTTCTTATTTCCAAGAGCTGAAGCAAGTGCAGTGGGTGAGGCAGCCCAAATTAAATCTCGCCCTGCGTACTTCACACCTTGTGAGCTTTCTATTTCAACACCATTCGAATCAGGAATGAGCGTTGTGACTTTAGTATTTTGAATTATTTGCACACCGGATGAGGTAGCAACTTTTTCCAGCTCCTCAGCAAGAGCGCCCATTCCGCCCACTGGTACTTTCCACTCACCACTGCCATTCCCGATTAAGTGGTAAAGAAAACAGATATTTGCTTGGAGGTCATCAACAGATGTAAAAGTTCCAATCAACGCATCTGTAAGTACAACACCTCGTACTAAATCATCTGAGAAGCGTTCCCGAACAACCTGACCAATAGGTTGTTCGCAAATCTCATTCCATAGAAAGTCATTCCCCAATTGGCTCTTTAGGTTTTTCACCGATGGAAGTGGCTCTAGAAAAGTTGGGGCAATCACCTTGGCAATAGATTCAACTTGACTATAAAACTTTTTCCATGCTAAAAACTCATGATTAGATCCAGTGAGTTTGTTAAAGGATTGTTCAGAGAGTTTTCCAACATTTCGCTCAACAAGTAATCCGCAATCTTCGCCACCGCGAAAATCTGGTGTGTAAGAAGAGATCTCTCTGGATTTTGTCGTGAATTTAATCCTTAAATCTTTGACAATTTTATCTGGGAGTAGGGAAACTAAATATGAGTATCTCGACAACCGCACATCATGCTCTGGAAACGCTTGATAACTGATTGAAGCACCGCCAAGATGGTCAGAGCCTTCGATTAAAAGTACTGATTTTCCAGCCTTAGCAAGATATGAAGCTGAAATAAGTCCGTTGTGGCCACCGCCAACAACAATTACGTCATAAATCATAATTAGAGCAGGGATTTAATTCCGGAAAAAGCACTCTGCAATATTTCAGGTGAAGTTCCAAAATTTAAGCGAACAAATCCTTTGCCAGGTTCACCAAATGCTAAACCACTATTTACCGCAATCTTTGCCCGCTCTAAAATCACAGCGGCTGGGTCTTCCCCTAACTTTGTAGCTCTAAAATCAATCCATGACAAGTAACTATTGTGTGGATTGCTAACTTTAAGAGGCGTACCACTAACTAGTTCATCGATAAGTTTTTTGTTCAATTCTAGGCGCGCAATCACTGAATCTAACCATTCATCGGAATCGTTAAATGCTGCAACCATTCCAAAAGCTCCTGTGATTGATGCGCGATGATGAATGCCCATAGCAAGTGGAGCTAAAGATTCTCGTAACTTTTGGCTTTGGGTATAAAAGAATCCACACTTCAATCCAGCTAAGTTCCAAGATTTACTTGCGGAAGTTACGGTAATTCCTACTTCTCGAGCAGTATCGCTTACCGTTAAAAAAGGAACAAATTTCCCTGTAGTGAAAGTCAGTGGTGCATGAATCTCATCACTAATAATTATTACATCATGAGCTTTTGCCAGTTCAGCAAGTTTTGAGAGATCTTCCTTTTCGTAAATCAAGCCAAGTGGGTTATGCGGGCTAGACATTAGAAAAAACTTTGCACCACTGGAGAAAGCTTTTTCAATGGCGCTGAAATCTAAACGCCAACTTCCATTTTCTTCGATTAGTGGGCGTTCGTCCACTTCCATGTGGACTTCTTTAATCCAGTATGCAAAAGCTGGATAAACGGGAGTAGTAATAACAACGCGATCCCCTGGTTTACCTAAGAGTCTTAGAATTTCAACAATCACTACACCAACATCAGTACCTAAGTGAACATGCTCAGGTTCTAATATCCAATTCCATCTGCGTTTAGCAAAAGCTGCAAATGCTTCTGGAAGTTCTGGTACAGAGGCTAAGTAACCTAAATCTGATCGATCTACTAAATCATGAAGTACTTTTTTAATTGAATCCGAGATTGGAAAATCCATTTCAGCAACTGGCAATGGAAGTACATCCGCTGGAAACGCCCGCCATTTAGCACTTTTACGTTTGCGAAGCTGGGCTAGCGAATCTGCCTCTATGGGTTTCATTTGACTGATGGTACTCGGTGAACTTTGTGTTGGGCCGCTTGAGCAAGTGGTCGCACTACCATCGAATCTATATTGAAATGGTGGGGCAGCATGACGCTCCACCTAACTGCCTCAGCAATATCTTCGGCTGTTAAAGCTTCAACGCCTTCATAAATCTTGGCTACTCTTTCTGCGTCCCCGCCATATCTGACCATTCCAAATTCATCAGTCTTTACCATTCCAGGGGCAATCTCAGTAATACGAATTGGCTCTCCGCTTAATTCAAGGCGCAAAGTTCTAGCCAGTGCTGTTTCGCCTGCTTTTGCGGATGTATAACTTCCACCATTTTCATAAACAATATGTCCGGCAGTTGATGAAATGATCACAATATGTCCGCGGCCAAAACTCTTCATGATTGGCGTTAATGCAGCCACCATTCGGACGGAACCAACAACATTCACTTCGTACGTTTTCATCCAGAGTTCTGGATCTGCATCGGTAACAGCTAAAGCATCAAAAGCTCCACCCGCGTTTGAAACGAGTATTGAAACTGGTTTACCTTTTAAATGAGCAGTTAATCCTTCTATGCTTTTTTGATTAGTTACATCCAAAATAAATGGCTCAATATTTGAATCTTCTTTTGCCAGTTCGATCAATCGTTCTTCGCGGCGAGCAGCAGCGATCACGTGATAACCATTTTTTGCGAGTAGTCGCGCCGTCGCTGCGCCAATGCCACTACTGGCACCTGTAACTACTGCATATTCTTTTACGGACATCTTATTTACTCCTCCTCATCTGTTTTCACTGCACTGCGGGTCACTGAAAGACTGACTGCTGTCGTGACGGCTAATGACGCTGCTATCACGCTTAAACTTACTGCCAAAGAGATCTCAGGGATATGCACCCCAAGAATCGCATCAACTCCTACCCCATGGAAAGCTTCAAAAATTAACTTTACTCCTATGAACCCAAGGATTATTGATAGACCTTTCGAAAGATAAATTAAACGCTGCAATAACCCACCGATTAAAAAGTAGAGTTGGCGCAACCCCATAAGTGCAAAAATATTTGCGGTTGTAACCACATAAGCATCTTTGGTCAATCCAAATATTGCTGGGATCGAATCTAATGAGAAAACTATATTGGTCACCGCTAAAGCCACTAAAGCAATTCTAAAAGTGCTGGCGCCTCGATTACGCAGAGCCGTAACTAGCTTGCCCTCTTTCCATTCTTTCTCTTCATCCGCACTCTCAATAAATAGTTGGTATGCCGTATAAATTAAAAAAGCACCAAAAATAAAGAAGATGCTTGAGAACTTCGAAATCAACACTGCGCCACCTGGGATAAATAATGCACGGATCAGAATTGTTAATAAAATTCCAATCAGCAATACCAGCTGTTGTTTTTCTTTCTCAACGCGAGTCCTGGCTAAGATAATTACAAAGACAAATATATTGTCCACGGAAAGTGCGTACTCAGTTAACCATCCTGCGAAAAATTCTTCACGACTTTGAGTGGATTTCCAAACTCCTAGGTAGTATCCAAAAATTATCGCGGCAACTATGTAGAAAATAATCCAAGCGCCGGCTTCCTTAGTAGAAGTGACTTTTTTACGATTCTTGATAGCCCAAAGCACATCAAGGGCTAATACCCCTAGCAATCCAAGGATTGTGATAACCCAAGCCGTCGTCGTAGCCATCGCACTCCCCTAGTAGATACGTGGCAGATTCTAGTTACGTTTTGAAGTAACCGCCAAACTTATGAGTGTGGTGACACCCAACGCGGATCCAATAACGCCAAGACTTACTGCTAGCGATACTTCAGGGATGTGAAATCCTAAAATGTCATGAATGCCAATTCCATGTAGCGCTTCAATAATTAATTTGATTCCAATAAATCCAAGAATTATAGAAAGACCTTTGGACAAGTAAATTAACCTATTTAAGAAATCTCCAAGTAGAAAATAAAGTTGCCGTAATCCCATTAGTGCAAATGCGTTAGCAGTAAAGACTATGTAAGGATCTTTAGTTAAACCAAATATTGCTGGAATCGAATCTAGCGCAAATAAAACGTCTGTCGTTCCAACTGCTACTAGGGCAATTTTAAAAGTTGACGCTCCTCGAGCTCTTAGAGCTGTAATTAATTTACTTTCCTTCCATTGTTCGTCATCATTATCTGCTTTCTCTGAAGCCAAATGCCATGCTGTGTAAAGCAAAAAGACACCGAAGACAAAAAATATTGCAATAAATCTATGAATCAATGCCGCTCCTGCTGCTATGAAGGCACCGCGCAGTACAAGCGCCATGATAATTCCCCAAAGCAAAACTAATTGCGCTTGAGTTTTATCAACTTTTAACTTTGTAAGAATAATTATGAAAACAAATACATTATCTACCGATAAAGAATATTCAGTTAACCAACCAGCAAAAAATTCACTGTGAGATGCAGGATTTTTGCTGGTGCTGAGAGTCGCACCAAATATTATTGCTCCTAAAATGTAAATACTGATCCATATTCCAGCCTCTTTCGCTGAGGTCTCTTTAGATCGGTTCTTTACAGCTATGGCTAAATCCAAAGCAAGCACGGCTAGTAGCACAACAATCGTTATTACCCAAACGCTAACTGGTGTCATTTCTCTCCTGGTAAGTAAAGATGACTCAGTCTAGAGTAAGCAAATGCTAATTTCAGCACAGAAAATGAAATCAATAGTTACAACTATCTGTGAAATTGATCCAAAGTTTAATGTGGTGGTTTCAGACAGTCCGCTTTGCACAATTGGCCGAAAAGCTTCCAGCGAGAGCAATTATCAATCTTTAGTTTCATCGGTGGTCTCTCAACAATTATCAGGAAAAGCAGCGAGCACAATTCATGGGCGCTTGCAAGAATTAGTAGGTGGCGAAATAAATCCACACACAATTGAATCGCAATCTATTGAGAATCTTCGCGCAGTAGGACTCTCTGGTGCAAAAACTAAAACTATTTTAGGGCTAACCGATTCTGTACTCGCTGGTTTACCAATCGAGCAATTACATGATTTCCAAGATGCTGAAATTCTTAGATTGTTAACAGAAATTTGGGGAATTGGTGAGTGGACGGTTCACATGTTCATGATGTTTCAAATTGGTCATTTAGATATCTGGCCTACCGGCGATCTTGGGGTTAGAAAAGGTTGGGAATTGATTCATAACTCCCGGAAAGGGTTAACTCCTAAAGAACTTGGAGTCAAAGGAGAAAAACTACATCCATATCGAAGCGTTGTAGCTTGGTACTGCTGGCGTGCATTAGATAATCGTTAAACTTTCAAATCTAAATCGAGAGATACTGAATTTATGCACCATCTTTGATCCGTTGGAACCTCATAACCTTCACCTTCAAAAACGTGACCTAGGTGAGAACCACATGCAGCGCATCTAACTTCAGTTCGTTTCATTCCCATAGTGAAATCTGAAATCAGTTCCACAGCGTCGTCTCTTTTGGGCGCATAAAAACTTGGCCATCCACAACCTGAATGAAATTTTTCTTTGCTGGTGAAAAGCTCCGCAGAACAAGCGTTACAACGATAGGTGCCTGAACGTTCTTCATCTGTGTATTTACCTGTAAACGGACGCTCCGTGGCTGCTTCTCGCAATACAGAGTATGAAAGCGGGTCTAATTCTTTTTTTAATTTTTCATCATCGAGAACTACTGGATAATTCTCAGAATTAGATTTTTTCATGAACGGCTTCAGGGTATGGGATTCCTGTTGTGGAATGACAGTCGTAACCATTTGGATTTTTTTCCAAATATCTCTGATGGTATTCCTCTGCGAACCAAAATTGTGGTGCCGGCAAAATTTCAGTTGTAATTTTTGAAAAACCATTTTTAGTTAGCACTTCTTGATATTGCGAAAAGGTCTGGAGTGCTATTTCCTTTTGCTCATCACTGGTATAGAAAATTACACTTCGATATTGAGTTCCAATATCTCCACCTTGGCGATTCAAAGTTGTTGGGTCATGCATATTCCAAAACTCTTTTAGTAATTTCAAATAAGTTAACTGGGCTGGATCAAACTCGACCATCACGACTTCAGCATGACCAGTTGCTCCGGTACAAACCTGTTCATAAGTTGGGTTTTCTCTTAGGCCACCCATGTAGCCAACAGCGGTATTTGTGGTTCCCGCCATCTTCCAAAAACGCCTTTCGGCACCCCAAAAACACCCAGTACCAAAGTACGCAACAGTTGTGAATTCACTCATAATCACTAACTCTGCCATATGAGTTCGGGACGCACACTTTGGACTGATAACCTCATCAATTAGTTGCCCCCGTAGCTCAGGGGATAGAGCACCGCCCTCCGGAGGCGGGTGCGCAGGTTCGAATCCTGCCGGGGGCACCAGAATTGAAGAAATTTGTCGCATATGTGAGAGGGATTACCACTCTTCAGATAGAAATGTCCTTGAACTGAGTCATATTGAGCGCGACAATAGTGACTTGAGTACCTCATACTCTTTTTTGCATGGAAATGTTTAGAAATGCTTAAAAATGTATTAGAAGTTAATTGAACGAGACCTGGTTGGGTCTAATTAAACGAGACAAGGCGGTGGTGAGCCATGATGGATTGGCGCCATGAGGCAGCCTGTCGCGATGAAGATCCTGAACTTTTCTTTCCAGTGGGAAACACCGGACCAGCGCTATCCCAGATTGAAGAAGCAAAAGTAGTTTGTGCCCGCTGTACTGTCACTTCTGATTGCCTTAAGTGGGCGCTAGAAAGCGGACAGGAAGCCGGTGTTTGGGGCGGATTATCCGAAGATGAGAGAAGAGCGCTTAAGCGCAGAGCGGCTCGTAATCGTGCACGTGGAATTGAAAATCCAAATCCTTTTGAAAATCTAGAAAACCGTTAACCGAATAACTGCTTTAGTCCCAGCTGGAAGATTTTTAGTTATCTCTAACTCTCCTGACAACTCATTTGTGGTTAACGTTTGAACTATTTGCAAACCAAGAGTCGTGGAAGTAGTAATTGAAAAATTCTCTGGCAAGCCTGAACCATCATCCATCACTTCAATAATTAATTTTTTATCTTCCCGACTGACTGAAACTATCAATTCTTTTCCAGTATTTACTAAACCGTGCTCTAGCGCATTTTGAATCAATTCGGTAAGGATTAAAGCTAATGGTGTTGCAACTTCAGGACGTAAGTTTCCAAATTTTCCAATACGTGAAATTTCTACACCTTCACGACGAGTACCAACATCTTTCAAACCAGAAATCAATCGATC
The DNA here is from genome assembly GCA_903902965.1 of uncultured Actinomycetes bacterium. GTDB lineage: Bacteria > Actinomycetota > Actinomycetes > Nanopelagicales > Nanopelagicaceae > UBA3012. The sequence goes on from CAIUXE010000034.1 coordinate 7,589, forward strand.
TAAGACGTCATCGAAAAGGACAACTTCCTGGGCACTGGTCGAGAGAGTCTCATGGACTAAAGCAATTGAGGCGATACGTCTAACAGCTTCTTCAATTGCAGCTTCTGCTTGTTCATTGTCAGAACGTCTTGCCTGAAGTCGTAAAAGCGCTGAAACGGTCTGCAGATTATTTTTTACTCGGTGATGAATCTCGCGAATAGTTGCATCTTTAGAGATTAATTCCTTATCTCGCCTACGAAGCTCTGTGACGTTATGGACTAAAACTAAAGAGCCAATCCGGTCGGATCCAGCAACTAGTGGAAGTATGTAAAAATCAACAGTTCCTTGTGCATTTTCTAACTCAACTTCTCGCGCATTTTTACCACTTAATATTATTTGCCAAGATTCATCTCGCGCCAACCTATTCGAACTTTCACTTGATAATTCTTCTGCAATTAATCCTAAATTTTGTAGCTCAAGGTCGCCTTGTAAACCTAAACGCCTAAAAGCTGAAATTGCATTTGGACTAGCAAAAGTAACCATTCCATTCACATCTAATCTGATTAAGCCATCCCCTACGCGTGGGGTAACTTCAGATGCAAGTGCTTCAATTGGGAAAGATCCCTCTTTAATCATCCGTGCTAAATCATTTGCAGTCTCTCGATAAACTCCTTCAAGTCGACCAGAGGATCTGGAAAGTTCAGCATTTCTATGCCGTGAAATCACGGCAATTACTCGGTCATCATTAACGACTGGAATGCTTTCCTCTTTTATCAATACTTCACCGATTAACTCAGGCTCACCATCCAAAAATATTTCACCTTGTGAAAGTGCAGAGTCAATTCGCGCACGTTGTCCCCACTGCACTTTGTTCCCAATTAAATCTCGAGGATAAACTGTTGCCGCGGTTGTAGGTCGCATTTGTGCGATTACTACATGTCCTTCAGGCCAACTACTCTCTTTTTCGCGAATAGGAACCCAAAGCAATAAATCAGCGAAGGATAAATCAGCTAATAACTGCCACTCTGCAATCAGAGACTGCAATCGCTTTAAATCTGAATCATTGAGTGAGCTAGTACTTATCAATTCTTCAATTCCTGACATCTTTAACCTACTTGTCCTTGCAAATATAAATCAATCTCTTGAGTGGCAAACCATTGCAACTCATCATCTCCAGGTACTGAAAGTAATAGCGAATCAACTTCATCAATGGTTATCGCTCTACTGAGGATGATCTCTCCACTTTCATCTTGCTGTGTATCTTTCCGTGGCAATTCAACTGCCAACACATACCCAAATAAATTTGTATCGCTCCCCCGCGAAAGATCACGTGCTCTCTCGCTGGCTTCGTACTCTAATTCTTCTTCAGATAATTCAATATCGAATTTATCTGGAACCGCAAACCCAGTTGTAATCATGATTAGACCTGTACTCACCAATGTTTCAAGATTGGAGCGGGTCGCAGGTAGGTAGATTCGCATGTGCCCAGCCTACCGACTTGCCATTCGCGTTGTTTTCCTCAAGGCTAGTTAAGCCCCTTGATTTGCCCTGAAAACGAAGCCGCTTTGCTTCCCTTAACCTCACTTAGTAGCACCCCATCCGTAACACATTCGGCAAAAAGTCGGTCTTCTCTAGGCAAGAAGAAAATGTTTAAATCACTTGAGATCGATAAATAGTTCTCACGCTTCAGTGTGGATTTAACGCCGCTTTTGGATTTATTTACCACGACAGATATCTTGGCGGTATTACTAAGATCTTGAATCTGCTCAACCATCAACTTCAGTCTAAGTAAAGAAAAAATATCATCTTGCCCGATTAGAAATATCTGTTCGGCACGAGTAACAAAATATGACTGCGATGATGATTCCTCATAATGAAAAACTCCACCATCAATGACAATCTGTACAAATTTATCTTGAACTTTCCTTCTCATCTCCCCCCAATATTGGGGAGTCGCAGATTCTGCTGTTGTACGTACTAAGGGCGTGCATAGCAAATCGTAATTCGGACGAATAGTGATTGCTGTAAAAGTAGAAGAACTTCTGACTTGATCATCAAAACCAAAGAAGAGGGAACCTTCCGCTCCATAAATATTTTCCTCCACGAGCAAAGTTTTCTGACCGCTGCGTGCCAACTCTCCGGCGTAATTCCAAGCAATGGTGGAAGTTCCAGGTGATCCTTTTGTTCCTAAAAATAAAATTTCTCTAGCGCCAACAATGACATCCTTATAATTTGCTTCATCTATTTTTGCCCACAATTTTAATGGGATAGCTTCGACTTCTTCGGGTGAAATTATCAGATCTGGTTTAAATTTTTTCCATCTCTCATCATTTTCAATTCCAATTCCTACAACCCAATCTGCGTGTATTTCTTTTTTACTTTTCTGATCAGGGGTGAGAATTAAAATCACCTCTTTTGACCCGTCATTTGCAAAATTATTTAAGTCAAATAATCTTTCAGATATATTCCATTCAGCATGGACAAAAGTGCGGATTATTTTGCTTTCAACTGAAGGCATGGAAATGGCAGTAATTACTTTGAATTCATTTTTCCTATCTGCTGATATGTTGGACAATTCTAAAATTCCCCTCTTGGGTATTACTTAAAAGCAACTCCACTGATTCCATAGGAACAATCAAAGTAAGGTTTACCAAGTTATTGAAATCAATCCCTTTTTGATTAAATGCTAAAAGTCCTAAATCTTCCCCTATTAACGCAGCTTTAAATGGTGCCTCTTTTGATACAGAGTAGAGATCGATTTTCTCACCTGAATGTAAAACGCTAGAAATGTATTCTCGTCCTACAGGCAAAACAATCAAAGCTTTACTAAGAACATCTAAGTCTTGTGAGACTGCCATTGTTGGGATCAATTCGTTATCCATTACAGCACGAGTCATCAACATTCCGACAATAGATTGCTCTGCCGAAAGATATGAGCGTGCCTGAGTTTCAAAACGGACTTTTCTAATCTCTAAATCTCTGCCACTTATCAACTGTCCAGGAAGAAGATTCCCCCGAGCAGCCCACATGGCGGTGGTGTGAGGTGAATTGCTGGCAACTAAGTAGAAAGCAATTGCAGCTGAAATTACGAGACATCCTCCTAGTAAATACCTGATTCGCACTCCCCTTGAATACTTCAAGGTGTTGAATATAAAAAAGTTCTTCCCACAGTCATCCAAAAGAATGAAGAAAATTTAGCTAATTGGTGGAGTTCTTTTAACAAAAGAAAAGCAATGCTCTTTTTACTAGAAGGGCAGGAAAATGAATTCAACTACAACGTCAACTACTCACCACGGATTAATATTTCGGACCGCCCCAACAATCACACCCAAGCTCGATAAAGATGTTGATAATAAATATGATGAACAATTTGAGTTTGATTCCAGCGTTCTCAGTTCCCGAAGTTCACACCTTGCATTTATACCAACCCCTGATGATTTAGATGGGGAGTTAGACCGCACCTTCAACAGAAAACCAACGCTGATCTCTGACCTCCCAAATGGAGATGTTTGGGCAGAGAGGTTCATTATTTTGGCTTTAGAAGTTATGGCTGGAGTTCGGCCGATCGCTCAATTATCACGTTGGTGTTCACGTAAAGTTTTTGCTTTCCTCATTGAAAATATTCACCCAAAAAAATCAATTCCCAAACTAGGACGGCTACATATTGGGAAACCAAATGATGAGTGCATGGAAGTAGTTTTACTTCTACATAGTCCAGTCAGAAAGCGTGCACTTATGGCAAGATTTGAAGCTCTAGATGGTCGCTGGCTTTGTACTTGTTTACAAATTTTGTAAACGTTAGCGCGTTCGAGGATCCCCGTGGCATCGCTTGTATTTTTTACCAGATCCACAAGGACAGAGTGAGTTTCGGGAAACATCATCGGATTTTGTTGCTGGAGCCTGATACTCACCCGGAGCTGAGTATTGCAATTCTCGATCTTCTTCTTGATTTCCGATTCCGCGAGCTTGAATCTGTTCGCCTTCATTCGTAGTTTCAACGGAAACTTCTGCACTGAAAAGTAAACCTACAGACTCTTCTTTAATGCCTTCCATCATGGCTGCGAATAATTCATATCCCTCTTTTTGATACTCGACAAGTGGATCTCGTTGAGCCATTGCCCGAAGACCAATTCCTTCTTGTAAGTAATCCATCTCGTAAAGATGATCTCGCCATCTACGATCAAGCACAGATAGAACAACTCTACGTTCAAGTTCACGCATGATCGCAGGCGTCAAAGAATTTTCACGTTCGGCATATTTCTTCAATGCATCGTCAATAAGTGTTTGTTGCAAATACTCACTTGAGATTCCAGACCTACCGCCACACTCTTCTTCTAATTCACTGATGGTTATTCCTACTGGATAAATTCCATGCAAAGACACCCACAGCGCTTCGAGATCCCAATCCTCAGAGAATCCTCGTGAACTTCCAAATGCTGCATAAGTTGCAACTGCATCTTCAATAAATGTTGTCATCTGAGATTGGAGATTTGCACCTTCAAGAACTTCTCGTCTCTCTTTGTAAATAACTTGGCGCTGGCGATTTAGAACATCGTCATATTTCAGTACGTTTTTACGAATCTCAAAGTTTTGGCTTTCTACCTGTGTTTGAGCAGATCGAATCGCATTACTTACCATCTTAGATTCAATTGGAACATCATCAGGTATTCCAGCCGCACCTAAAAATCTTTCTACAAGAGCAGAGTTGAAGCGACGCATTAAATCATCCTGAAGCGAAAGATAAAAACGAGATTCACCTGGATCGCCTTGTCGACCTGATCTACCGCGCAACTGATTATCAATACGGCGCGACTCATGTCTTTCAGTACCAAGAACGTATAGGCCACCAAGTCCGACTACCTCATCGTGTTCGGCCGCGACTAGCGCTCTCTGACTGGCAACCTCAGTTGGCCAAGCTGCCTCATACTCCTCACGAGTTTCTGCAGGAGATAAACCACGTGCCTGCAAATTAAAATCGGCAAAAAATTCAGCATTGCCACCGAGCATGATGTCTGTTCCACGACCGGCCATATTTGTAGCAACCGTGACCGCTGATTTGCAACCAGCGCGAGCAATAATTGTTGCTTCTCGCTCATGATGCTTTGCATTCAAAACCTCATGTTTGATTCCACGCTTTGTTAGTAACCCTGAAAGTTCTTCAGATTTCTCAACACTTACAGTACCGACTAGGACAGGTTGCCCTTTTTTATTTCGCTCAACAATGTCTGAAACTACGGCGTTAAATTTAGAGATTTCACTCTTATAAATTAGATCCGAAGAATCTAACCGCTGCATTGGACGGTTAGTAGGAATTGGCACTACACCCAATTTGTAGATTTGGTGAAATTCTGAAGCTTCTGTCATGGCGGTACCGGTCATGCCAGAAAGTTTTTTGTACAACCTAAAATAATTCTGCAAGGTTATTGTCGCTAAAGTTTGATTCTCATCCTTAATCTGCACTTTCTCTTTTGCTTCAAGAGCTTGATGAAGACCTTCGTTGTAACGCCTTCCGTGCAAGATGCGACCCGTATGCTCATCAACAATTAGTAATTCTCCGCTCATAATTACATAATCGCGATCTCGTTTAAATAGCTCTTTTGCCCGCAGTGCATTATTTAAATAAATAATGAGGGGAGTATTTTCTGCTTCGTAAAGATTTTGAATTCCAAGCGCTTTTTCTACTTCAGTGATTCCAGCCTCTAGCACTCCAACAGTTTTCTTTTTCTCATCAACTTCGTAATGAGCATTTGCTTGCATCCGCATGACGATATTTGCAAACTCGGAATACCATTTTGTTGCGCGATCTGCTGGCCCACTAATGATCAGAGGAGTTCGAGCCTCATCGATAAGAATGGAGTCAACTTCATCTACAATTGCAAAATTGTGCTCACGCTGCACGCAATCTTCAATCGACCACGACATATTGTCGCGCAAGTAATCAAAACCAAACTCGTTATTTGTTCCGTAAGTTATGTCGCAAGCATAGGCTTCGCGTCTTTCTGCTGAATCCATCGAACTTACAATTACTCCAACTTTTAATCCGAGAAAACGATGAACGCGTCCCATCCATTCACTATCGCGTTCCGCTAAATAATCATTTACCGTAATAACGTGAACGCCTTTTTCAGCTAACGCATTTAAATAGGCTGGCAATGTTGAAACTAAAGTTTTACCTTCACCTGTTCGCATTTCAGCAATATTGCCGCGATGGAGTGCGATGCCTCCCATGAGTTGAACATCGTAATGACGCTGACCTAGTGTCCTCTTAGCGGCTTCACGCACAACTGCAAATGCTTCTGGTAATAAATCATCTAAATCTTCGCCTTGAGTCAGGCGCTGGCGAAATTCAACAGTTTTATTTCGAAGCTGTTCATCTGTTAAGACCGAAATCGAAGGTTCGAACTCATTGACTTTCTTGGCCACCTTTTGGAGATCTTTTACGACACGTCCTTCACCTGCACGCAGGATCTTGTCTAATATCGCAACCACGGACACCTTCTCGTAAACGCTCGTTCAAAATGGAGGGTAATTAACTGGGCCTACTCTAATCGTGAGGGGCACTTTGCTTCCAATTATCCGCCTTCTCTGCCCCAAAAAAGTGCCGTATGCGCTGCTGTGATGGCCCCAATAGGTATGACTCCACGTTGACGAAGAGCCCGTTGCGCCTCTCGCATACTTGCCCCTGTAGTCAGCAAATCATCAACCAGAATCACAGGGGCTGCCAGATCTAAGTATTTTGAAGTGCAATCAAACGCGCCAACTAAATTTTGAGAACGTTGTTTTTCGTCAAGTTTAGTTTGATCCCGCACATCTCTATTTACCTCAAGAATTGATATGACTTCATCCCCACTTTGGTTCGCTACTTTATTGCAAAGATCCAGCATGAAATCACGCCCTCGCCGCCGAACCGATTTAGGATTTGAAGGTATGGGTACAAAAGTACAAAATGAGTAATTGCTAAATCCAAGCCGAGCCTTTATTAGCGCCTCAGTTAAAACTTTTCCTGCCTCACGTTCGCCATTTTCTTTGTACGCTAACAAAACTGAACGAACTTCTTTTCGGTAATCCGCAACTGAGATTACAGAGATATTACTTTGACTTAATTTGATTCTAATTGGTGGCTTCTGCCAAAAACTCTTACATGAATCACAAATACTTATTGATGGCAAATGACAACCCGGGCATCTTTTTGGATAAATTAGATCTAAGAGTGGATTGAAAAAATTTCTCATACCCAAGTAATACTGAGAAAGTTTGGCACTTCACAATGGGTGCCTATATTTTGCGGATTATTTATCTATGTGCAAAATTGGAATTGGTCTTTCAATCAAACTTTGACCACGCTCACGCGGGAATGTAAAGATGAATTCCGCTCCTTTCCCAATTTCACCCCAAACCTCGATAACTCCACTGTGAAGTTGCGCATCTTCTTGCGCAATTGAAAGCCCAAGTCCGGTGCCACCTTTAGTTCTGGCTCGTGCTGGATCAGCCCGCCAGAATCGATCAAAAACTCGAGTTAATTCACTCCTTCGTAAACCAACACCATAATCTCGCACACTTATTGCCACGGTCTGTTCAGTAGCCTTGATCAAAACCTCAATATCTTTATTTTCGGCATGCTCTATTGCGTTAATAAGTAAGTTGCGCAAAATTCGATCAATTCTTCTTGGATCCAAAACTACAGATATTGGTTCGGCCGGTTCAGTGACATGTATGTCAATTCGATTGTCATGAGCGATTGGCACAAGGGCGTCAATACTGCGATGGACTACCACTTTGAAATCGAGAAGTTCTGGCTCTAACCTGACAACTCCGGCGTCAAAACGACTTACTTCCAATAACTCACCTAACATATATTCAAATCTGTCTATTTGAGCCAACAACAACTCAGCACTCCGTGAAATCGTTGGTTCGAAGTTGTCTCGTGCTCTGTATAAAACGTCTGCAGCCATCCGCATTGTTGTTAATGGTGTTCTTAGTTCATGTGAAACATCTGCCACGAAACGCTGTTGTACTCGAGATAAATTCTCAAGCCTTGAAATCTGTTCTTGAAGTACATTCGCCATGTCATTAAAGGAGCTTCCAAGACTTGCTATCTCTTCAGCTCCATCTGTACTCATTCTCTCTTCAAGCTGTCCCGCTGCTAATTTCTCAGCAATTTGCGCAGCCGATCTGACTGGCCGGACAACCTGACGAACTACAACTGCAACAATAATTGCAATCAGCAGTATAAGTGTTAAGCCACCTACCAAAAGGGTGCTGCGAACTAAAGCAATATTTCTATACTCATTTTCAATATTAAAAAGAAAATAGATTTCATATATTCCAACAGTCGGTAATGAAACTTTTCCCCCAATTATCAATGCTCGAGGATTGGTTGCTGACACTGATAGCGGTGAGACATTTTCGCGAGAAATAATATTTCCATAACTATGTTGCAAAGTTGAAGATGTGCGCACTAGATCCCGCAATTCAGCTGGTATAGAGTTTTTTGAAATTAAGTTGGTAGTCCGTTCAGCATCTAGCAAAGTCCCTTGTGGGGAATTCTGTTGAATCAGAATTACTTCACGACCAGAACCACTTTGATTGCTGGGCGTGAAATTACTTATGACATTATCTAAGGCCACTTTGTAAGAACTAAGTAATTGAGTGCTAAGAAAAGAAAATTGCAATTCTGCTTGGTAGATCGATGACTGACTTTCCGAGAGTGCTGATTCTAATCTTGAATTCTTGATTCCATCTTGAACTCTAACCAGAATGACAAACGCCAGAATGGAGATTGCAACTGTACAAAGTACGACCGTGCTAGCCACCACACGCACACCTAAAGAAGTTCTCTTCATAATTGTTAAATCATTTACTTTGGATGAAATTCCCGGCACGGTAGCCAACGCCACGAACTGTCATTACTAATTCTGGGTTATCCGGATCCCGTTCGATTTTTGAGCGAAGTCGCTGAACGTGCACATTAACTAATCGAGTATCAGATGTTTGCCTATAGCCCCAAACCTCAGATAGCAACGCATCTCGGGTAAATACTCTGCCTGGCTCTTTTGCAAGAGCAGCCAATAAATCAAATTCAAGTCGAGTGAGCGCTATAACGCGTCCATCACGTTTAACTTCATGAGCAACAAAATCAATACTCACTTCCCCGAGATTCAAGGCAGCAGTAGATGACGGCACACGGCGCAACCTAGTTTTAATACGAGCAATCAACTCACCAGGTTGAAAAGGTTTTACGATGTAATCATCAGCCCCAAATTCCAAACCTTTTACGATGTCCAATGTTTCACCTTTTGCCGTCAACATGACAATTGGAACCATTGATTCAGCTCTGATCTGTTTGCAAACTTCAATGCCATCAATTCCAGGCAACATAATGTCTAATAAAACTAAATCTGGTGGTGTAGCGCGGAAAATTTCCATAACTTCATCTCCGCGCCCCACCAAATCAACTTCCATGCCTTCGCCGGTTAAGACGATAGCGAGCATCTCTGCAAGATCCTGGTCATCGTCGACGACCATAATCAAAGTCATTAGCTGCCGTGCTCCCACGAATTCAAGTAGAGCTCTTGGGCTGGAGTTAATGAATCAATTGCCCCACCCATACTGGCCAATTTCAAGCGGGCAACTTCTTTATCGATTTCAGTAGGTACGTCATAGACGCCAGGCTTCAATCCTTTACCAGCTTTGACTAACCATTCTGCAGTAAGAGCTTGATCGGCAAATGACATATCCATCACAGCAGCAGGATGGCCCTCGGCCGCTCCAAGGTTTACCAGACGTCCTTCAGCTAGTAATAAAATTCTTCTTCCGTCGGCCATTACATACTCATCAGTCTGGTGACGAATTTTCAGATTTTTCTTTTTTGCATTGATTTCTAACCAGGCAACATCAATCTCAATATCAAAGTGTCCTGAGTTTGCAGTGATCGCTCCATCTTTCATAACTGCAAAGTGTTCTTCGCGAAGTACATCGCGGTTTCCAGTTACTGTTACAAATATGTCGCCAACTTTTGCAGCGTCAATCATTGGCATTACGCGGTAGCCCTGCATCATGGCATCTAATGCTTTAGTTGGATCTATCTCGGTAACTACAACATCTGCTCCCATGCCTTTTGCACGTTCAGCAACACCTTTACCGCAATAACCAAATCCAGCTACAACAACAATTTTTCCGGCAATTAAAGTATTTGTCGCACGGAATATTGCATCTAGTGTTGATTGACCAGTTCCAAAGCGATTATCAAACATGTGTTTTGTATCGGTGTCATTGACAGCGATCATCGGAAAAGTTAATGCGCCATCTTTAGCCATTTGATGTAAACGAATTACGCCAGTTGTTGTTTCCTCACAACCAGCAGAAACGTTTGGAAGCAATTCGCGTCGGGTGGTGTGCAAAGTATTTACTAAATCGCAACCATCGTCGAAAACTAAGTTTGGTTGTAGATCTAGAGCAGCATTTATGTGTCGGTAATATCCATCACGGTCAATAGCGTTATGGGCGAATACGTTAATTCCATATTCGTGAACAAGCGCGGCTGCTGTGTCATCCTGAGTTGATAGCGGATTTGATGCGCAAAGTGAAAGCTCGGCGCCGCCTGCAGCAAGAGCGCGCATTAAATTTGCAGTCTCTGTTGTCACGTGCATGCATGCTGAGATACGAACCCCAGTGAATGGCTTCTCTTTTTCGAAACGAGCACGAATCTGTGCCAGTACTGGCATGTTTCGCTCAGCCCACTCAATTCTTTTTTTGCCTTCGGCAGCAAGAGTTAAATCGGCAACATCATATTTGTCGGTTTTGTTGATGGCGGTAGCGGTCACATTAATCCTTACTCGAATTGGTCAACAGCTAAATTATTGACCAAGGTTTAGAGCGCTTACCTTACTAAGAAGTGCCGGATTTAACCTTGTGACGCCAACCAAAGCGAACCAGTGCCGCTGTATTCAAACCGCCCTGTCGGAATAATTGCGCCTAAATCTCCGCCTATGGTGATTGAACTCTCCTCGTCCATGACCCTTAGAACTGCCTGGCCGCCCCAAACGAAGGCAACCGTTTCGGTACTTATCAAATGGGATTTTGGGCCGTCGGATAACGGGAGTTGCAACAACTCCAGGTCAGGAGCGCACCAAGATTTACCGATCACTAATTCTTCTGGCGTAATTAAATAACTTTCCAAACTTTTTGCCGAAACATCTGCAATTTCCAAAAATAACTTAAGATCTATCGGTTTAAGAGTTAATCCACCACGAACCACATTGTCACTTGCAGTCATAATTTCTACTCCAGTGCCGTTTAGATATGCATGGATAGTTCGTGGCGGCACGTAAATGGCTTGTCCCGGAGAGAGTTTTACAAAATTGCAAAGCAGCGTAGCTAACACATCGAGTCGTTTTGGGTAGCAGTTAGCAACCTCTAGTGTCCAACTTTGTCTGTCAGTAGGATTTTCTACTTTTTGCAAATTACCGATTAAATCAGGAATTAAATTTAATTCATCTGGTGCTCCTAATACGACATTTAAGAGGTCACTAATTGAATTTTCATTTTCAATTTTTGGAATTAGAAAATTAGAAACACTTTTGCTACCTATCGAATTAATAGTTTCGATAATTTCACTTTCGCCAGCTATCCCAATCAAAGCATAAAAATCTGACAAAGCTACAAGCATCTCTGGTTTGTGGTTTGCATCCGAAAACAATTCAGAAAATTTACCTACTTGTGATTTATTTGGATGAACCTGCAAGGATAAAGTTTGTGCTACCGCCAAAATTTTTGCCAGTATTGGAAGTTTCCCATTAGGAAAATCGCCAAACCATAACTCCGCTTCAGGATGCTCACTATTTTTGTTTCCCCGATTGCCTGCTAATACTGACTTAGATCCCCACGCGTACGCTTTCACAACTCCATCAAGTTGTCTTATCTCACTCATGGTAAATTAATATCTTCTTAACGATTGCGCGCTTGATCAATAAGTAACACGGGAATTCCATCTCGAATTGGATAAACAAGCGGGCACTTTAGGCAAAGTAGTTCAGAATTAATCTCTTCTAATGAGGCGTGGCACTGAGGACAAGCTAGGACTGCCAAAATATTGGGGTCGATACTCATTTGCCCATCCCGTTCTACTTGTTCAATTACCTGGTTCAACTTACTTGAATTTGGCAATCAATTCCAAAACTTCATCCCTCTTGGAGACCATTATTGCATCAGTATCCCCTTCGGCATTCAAGCGTAAAAGTGGCTCAGTATTTGATCCTCTTAAGTTAAACCACCACTCATCGGCAATCACCATTAATCCATCCAGCTCATCAATCTCCAGTAAATCAGAATGGTTCAGGTAATGCGATTTAACTTTTGAGATAACTGCTTGGATGTCAGAGACTTGGGTATTTATTTCTCCACTTTGTGCATATTTTGCGTAAGGCGAAAGTAATTGCGACAAAGTTGTCCCTACTTTTGAAGATCCGAGAGCAGCTAAAGTATGAAGAGCTGCTAACGCACCTGAATCAGCGCCCCAAAACTCTTGAAAATAAAAATGGCCAGAGTGTTCCCCAGCAAAAACTGCACCAGACTCAGCCATCATCGCTTTAATAAATGAATGACCGACTCTACTTCGAAGCGGTTTACCGCCATTAGCTGAGATAGTCTCCGGCACTATGCGAGATGAAATCAGGCTGTAGATAATGCTGGCACCTGGATTTTTGGTGATTTCACGTTGCGCTATTAGAGCACTCAACAATGAAGGGTCAACTATTTCTCCTTTTTCATTCACCAAGAAACAACGATCAGCATCTCCATCAAATGCAAGACCTAAATCTGCTTGGTTTGATAAAACGCTTGCTTGTAAATCCACCAAATTAGCGGCATCTATAGGATTTGCTTCATGATTTGGGAAAGTGCCATCTAATTCAAAAAACATTGGAATAACTTCTATTGGCAAATTAGCAAAAATTTTTGGAGCTGTATGTCCAGCCATTCCATTTCCTGCATCTATGACAACTTTTAAAGGTCTAATATTTTTACAATCAACTAATTCATTTAGGAATTGCGCATATTCAACTAGTAAATCTTGAAAAAAGACTTTTCCTTGTTTGGTTTTATCTGGTTTAGCGTAATTGCCATTTAAAAGAACTTCACGAATGAAATTCAATCCAGAATCTCGACCAATCGGTTTTGCAAATGCCTGCGCCATCTTAATTCCATTGTATGGCGCTGGATTATGACTTGCAGTGAACATTGCTCCGGGCATTTTCAAAAATCCAGTAGCAAAATAAAGTTGATCGGTCGAGGCAAGGCCAATGTTGATTACATCTGTTCCTTGTAAATTTACTCCCTCACTGAAAGCTCTGACTAAATCTGGAGATGAGGGTCTCATGTCGTGGCCAACTACTATGGAATCACTTTTTACCAGCATTGCAAATGCTTGACCAACATCAAAAACAAATTCTGGCGTTAAATAATTATCTACCAAACCCCGAACATCATAAGCTTTTATAATTTGATCAATAAAATTCAATTCATATTTCATAAACTTAATCCGATGGAAGTGCGCGCAAATGCCCTCGACGGCCAAGTGATGGGTGAATCACTTCTGTTTGCGGCGAAGCAACACTGCGAACCGCTTCAGCGATCGCAAGTAAATCATCATGGGTTGGTCCAGTTGAATACTCTTCTGCCGCTAATTTAATTAACTCCCAGCCGCGAGGCGGGGTTAGCTTTTCTCCATGGGCATTGCATAGGTCGTAATTATGCGGTTCAGCAAAAGTTGCTAACGGTCCAAGTACTACGGTGGAATCTGAATAAATATAGGTCAAGGTCAAAAGTGCAGGTTCGCTGCAACCCATTTTGGCGCACCGACGAACAGATGGTCGGGAGGGGCGCGAAAAGCGAGGAGACTCGGTGCGAGACATGTATATAAGGTAGTCGTTTAAATAATGAGAGTTTGGGATTGGCGCGACAATTGATGTCAAAATTACTTTCTAGGAGTCAGTACTTCGCTATCTGAAATTGGAAGTGCTGATCGCTCAATTGCAGTAATGGGCCTAATTGCCATTACCCCGAAACCTCGAGAATCCAATACTGAAAAACTCGCGTACACGGGTTTAGCCCCAGGAACTATGCGTAATGAGATCACATTTGATGGAATTTCCCAAGTATCGATTCCAGATAAATTTTTTCGAGCTACTTTCATTCGATTAGATGTTGTTTCAACTACTACGGAGTTTGCTTCCGTATAAACATTAAGTTTCATTCCGATTGCAGGCACAGTGATTGCTTCAATATTTTGCGGATTGATGGCTTCACTGCCTGAACTCCACGCAAAGTCAGAGAGTGATCCTTTTACGCTAGAAAAAACTGATGCGACTATTGGTTCAGTTGCTTCAATCTGCAGAGCGAAAAAGCTGCCTTTAGGGATTGATGAGAAAGGTAGTTGCACGACCTTACCGGCTGGAATTCTCACTTCTGCCAAACCTAGAGGTGAATAGATTCCAGATTTTGCTAGATAAGTCACTTTGACCA
>CAIUXE010000035.1 GCA_903902965.1 uncultured Actinomycetes bacterium
AACTGAAACCGGATTTACCATTCTGGCTGCAGTTACTATCAAGATTCCCGCAAGTGCGCTGATCGGAATTTGACCCACAACTGGGGCAAAAAATAGTACGCACAGCAGCAAGAGCATGGAGTGCACCATCGCCGAAAATCTAGTTCGTGCACCTGAACGCACATTTACCGCTGTACGCGCTATTGCACCAGTTGCCGGAATTCCACCCATCATCGAAGAAACTACAGTGCCTAAGCCTTGACCAAACAATTCGCGATCTGAATCATGTTTTTCTCCATTATGTAAATGAGTTTTTGCATGTTCCATTCCGTCGGCAACGCGAGCTGAAAGAATTGACTCAATTGCACCGAGTGCTGCAACAGCGAAAGCCGAATAGATAATTGCCGACCAGCCCAACGTTGGGATCTCAGGTAGTTTTGGCATTGGTAGTGAATGGGGCAACTCTCCAATTGTTTTTGCTTCTAAAGGAGAGATCGCGAGAATTAAAGTACATAAAACAACTGTGACGATACTTGCTGGGATAGTTTTAGTTAAACGAACCGACAACAACATCGAAATAATTGCAGCAAGCAAGATAATTACTGGACCATTTTTAAATCCATCGACAAAAGCAATTTTTAATGTAGCCCACGCAACTCTTGCCGCGTTGCTACCCTCTGGTTTTGTAATATCTAAAGCCAGTGGAAGTTGTTGTAAGGCAATAACAATTCCAATTCCAACTGTGAATCCTTCAAGCACCGCCCAAGGAACTGCTGCTAAGTATCGACCTAACTTAAATATCCCCAACAAAACAATTATCAATCCAGCCATAGCGCCAACAATTGGCATAACTCCGACGCCGTATTTGGCAACAATCGGGACAAGGACAACTGTCATCGCACCCGTAGGACCGCTTACTTGAAAACGGGACCCACCAAATAGGGCAGCGATAAAGCCGGCCACAATCGCTGTTACTAATCCCGAAGCCGCCCCAGTTCCAGTTGAGATTCCGAAAGCTAGTGCCAGTGGCAAGGCGACAACACCAACGGCCACTCCCGCAAGCAGATCGTGCCTCCAGCCAGTTCTAAACCCCGGGTAATCACGTTTTGAAGGAAGGGTCCGATTCAAGGGAAGAAAAAGGTTCACTTTGTCACCGTACCCCTGGAAAAAGTGCGTTTCAGGTTGCAGATGCAAATCATTTGCAATAACTTTTCAATGTGAACGTGATCTTAAAGCCCGCCTCTTCGACTCCCCTGCGCAACCGGTTGAATCCTGGTGAGTGGCGTCGCCTTTATGCCATGTTCGGATTTATTGCTTTTCTGCATATCTCTGGTGCCTTGTTGATGTGGGCCGCTACAAACACCGCTTCATACCAGCTATCAGATGGCACTTTGTTTGGTTGGGGCACTGCTGCATTGGCATACACCTTGGGCATGCGGCACGCATTTGATGCTGACCACATTTCAGCGATCGATAACACAACTCGCAAACTCATGAGCGAAGGTCAACGTCCACTAGCGGTTGGGTTTTTCTTCTCCCTTGGTCATTCATCAGTTGTTTTCGCTTTAGCGATGTTGCTCAATTTCGGAATTAAATCTCTTGGTTCTCAGTTAAAGGATGACAACTCTTCGTTGCATCATTACACCGGATTAATTGGCACCAGCATAAGTGGTGGATTTTTACTTTTAATCGCACTATTAAACTTTATTGTTTTACAATCCATCGTTCGTGTTTTCATGAATATGCGTAAAGGCATGTATAGCGAAGAAGAACTGGAAAAACATTTAAATGCCCGCGGATTATTAATGCGCTTTTTTGGACCAATCGCTCGCCGTATCGATAAAAGTTGGAAGATGTACCCACTGGGAATTCTCTTTGGTCTTGGATTCGACACAGCGACAGAAGTTGGTTTGTTGGTATTAGCTGGAACATCTGTAATTGCAGGGTTGCCATGGTGGGCAATTATTAGTTTGCCTTTATTTTTTGCCGGCGGAATGAGTTTGCTAGATACGATCGATGGATCATTTATGAACTTTGCATACGGTTGGGCTTTTTCAAAACCAGTTCGGAAAGTTTATTACAACATAATTATTACTGGCCTTTCAGTCTCTGTTGCCTTCTTTGTTGGTGGTTTAGAGATTGCCCAAGTCTTCGCTGGGCAATTAAATTTGACTGGTGGTTTTTGGGATTATGCAAATAGGTTTAATTTAAACTCTGCCGGTTATTTTATTGTTGGATCATTTCTTGTTGTTTGGGCCGTAGGTCTAGCACTTTGGCGTTATGGAAAAATTGAGCAACGTTGGCACGACAAAGCACATGCTGCTCAAGCTGCCCGTGGTGAAATTACAAACCATGCGGCGGCAGGCTTAGAGCCAGGTCCGATTCGCGCACCATTTACAATTGATGAATGAATTAATCTATAAAAAAATCAAGTAAAAATTCAGTTGTTCCGGGTACTACTGAATACTTATCTAGGTCTGTAATTCCAACGGATGCTAAAACTTCATCATCAATAAAGAAATTCCCAGTTTTGCCAGTACCAGTCAAAATCACATGTGCTGAATCTGAAATAATCTCTGGCTTACGACAAAAATCCGTATCGACTCCTGGAATCATGGCAAGAGCCGCGGTGTCGATCGCAGTTCTTGGCCAAAGCGCATTAACGCTAATTCCATCCCTTTTGAACTCTTCAGCTAAACCAAGAACGCACATGCTCATTCCGTACTTTGCCATTGTGTAGGCAAGGTGCGGCTTAAACCACTTTGCGCTCATTGAAAGCGGTGGTGACATTGTCAAAATATGTGGGTTGCGACCTGCAGCGGCAGATTCTTTTAAGTAAGGAATGGCTGCTTGTGAAGTTAAAAATGTGGCGCGCACATTTACTGAAAACATTAAATCAAATCTTTTAGCTGGAGTCGCAAGAGTTGGTGTTAAATTAATTGCGCTGGCATTATTGATCAAAATATCTAGACCGCCAAATTCAGCTGCCGCTTGTGCGACTGCGCTTTCGATCTGCTTTTCGTCTCGCAAATCGCATTGAATCGGGAGTGCGATTCCCCCAGCCTCGCGAATTTCATCCGCAGCGCTATAAATAGTGCCTGGCAATGTTGGGTGGGGATCTGTCGTTTTAGCAGCAATTGCAACCATGGCGCCATCGGCAGCGGCACGTTTAGCAATCGCCAAGCCAATTCCACGGGATCCGCCCGTGATAAAGATTTTTTTTCCAGCTAAGTCCTGTGCCATTTCTATTTTCCTTTTTTCGAAATGAAATTCATAAAAGCATCTCTGGCTTCGTCACTCACTAATGCCTCTTGAAAAAGTTTTCCTTCTTCAATCATAGTTTGAGCGACTGCTTGGGAATGTGCACTTTTAATCAATCTCTTTGCTTGGCGAATTGCATTGCGTGGTTGGTCGGCAAGTTGTTTAGCAACTTCACCACCACGTACTGGACTTTCTTCATCTGAAACAACTTCATTGATTAAGCCGTACTCGCGACCTTTTTCCGCCGAGAAAACATCTCCGAGCAAAAGTAATTCACTTGCACGTTGGTGCCCCATGATCAGTGGCAAAAGATACGAAGAGGCTGC
>CAIUXE010000036.1 GCA_903902965.1 uncultured Actinomycetes bacterium
AACGACGGGCATTCTGCTCGACCATAATTACAGTCACTCCGGTCCGATTAATTTCACGCACTCTTACAAATACTTCATCTTGCAAAGCAGGGGAGAGGCCTGCGCTTGGTTCATCAAGCAACAGCACCGATGGATTCATCATTAGCGCTCGTCCCATGGCAACCATTTGACGTTCACCACCGGATAAGGAGCCAGCTCTTTGTTTACGACGGTCACCCAGGGTTGGGAAAAGGGAAGTTACGAAATCAAACCGTTCGTTGAATTGATCAGCAGCTTGATACGCGCCCATTTGCAGATTCTCTTCGATTGTCAGAGATGGGAAAACATTGTTTGTTTGTGGCACAAAACCAATTCCTTTTTTAACTAATTCATCCGCACGTTTGTTAGTGATTTCTTCTCCACGTAATTTCACAAAACCATCTCTTACTTTGACCAAACCAAATAGGGCTTTCAGCAAAGTAGATTTGCCGGCACCGTTTGGTCCAATGATTCCTACCAGCTCACCTTCATTTGCATAAAGGTCGCACCCGTTAAGAATATTAATTCCAGGTAAATATCCAGCTACGACTCCACCAGCTTCAAGCAACAGGTCATCGCCAGCTAATTTTGTAGGTTCCATTTGGCTAGCCTCGATCCTGTTCTAGAGTGGAATCATGATGTGCACCAAGGTAAGCATCGATTACCGCCTTGTCGCGCATGACAACATTTGGGGGACCTTCAGCAACAATTTCACCTTGAGCCATAACAATTACCCAATCACTGATGTCGCGCACCATGTCCATATCGTGCTCAACAAATAAAACCGTCATTCCGTCTTCGCGTAGATCTTTAATATGACCAAGAAGTGATTGCTTAAGCGCGGGGTTAACACCTGCCATTGGTTCATCAAGCATCACCAATTCAGGCTCAACCATCAATGCTCTGGCCATTTCAAGAAGTTTGCGCTGACCACCAGAGAGGGCGGCTGCAAAATCATCGCGCTTATCTATCAATTTAAATCTAGTTAACAACTCTTCGCTTCGAGCAGTTGCCGCTTTCTCTTGTGCATTCCAAAGGAAAGGAAGTGCAGCCCGCAAGATTGATTCACCTTTTTGTTTTGTAGCCGCAAGAAGCATGTTGTCGATCACTGTTAAGCGGTAGAGAGCTTTAGTTAACTGGAAGGTTCGCACCATTCCCATGCGCGCCACTTTATGTGGAGGAGTTCCGGAAATCTTTGTCCCGTTAAAAGTCCATGAACCTTCATCAACTTGGTCAAAGCCAGTTAATAAATTAAAGAAAGTGGTTTTGCCAGCACCATTAGGACCAATGAGTGCGGTGATCGCACCTCTTTGAATTTCAAGGTGACCAACATTTACAGCAGTTAAGCCGCCGAATTTACGGACAACATTGTCAGCAACAATAATCGGATCAGGCTTGCTTACACCTGGGGTCGGCGTTATTCCAGCAAGAGCAGCTAATGCAATATCTCGACGGGCATTATTGTGACTAGGCGCGGGCATCTAGAGCCAACTCCTTTCGGTCACCAAAAATTCCTTGTGGTCTGAAGATCATTAACATCATTAATCCAAGCCCAACCAACATAAAGCGAATCTGACCTACTTGGTTTACGCCAATCAACCATTCAGGGATATATCCGGCACTAACAGCTTGGCGCAACATCTGTTCAATAAAGACGAGCAAAAACCAAAAAATAATCGATCCGGCTATTGGAGCGAAAACTCGAGCTGCTCCACCAAGAATTAATACCGTGTAGGCAAAGAAGGTGAGTGCGGTTCCGTAATTGTCGGGCTGAACTGATTGACGAGAAAGCGCATAAACAAAACCTGCAAAAGACCCAACAATTCCGCCAATAATTAGTGATTGCATTTTGTATAAGTAAACATTTTTGCCTAGAGAGCGGACTGCTTCTTCATCTTCACGGATAGCTTTAAGCACTCGTCCCCAAGGGGAGCGAACTAGCAGCCACATAACAAAAAGAACGATGATCACTAATGTCCAGCCAGTTACTACAACCCAAAGATCATTTCCGTTATAACGCAAGAATGGGGTATTTAATCCGCTCTTAAAAGGATTAAGAGCAAAGAAATCTTTTCCAAATTTTCCAGTAATTCCGTCTGATCCACCAAGATATTTGTTAAATGTTGCCGAGCGTGCAACCTGCCTAATAATTTCAGAAGCAGCGATAGTAACAATCGCCAAATAATCCGCGCGTAACCTTAATGTTGGTAAACCTAGCAACAATGCCAAAATTATTGAGTTAAGAATTCCAATTAATAAGGCAACCCAAAGCGGGAAGTTGAAGGAAACTACAAGAGTGGCAACGCTATAAGCACCAACCGCTAGAAATCCGGCCTGACCAAAGTTCAGTAAACCGGTGTATCCAAAATGCATATTCAAACCAATAGCCGCAAGTGCAAAAATTATTGTATTTACTCCGACTGCCGCACTCAGTGATTGTTGCGCAATAAATATAAAGTCCATTAGCCAACCCGCTCTTTCCGACCAAGGATGCCTTGTGGGCGTACCAACAAAATTATGATCAGAATTAAAAGCGCACCAACATATTTGAGTTCTGTTGGAATTATCAAAGTTGAAAGTTGAATTAATACTCCGATAACGAGTGAACCAACCAGTGCACCGTAAGCAGTTCCTAGACCGCCGAGAGTTACAGAGGCGAAAATTAACAACAACATATCCTGACCCATTAAGAAGCTGACGCCTTGATTCAAAGTGACCATGATTCCGGCGAAAGCCGCTAAGAATGCTCCCAAAATCCACACAGATCTAATTACCGCTTCCACTTCAATTCCAGATGCTGCTGCAAGTGCTGGGTTATCGGCAACTGCCCGGCTTGCTTTACCCATTCGACTGCGCAATAACCAAAGAGTTGCACCTATAAGTAAAAGTAATCCAACAGATGTGCTCATGATTGCTTTAGGGGTGATGCTGATCAACCCGAGCTCTAACCCTGCTTGTCCGGCAAATTGCGGTAACTGTCTGGTATCCCCACCAAAGATGAAAAGGAATACGTAACGTACGAAGATTGCTAATCCGATTGAAACAACAAGCATTGCGATCAAACCAGTGCCACGTTTTCGCAATGGTTTCCAAAGTAATCGATCCTGTAAATAACCACCTATAAAAGCAGATAATGCAACGGCAACAGGAATAGCTGCAAATACGGGCAATCCCACGATTGCGCTAAAGAAATAAGTTAGTAATCCGCCGAGTGTTAAAAGTTCACCATGTGCAAAGTTAGTTAATCCAGTCGTGCCAAAAACCAAACTTAATCCAAGTGCCGCAAGTGCAATGATGATTCCAAGAATCAAGCCGTCTACAAGTAGTTGTGCAGATTGATCAAGGAGTGGAGTTTTTGCAGTTCCTGGTCCGATCGGAAATAAAACTGTGAGAGTAGTTCCGAGCATTAGCACATTTATTTTTCTAGTTGCTTTTGTTACATCAGTTAAAGCTTGTCCACTTGGAAGTGATGCTTGATCAAGAGTGAGGTCATAGATTCCGGTTGAAGTAACTTCAACTTGCCATTTACCCATTGCATCCGAAGTAAGTTGAGTGGCGAAACCATTTGGCCCAGCCAGATCAATTTTCACTCCTGGTAGCGGAGCTGAAGTTGAATCCTTGATTTCACCGGCAAGAATTGATGATGTGCCAGCAGCAAGTGCCGAGCCTGAAGTCGAAAATGAGCTAATTACGAAGAAGGCAGCCAATCCAAGTGCAATCTTGCGCACCATTTGAGCCTTTCCCATCTTCATTCTTTATTCACTCGTTTCCCTTAAGTGATCGGTAGCGTACACAGAGAAGACCAAATTAGTCAGGCCTACTTCTCCTTTTTTGATGCAGGGTTTTCAGGTTTGGCTTCGTTCAAAATTAGGCAGGTAATGCGAGCAGTGCAGGTACGCACGCCTTCTTCATCAGTGATGACAACTTCGTAGCTAGCCAAAGTCCGACCCAGAGATACGGCCGTGGCCACACCCGTGACAATTCCGCTCTTTGCCGCGCGATGATGGGTCGCGCTGACTTCGATTCCCACTACTCGGCGATCAAGGCCGGCGTGCAGGTGGGAGCCGATTGATCCCAAGCTCTCTGCCAAAACCACATTGGCCCCGCCATGTAACAGACCGAAAGGCTGGGTATTGCCGCTAACTGGCATGGTCCCGACCATTCTTTGCGGGGAGGCTTCGATGATTTCGATCCCCATTTTCTGGTCCAAAGCTCCACGGCCCCGCTCATTTAAGGCAGCCAAATTTTCAATGTTCAATTTATTTATTTTGTCATGTGCGCTCATCCGCTAATCCTACGCGCTCAACCTAGGATCTAGATATGGGGAAATCTAACGCATCGAGTGAGCGGCGATTGCTTTTACTCGACGGCCACTCAATGGCATATCGGGCATTTCACGCACTGCCGGTAGAAAACTTCAAGACTTCAAATGGGTTTCCAACAAATGCTGCATATGGCTTCACAACAATGTTGCTCAACTTATTGCGAGATGTTGAACCAACTCACATCGCAGTTGCATTCGATGTATCGCGAAAAACATTTCGCTCAGAACGTTTTCCTGATTACAAGGCGAATCGTGCAAAAACTCCGGATGAGTTTAGATCTCAGATGCCTGAAATTTTTGCTGTTGTTGATGCATTAGGGATTAAAAGAATTCAGAAAGAAGGTTTTGAAGCTGACGACCTGATTGCGACTTTAGCTACTAATGCTGTTGCAAAAAAATTTGAAGTAGAAATTTGTTCTGGAGATCGTGACACATTTCAATTGGTGACAGATCACATTACAGTTCTGTATCCCAAAAAAGGTGTGAGCGAGTTAGCACGAATGACTCCAGAGGCTGTCTTTGAAAAATATGGTTTAACTCCAAAACAGTACCCAGATTTTGCAGCCCTGCGCGGAGATCCAAGCGACAACCTTCCATCTCTGGCAGGAGTTGGCGAAAAGACTGCCACTAAATGGATTACAGAATACGGTTCTCTTGAAGTACTGCTGAAAAAAGCAGATGAGATAAGTGGAAAAGTCGGCGACTCCCTGCGGTCTGGGATTGAGCAAGTGAAGTTGAATCATGAATTAACGCACCTAGTAAGAGATGTAGAAATTGAATTAGAGATTGAAGATTTGGAAGTTGCCGGCAAAGACTTTAAAGAACTTCGAAAAATCTTTGATCGACTTGAGTTTCGGGCATTAAAAGATCGAATAAATAAAATGGATATTTCTAGCGAACTAACCAATTCGCCAATTTTGAAGAATGAAAAAATCAAAGAAAATATCAAGATAATAAATATTGAAAATGTGAAAGATTTAAATTTGATTGATAAGTCGGAATTAAGTGCAGTTTCCTATTCACTGCAGGGTGAGCGGCAATTTGAAATACTGATTTCTCAAGGTGGGGAAAAGAATTTCTTTCTAAAGCATGAAATCGCCGCGGCTTGGCTCCAGGAAGAGAAATATAAAAAGATATTTTTTGATTTAAAACCTTTGGCGATTCGGGCCGTTGATGGCATTTCAGGGGAGTGTGTTGATTTAGCTTTGCTTGCATATTTGATTAACCCTGGAGCCAGAACTCCGGAATTAAGCGAAGTAGTGGGCGTCTTGCTTGGTCGAGAAATCGCTGGTCAATCCTTTGAAGCCGAAGAGGAATTGCCAATGGAGTTGGATTTTGATGCACCAAATCCAGAGATAGATAAAAGTGCATTACAAATGCAAGCCCAGGCAATTTTGGAACTCTATCCACTTCTTTCACAAAGAGCAGAACAGGCTCAGGCCACTAAATTGGCAGCAGAACTTGAGGTTCCAACTGCAATGGCTTTAGCAAATATGGAGCGGACCGGAATAGCGGTAGATACCAAAGAGATTTTAAGATTGGAAAGTTTTTTTGCTAAAGCCAGCATTGAGGCCGCAAAAGAAGCTCACAAAATAGTGGGTCATGAATTTAATCTTTCATCGCCCAAGCAGTTACAAGAAGTTTTATTTGATGAACTCAAACTACCTAAAAGTAAGAAAATTAAAACTGGATACACGACAGATGCCGAAGCTTTGCAAAACTTGCAAGAGAGTACAAAACATCCAGTGATCGATCAGATTTTAAGATCGAGAGATGTTTTAAAGTTAAAAAGTGTGGTTGAAGGATTAAGTCGTGCCACTGCTGCTGATGGCCGAATACATACAACTTTTCAACAGATGGTTACTTCCACAGGAAGACTTTCTTCTACAGAGCCAAATTTGCAAAACATTCCGATTAGGAGTGAGGAAGGCCGACTGATTAGAAGTTGTTTTATCGCCGGAAAAGGTTTCGAGGAATTAATGACGGCAGATTACAGCCAGATTGAAATGCGCATCATGGCCCATCTTTCAAAAGATGAAGCTCTGCTTGCTGCGCTAACTTCTGGGGAAGATTTACATACAACCGTCGGCTCGGAAGTATTTGGTGTTAAAGCGAGTGAAGTTACATCAGAGATGCGCCGCACAATAAAAGCTATGTCTTACGGACTCGCGTATGGCCTTTCAGCTTTTGGTTTATCCCAACAACTTGGAATCTCTCCTGTAGCAGCTCAAGAATTGATGAATACTTATTTTGAACGGTTTGGAGGTATCCGTGATTATTTAGCTGATGTTGTAATTGAAGCGCGCAAAGTTGGCTACACCGAAACAATTTTGGGTCGCAGACGTTATCTTCCTGATCTGCAAAGTGATGTTAAAACACGTCGGGATATTGCAGAGCGAATGGCACTGAATGCACCTATTCAAGGTTCTGCTGCTGACATCATGAAATTGGCCATGTTGAAAGTTGGAAATGCAATTGCTGCAGCTAATTTGAAATCACGGATTTTGCTTCAAGTTCATGACGAACTTGTTTTGGAAGTTGCTAAAGGGGAAGCCAAAGTACTATCTGAAATTGTTCGCGCTCAGATGGGGGATGCTTTTGCGCTTAATGCACCTTTGGCTGTGAACATCGGATTGGGCGCCAATTGGGAGTTAGCAGCACATTAAGTAGCACTATCTACAGCTCAGAGTTCCGGTTGATCAAAACCAGCTTTTGAGCGGGGTTTTCAGGTGAATTACCCTGAAATTGACCTGCTCTTACGCCTAGCCGTAGCCTTGCCCGCTGTCCCTATTCCTACTACTCACTACCTTCGGAGCAACTTGAGCAACGCACCTGCAGTCGCAATTAATGACATTGGATCAGCCGCCGATTTTATGGCCGCAATTGAAGGAACAATCAAGAATTTTAATGATGGAGACCTTGTAGAAGGCATCATCGTTCAAGTAGATCGAGATGAAGTTCTCGTAGACATTGGTTATAAAACAGAAGGCGTAATTCCTTCTCGCGAACTTTCAATCAAACATGATATTGATCCACATGAGATTGTCTCAGTTGGGGATCGCATCGAAGCTCTCGTCTTGCAAAAAGAAGATAAAGAGGGACGTTTAATTCTTTCCAAGAAGCGCGCCACATACGAGCGTGCATGGGGAACTATTGAAGGAATGAAAGAGCGTGACGAAGTTGTTAAAGGAACAGTCATTGAAGTTGTTAAGGGTGGCTTAATCGTTGACATCGGGCTTCGTGGCTTTTTGCCAGCATCTCTTGTTGAAATGCGCCGAGTCCGTGATTTAACTCCTTATATTGGTAAAGAAATCGAAGCTCGAATTATCGAACTCGACAAAAACCGCAACAACGTAGTTTTGTCTCGCCGTGCATTCCTTGAGCAAAGCCAATCAGAGACTCGTACAACTTTCTTGAATCAACTTCAAAAGGGTCAAGTACGTTCCGGAACCATTTCTTCAATTGTTAACTTCGGTGCATTTGTTGATCTTGGTGGAGTTGATGGTCTAGTACATGTGAGCGAACTTTCATGGAAGCACATCGATCATCCAAATGAGGTCGTTGAAGTTGGTATGCCGGTAACTGTTGAAGTTCTTGAAGTAGATTTCGAGCGCGAGCGCGTTTCGCTTTCACTCAAAGCAACTCAAGAAGATCCTTGGCAGCACTTTGCACGTACAAATGCAATCGATCAGGTTGTTGCTGGCAAAGTAACCAAATTAGTTCCATTCGGTGCATTTGTAAGAGTGCATGAAGGAATTGAAGGCTTGGTTCATATTTCTGAACTTGCAGAGCGCCATGTTGAAATTCCAGAGCAAGTAGTTCAAGTTGATGATGATATTTTCGTAAAGATCATTGATATTGATCTTGAGCGTCGTCGCGTTTCACTTTCATTAAAGCAAGCTAATGAAGGTCATGAAGTTGAGATCGAAGCATTTGATCCAACTCAATATGGAATGCCAGCACGTTATGACGAAGCTGGTAATTTCATTTACCCAGAAGGTTTCGATCCTGATTCACAGGAATGGAAGCCAGGATTTGAAACCCAACGCGAAGAGTGGGAACGTCAATACACCGAGGCACAAGCTCGTTTTATTGCCCATAAAAAGCAACGTGACGAAGCAAAAGCCAGCGAAGCCGCTAGCGCCGCAACGTCAGATGCTTCAGAAAGCACTGAAACCCCTGCTGCCGAATAGGCACTTTGCATTCAGGACGGTTTAAGTGGTCGAGTACTTGGGTACTTGAGTAGTTTGTACTAGTGATTCTCATAGCCCTTACGGGCGGCATCGGCTCGGGCAAGTCCCGGGCCGCTGCCATTCTCGAAGAGTTTGGCGCACATTCAATCAGTGCAGATACGTTAGCTCGCGAGGCGCTTGAACGAGGCGAAAATGGTTACAACGAAGTTGTTGCTCATTTTGGGGATGCAATTCTCAACGAGGGCCAAATTGATCGAAAGAAGTTGGCCGAAATAGTTTTCAGCGACTCGAAGCAATTGGAAGTGCTGGAATCCATTACCCATCCATTGATTAGAGCGAAGTTTCTTTCGGAAACACGTGCCTTGTCGGAGAACTCCGTGATTGTGTATGAAATTCCTTTACTTGCTGAATCCATTTCTCGGCAAAAGAATTTAGATTTTAACCATGTAATTGTTCTCGAAAGCAACCCTGAAATACGGATAGCCAGATTAATTGAAAGAGGCATGAGTTCCAAAGATGCACAACTGCGAATTGCTAAACAGCACTCAGATGAGAAAAGAAGAATGGTTGCAACTCATTTAATTAACAATGAAGGATCGCTAGAAGAATTGAAAAATGAACTTTCAGATTGGTGGAGTAAATTCATTTCACCAGAAATTAACAAGTGAAGTAGCGTTGACAGATGCGTCCTGAGATAACCCGAAAAATGCGTCCATTTAAAGTAATCAGTGAATTCTCTCCAGCTGGAGATCAGCCCACTGCAATTGCTGAATTAACTCAAAGATTATTGAATAAAGAAAAAGATGTTGTTCTACTAGGTGCTACTGGAACTGGAAAATCAGCAACGGCGGCTTGGTTGATTGAAAAACTACAACGTCCAACATTAGTGCTTGCACCAAATAAGACCTTGGCTGCGCAACTGACTCATGAGTTTCGAGAACTTTTACCGGATGCTGCTGTTGAATATTTTGTTTCTTATTATGATTATTATCAGCCAGAAGCGTATGTGCCGCAGACAGATACTTTTATTGAAAAAGATTCATCTATCAACTCTGAAGTAGAACGGTTGCGCTACTCGGCGACTCACTCTCTGTTAACGCGCCGAGACGTCATAGTTGTTTCAACCGTCTCATGTATTTATGGACTAGGAACGCCGCAAGAGTACGTAGAGGCGATGCTGGAACTAAATGTCGGAGACACTTTTGAGCGCAATAAACTTTTACGCCGATTTGTAGATATGCAGTATTCACGCAACGACGTCGCTTTTGAACGTGGAACATTTCGGGTGCGTGGTGACACTATTGAAATCATCCCGGTTTATCAAGAAACAGCATTACGAATAGAAATGTTCGGGGATGAGATTGAAAGAATTCTGACTCTTCACCCGATTACCGGAGAAGTTTTAGCAGAAGATACCCAGGCATTTATATTTCCAGCCTCACACTATGCGGCAAGTAAAGAAACGATGGAGCGGGCAATCTCTGAGATCGAGAGTGAACTTGCACTACAGCTGGAGCTATTTGAAAAACAAGGAAAACTTCTAGAGGCACAGCGACTTCGGATGCGCACCACCTTTGATATCGAAATGATTAGGCAATTGGGGTACTGCTCTGGAATCGAGAATTATTCGAGGCAGATCGACGGACGAACGCCGGGCTCAGCACCTAACTGCTTATTAGATTATTTTCCTGAAGATTTCCTATGCATTATTGATGAGTCACATGTAACTGTGCCGCAGATAGGTGCCATGTTTGAAGGAGATT
This sequence comes from uncultured Actinomycetes bacterium, assembly GCA_903902965.1. Lineage (GTDB taxonomy): Bacteria > Actinomycetota > Actinomycetes > Nanopelagicales > Nanopelagicaceae > UBA3012. The sequence continues at coordinate 10,299 of CAIUXE010000036.1, forward strand.
CATCCAGAAAACGCACATTAGTCGAACATGGTTTTAGATTGCCAAGTGCAATGGATAATAGGCCATTGAAGTGGGCAGAATTTTTAGAAAGAGTTGACCAAAAAGTTTACCTATCAGCCACTCCAGGAAAATATGAACTGGGAGTTGCGGATGGTGTTGTTGAGCAAGTAATTAGACCTACAGGATTAATTGATCCAAAAATTGTACTTAAGCCGACAACTGGCCAAGTGGATGACTTAATTGCGCAGATAAGAATTAGAAGTGAAAAGAATGAAAGAGTTTTAGTAACAACTTTAACTAAAAAAATGTCAGAAGATTTAACAGATTATTTACTAGAGATGGATATTCGAGTCAGATATTTACATTCCGAGGTAGATACGTTGCGAAGAGTTGAACTCTTGAGAGAATTACGCCTGGGTGAATATGACGTCTTAATCGGTATCAACTTATTACGTGAAGGATTGGACTTACCGGAAGTCTCACTTGTGGCAATTTTGGATGCAGACAAGGAAGGCTTCTTGAGATCTACAACCTCGCTCATTCAAACGATCGGAAGAGCAGCAAGAAACGTATCTGGTGAAGTTCATATGTATGCTGACAAAATTACAGATTCCATGCAACGAGCGATCGATGAAACTAATAGACGCAGGGAAAAGCAAGTCGCGTACAACACAGAAAGAGGGTTGGACCCACAACCGCTGCGTAAGCGCATAGCTGACATCACGGATTCCATAACCAGGGAAGAGGAAGATTCTGAGCAATTACTGGCCAAAGCGAGCCGGAATAACCGAAGCTCAGATCCTTCTATAGGGGGATTCAAGAGTAAGAATCTTCTCGCCGGGAAAGGTGTAGCAGCATTACCTAAGATGGAGTTATTGGATCTTATTGAATCCTTGACCGCCCAAATGCGATCAGCTGCTGAAAACCTACATTTTGAGTTAGCTGCGCGTTTGCGAGATGAGATTCATGAATTAAAACGCGAATTACGCGGAATGGAGACGGCCGGATTATGAGCGACCACCTGATTGTACGTGGGGCACGGGAACACAATTTAAAAAATATCTCAATTGAAATTCCCAGAAACTCACTAGTGGTCTTTACCGGATTGTCTGGCTCAGGTAAATCAAGTTTAGCTTTCGATACTATTTTTGCCGAAGGACAACGGCGATATGTTGAATCTTTAAGTGCATATGCTCGACAATTCTTGGGCCAGTTAGACAAACCTGATGTTGATTTTATAGAAGGACTTTCACCAGCTGTATCGATTGACCAAAAGTCTACAAACCGTAATCCAAGATCAACTGTTGGAACGATCACTGAAGTCTACGATTATTTTAGGTTGCTATATGCAAGAGCAGGAAAACCTCATTGCCCGAAGTGTGGAGATGAAGTTTCACGTCAGTCACCCCAACAAATTGTCGATCAAATTTTGGCACTTCCTGATGAAACTAAATTTCATGTGCTTGCACCAATAGTGCGATCCCGTAAAGGCGAATTCGTAGATCTATTTAAAGATTTAACTTTACAAGGATTCTCAAGAGCAAGAGTCGACGGAAAAGTATTTACATTAGATGAGATCCCAGAACTTAAGAAGCAAGAAAAACACACAATTGAAGTTGTAGTTGACAGATTAAGTGCAAAAGCTAGCTCGCAACAGCGATTAACTGATTCGGTAGAAACCGCCTTAAAACTTGCTAATGGAATTGTGATTCTTGAGTTTGTAGATGAACCAGTTAAATCCCCAAACCGAGAAAAAAGTTTTAGTGAAAAAATGGCTTGCATGAAGTGTGAAGTCTCAATTGAGGAGTTCGAACCGAGATCCTTCTCTTTCAACTCTCCTTTTGGAGCGTGTGGAGAATGCGATGGAATCGGAACCCGATTAGTTGTTGATGAGGAGCTGGTGATTCCAGATGATTCGATTTCAATCTCTGAAGGTGCTATCGCACCTTGGTCGCTTGGTACTAGCTCTGAATATTTCGAAAGGTTATTGGAAGGTTTAGGCAAGGAATTAACTTTCTCCATGGATGCTCCTTGGAAAAAATTGAGTGCCAAAGTTAAAGATGCAATTCTCAATGGTTATGATTTTGAAGTCCATGTTAAGTACCGGAATCGTTATGGAAGAACTCGTCAATACACAACAGGATTTGAAGGCGTAATTCCATTTCTTGAGCGTCGTCACGGCGAAACAGATAGCGACCAAAGTAGAGATCGCCTTGAGGCGTTCATGCGTCAGACTCCATGCGCTGTATGTAAGGGTGCAAGACTTAAAAGTGAAATCTTGGCAGTAACTCTTGACGGTTTAAATATTGCCCAACTTTGCGCATTGCCAATAAATGAATGTGCCAAATTTTTGCAGAAATTAACGCTTGGCAAAAGAGAGCGTCAAATTGCTGAGCGCGTATTGAAAGAAGTCAACGCCAGACTTGGTTTTCTCTTGGATGTGGGTCTTGATTATTTGTCACTTGATCGCCCAGCAGGATCGCTATCGGGTGGTGAAGCGCAACGAATTAGATTAGCAACTCAGATTGGTTCAGGTTTGGTTGGAGTCCTATATGTTCTGGATGAGCCAAGTATCGGACTTCATCAACGTGACAATGTGCGATTAATTGAAACTCTCACGAGATTACGGGATCTTGGAAATACGCTAATTGTTGTTGAGCATGATGAAGAGACAATTAGAGCTGCAGATTGGATTGTAGATATTGGACCTGGAGCAGGAGAGCACGGCGGAGAAGTTGTTGTTTCAGGAGATTACAAATCCTTGCTTTCAGAGAAAAGATCAATAACTGGGGCATATCTATCTGGTAGAAAAAGTATCGAGATACCTAAAAAGCGAAGAGATATAGATCCAAAAAGACAATTGGTAGTAAAAGCTGCGCGAGAAAATAACTTACAAAATATTGATGTCGCTTTCCCATTATCGACTTTTATTGCGGTGACCGGAGTAAGTGGCTCAGGAAAATCTACGTTGGTCAACGAAATCCTTTACACATCACTAGCAAATAAATTAAATGGTGCCCGGATGGTTCCAGGACGACATCGAACAATTACGGGCGTTGATCAGTTAGACAAAATTGTTCATGTTGATCAATCGCCAATCGGAAGGACACCAAGATCTAACGCAGCAACATATACCGGGTTGTTTGACAAAGTCAGAGCCTTATTTGCCGAGACAAATGAAGCCAAAGTTCGCGGTTACCAACAAGGAAGGTTCTCATTCAACGTAAAAGGTGGACGTTGTGAAAACTGCTCAGGTGATGGAACTATCACAATTGAGATGAATTTCTTGCCAGATGTATATGTCCCCTGTGAAGTCTGTCATGGTGCTAGATACAACCGCGAAACGTTAGAGGTGCATTACAAGGGCAAAACGATCGCAGATGTTTTAAATATGCCCATAGAGCAGGCAAATGAATTCTTCGAGGCTGTTCCAGCGATAGCCAGATACTTAAAAACTTTATGTGATGTGGGACTTGGCTATGTTCGACTGGGTCAATCGGCACCAACTCTTTCTGGTGGTGAAGCTCAGCGAGTCAAATGAGCCACTGAATTGCAACGCAGATCAACCGGAAGAACTATCTATGTCTTAGACGAGCCAACAACTGGGCTCCACTTCGAAGATGTGAGCAAATTATTAATCGTGTTAAACCGATTAGTTGATGCAGGCAACACTGTTGTAGTAATTGAACACAATTTGGATGTTATTAAATGCGCAGACTGGGTAATAGATCTTGGTCCTGAAGGTGGATCAAGGGGAGGTAGTGTCATCGCTGAAGGCACCCCTGAAGATGTAGCCAAGGACAAGAAAAGTTTTACTGGCGTATTTCTAAAGCAAGTCTTAAGTGGGAGAAGTAGTGGCTGATCCGCTTTCCTATCGACCTGAAAATATTCCAACAGATCCAGGCGTTTATAGGTTTAGAAATCCAGCGGGAAAAATTATTTATGTTGGAAAAGCAAAAAATTTACGTTCAAGACTAAGTTCATATTTCCAAAAAAACTTACCAGAAAAAACAAAACAAATGGTTTGGACTGCCTCTAGCGTTGAATGGACAATAGTCAAGAACGAGATAGAGGCGTTGCAATTAGAATTTACCTGGATCCGGAGTGAATCTCCAAGATTTAATGTGATTTTCCGTGATGATAAGTCATATCCGTATTTGGCAGTTTCCAGCAAAGACAAATTCCCAAGGTTGTTTATTACCAGAAAAGAAAAACAAAAAGATGTTAAATATTTTGGTCCATATCCGCATGCATGGGCATTACGTGAACTCTACGATTTAGTGCAGTCTTCTTTCCCGATCAGATCATGTAGTACTGGCGTTTTTAATTCGGCAAAACGCTCAGGTAGGCCATGCTTACTTGGATTTATTGATAAATGCGCAGCCCCATGTGTGGGGAAAATTTCAGAGTCAGACCATGTTCTACTCACAAAAGAGCTAATTAATTTTCTTTCTGAAGATCCAACTAAGTTAATGGCAAAATTAACAAAAGAAATGGAATCTCTATCCGCAAGCGAGGAGTTTGAAAAAGCAGCTCGCATTAGAGATCGAGTTGCAGCACTAGAAAAGATTTCCACCACAAATACTGTAGTTTTGCCAGATCAAACAGATGCCGATATTTTTGGTTTGCACTTAGAAGAAATAGATGCAGCAGTTACGCTCTTCTTGGTTCGCAAGGGGAGAATTCTTGGCGCTAGATCTTGGATTGTTGAACGGCCAGATGAGTCGTCGGCGGAAGAGATCATGGAAAAGATTCTGTTAAATCATTACTTGGCGGAAGGGTTAGAGGATTTCCCAAGAGAAGTGTTGGTTTCATATTTGCCAGAATCAAGCAAGGCAGTCGAGGAGATCATTTCTCAACGAAGTGGGCATCGAATGGAAATCAGAGTCCCTCAAAGAGGTGAGAAAAAAGAATTACATGAAACAGTTATTAGGAACTCTCAGGATGCGCTCAATCGATATCGATTAAAGAGAACGAGTGACTTGGGTACTAGAACTCAAGCATTAGCGCAGTTGCAAGAATCTCTTGAAATGAAAGAAGCACCACTGAGAATAGAGTGTTTTGATATTTCGAACTTACAAGGCACTCAAATGGTTGCTTCCATGGTCGTATTCGAAGATGGAGTACCAAAGAAATCTGAATACCGTAGATTTGAAATCAATCTTCCGGAAAATGGAACTCTCGATGACACTGCCGCTATCAATCAAGTATTGACTCGAAGACTAAACCGTTTAAGGATTGAAAATGATTTAGATGAGAGCGATACAGATGAGAAGTTGGTCAAAAAGTTCGCTTACAAACCGCAGTTGATCATTGTCGATGGAGGTAAGCCTCAAGTGAGTGCTGCTGCAAAAGCTTTGGAAGGGTTTGATATCGCATTTTGCGGCATAGCCAAAAGGTTAGAAGAAGTTTGGCTTCCAAATCAAAAAGATCCAATAATTTTCCCGCGCAACAGTGAGGCTATGTACTTAGTTCAACGCATTCGTGATGAGGCACATCGTTTTGCGATTACTTATCACCGCTCGAAGCGCTCAAAAGCGATGTTGGAATCTACCTTGGAAGATATTCCAGGATTGGGTCAAGCAAGAGCTCGTTCTCTCATCACTCATTTTGGGTCAGTAGCAAAGCTCAAGGCGGCATCGGAGGAGCAGGTTTCCCAACTTCCTGGAATTGGCAGTAAATTGGCGAAAATAATTGTTGAATATTTAGGGGCAGCTGGAGGAAAAGATTCAATGGATTCTGGAATTGATATGGCCACAGGGGAGATACTTGACAGCCGAGGATGATAGTCAAGTGAGTCAGATATGAGAGATGAGATTATCTATCAATCTTCAAAAGAGGAGGGGTCGTGGAAGTTGTAATCATTACTGGAATGTCAGGTGCTGGTAGATCTACAGCGGCACATGTGCTTGAAGATAGTAATTGGTATGTAGTCGATAATTTACCTCCGGCAATGTTGCTCCCACTTATCAAAGAGGTAGAAGGAGAACATCAAAAAGTCGCAGTTGTCATCGACGTACGCAGTAGAGCTTTTTTTGAAGAGTTTGCGCAAGCTCTTTCTGCGCTCAAGCAGATGCAAGTGAATGTCAGGATTTTATTTTTGGATTCAGCTGATGAGATTTTAGTAAGGAGATACGAGGCGACCCGTCGCCCACATCCATTGCAAGCTGGAGAGCGAATTTTTGATGGAGTAGCACGAGAGCGAGAATTGCTAGGAGATTTGAGAGCAACCGCGGAAATCGTTTTGGACTCCAGTGCGCTTAATGTTCATCAACTAGGAAACAAAATAGGCGAAGTCTTTGCTCAACTCAGCGATCGGGGCATTCATTTATCGCTACTGTCTTTTGGTTACAAATATGGAATTCCTTATGACGCGGATTTTATTTTGGATTGTAGATTTATTCCAAATCCACATTGGGTTCCTGAATTACAGCCATTGTCAGGGAAAGATGGTGCTGTTGCAAAAATGGTATTAGACAATCCGGCAACTAAAGATTTCATCAATAATTTTTTACACCTGTTTAATGGTACAAAAGATGGATTTTTACAAGAAGGTAAAAGATACCTAACGATAGCGATAGGTTGCACTGGTGGACGCCATCGAAGTGTGGCAGTTAGTGAATTTTTGACAAATGAGTTTAAGAATCAAAAAATTGATACAACGTTGAATCATCGAGATTTGGATCGGTAGTGAACTCTCGAATTGTCGCATTTGGCGGAGGTCACGGACTGGCTGCAATGTTAAGCGCTTTGAGAGATGTAAGCAGCGAAATAACTGCTGTTGTAACTGTTGCGGATAATGGAGGTTCAAGCGGTCAACTCCGTTCTGAATTTGGAGTGATGCCACCAGGTGATCTTCGGATGGCATTGTCGGCCCTGTGTTCAGACGATGAGTGGGGCAGTAGTTGGGCGCAAGCTTTGCAACACCGTTTTGAAAGTACGGGACCATTAAATGGTCACGCCTTAGGAAATTTATTATTAACCGCTTTATGGAATTTAAATGAAGATCCAGTCGTAGGACTAGACAAAGTGGGAGAGCTTTTAAGAATTGTCGGAAGAGTACTACCAATGGCTGCCGTCCCAATTGAGATTGAAGCAACTTTAAAACCACTCCTTCCTGGGCAACCAGAAAGAGTAATCCGCGGTCAAGTTGAGGTAGCGGAGGCTGCAGGAGAAGTGGTCAGCGTGCGCTTAATTCCTGATTCACCGCCAGTTCTACCAGAAGTTTTGCATGCAATTAAGAAAGCTGACTGGATAACTCTTGGACCTGGTTCTTGGTATTCCAGCGTGCTTCCTCACCTACTGGTTCCAGAAATTCGGACAGCTTTAGCTAACTCAAATGCCAAAATTGTGGTTTTTTTGAACCTCGATGCGCGGTCTAGTAAAGATGAAGCCAGCGCCCTTTCACCTGAAGTTCAAATTGAATTTCTGAAATCTCATGCACCAGAGGTCAAAATCGACTACCTTGTCGCTGACAACTCCATAAAAACCACTGGACTCGAAGCAATTGCGAATAAATATTCAGCGCAATTAATCCTAAGTGATTTAGCCCACCATCCAGGAAGCGATCAACATGATCGTTTCAAGGTACTTTCCACCCTAAAGAAATTGATTGGATAGAAAAATGGCAATGACAGCAGCAGTCAAGGATGAATTGAGCCGCTTAGCGGTTTCAAAACCATGCTGTCGAAAAGCAGAAGTTTCCGCATTGCTGAGATTTGCCGGCGGATTACATTTAACAGGTGGAAAAGTTGTTGTAGAGGTTGAGTTAGATACAGCGCAGAGCGCTAGACGACTTAGAAAAGAAATTTCTGAAGTTTACGGACACGACAGCGACCTAACTGTGGTATCGCCAGGTGGAATGCGCAAAGCAAGTCGTTATATGGTGCGAGTTGCCGAAACCGGCGAAGCTCTCGCGAGACAAACAGGATTAATCGATTCAAATGGCAGACCTATTCGTGGGCTTCCGCCACAAGTTGTTTCAGCTGCCAAATGCGATGCAGAAGCTGCATGGCGCGGTGCATTTCTTGCGCATGGTTCTCTGACCGAACCAGGAAGATCTTCAGCTTTAGAGATAACTGCACCTGGACCAGAAGCTGCATTAGCTTTGGTTGGTGCTGCACGGCGCTTGGGCATAACCGCAAAAGCTCGCGAAGTTCGCGGCGTCGATCGAGTCGTTCTTCGCGACGGAGATGCAATTGGTGCACTGCTAACTTTGATGGGTGCACATGAAAGTGTTCTTGCGTGGGAAGAACGCAGGATGCGCCGTGAAGTGCGTGCTACCGCAAATCGCTTAGCAAACTTCGATGATGCAAATTTGCGCAGATCAGCCAGAGCTGCCGTTGCTGCCGCTGCAAGAGTTGCACGTGCTATTGAGATTTTAGGCGAAGACATTCCGCAACATCTTCTGGAAGCTGGTCAACTTCGGATCGAGCATGGGCAAGCAAGTCTTGAAGAATTAGGATCTCTTGCTTCGCCACCAATGACAAAAGATGCAATTGCCGGTCGAATTAGGCGTTTATTAGCAATGGCGGATAAAAGAGCCACCGAGTTAGGGGTTGCAGATACAGAGGCTGGAATTCCACCTGAATTACTAGAAGATTCTCAGGAATAAGCGAGCAGCAAGTTTTGTCGAAATGATAAGGTTGGCTAATCGGCAATTTTTATAGGGTTATAGGTTTTTAGTGAAGTTTATTGTTCAGAATCAATTGCATTTTAATTTAGGGAGTGCTAGATGGTGGCTGTAGGAATTAATGGATTTGGAAGAATTGGCCGTAATTATTTCCGTGCAGCTCTTGCCTCTAACTCAGGTGTTGAAATTGTGGGAATTAACGACTTAACAGATACAGCGACTTTGGCTCACCTTTTAAAATATGACTCAATCCTTGGCCGCCTTGGTCAGGAAATATCATTCACATCCGATTCTCTTACAGTTGGAAAAAAGACCATCAAAGTTTCGGCCGAAAGAGATCCCGCAGCTTTGCCTTGGTCTTCCCTAGGCGTAGAAATCGCCATTGAATCCACTGGAATTTTTACAAAAGCAGCAGATGCCAGTAAACATATTACGGCTGGTGCGAAAAAAGTTATTATCTCAGCCCCGGCAACTGATGAAGATATAACAGTAGTTATGGGAGTTAATCATCTCAATTATGACCCAGCCAAACATCACATAATTTCAAATGCTTCATGTACGACAAACTGTTTGGCGCCAATGGCTAAAGTATTGCAGGATGAGTTCGGAATTGAACGTGGAATGATGACGACAATTCATGCTTATACCAATGATCAAGTTATTTTAGATTTACCACACAAGGATCTGCGTCGCGGACGTGCAGCTGCTATTTCTATAATTCCGAGTAGTACTGGAGCGGCTAAAGCAATTAGTTTGGTTTTGCCAGAGCTAAAGGGAAAACTTGATGGATATGCTTTGCGCGTACCGGTGCCAGTTGGTTCAGTAACAGATCTGACTGTTGAACTCAGCAAAGAGGTTTCAGCTGCAGATATAAATGCTGCTATGAAAAAAGCCAGCGAAGGTGCGCTAAAGGGAGTGCTTGAGTACACCGAAGATTCAATCGTTTCAGCTGACATTGTGACAAACCCTTCCTCTTGCATATTTGATAGTCAGCTAACTAAGACAATAGGTAAAACTGCAAAAGTTGTTGGTTGGTATGACAATGAGTGGGGATATTCAAATCGGTTAGTGGATCTCACAAGTTTTGTTGCTAAATCATTATAGATTGCAATAGTTAATGAGAACTCTCACTGACGTCGATTTCTTGGGTAAATCAGTCATCCTACGTTGTGATTTAAATGTTCCGCTAGATGGAAATCTAATCACGGATGATGGCCGAATCAAGGCGTCAATACCTACCATTCAATATTTATTAGACGCTGGCGCAAAAATTACAATACTGGCACATTTGGGACGCCCAAAGAATGGCTATGAGGAAATTTATTCACTAGCCCCTGTAGCAAATAGATTAAGTGAATTACTAAATGAGCCTGTTGAATTAGCCAAAGACTTACGCGATCTAAGTACTAGTTCAAGTAAAGTTCATAGAATTCAAATGCTAGAGAATATTCGTTTTTTTTCTCAAGAAACAAGCAAGGATGAACACGAACGATTAATTTTCGCAAAGCAATTAGCAGAATTTGGTGAATTGTATGTAGGAGATGGTTTTGGTGCCGTTCATCGCAAACATGCATCTGTTTACGAGTTGCCAAAATTACTACCGAATGCTGCAGGTATTTTGATTTCGGCTGAAGTTGAGGTTTTAAAGAAATTAACTGTGAATCCAGTTAGGCCATATGCAGTTGTGCTTGGTGGAGCTAAAGTCTCGGACAAAATAGGTGTCATCTCTAACTTAATTGAAAAAGTTGACTTACTTGCCATTGGCGGAGGCATGGTTTTTACATTTATCAGAGCACTGGGCCACGAAATCGGTAAGAGCATGGTGGACTTGGATTTAATTGAGAATGTTAAGGTATTAATTAAACGTGCAGAAGAACTAAATGTTAAGTTGTTGCTTCCTATAGATGTTGTTGTTGCCCCAATGTTCTCAAAAGATGCCCCAGCGACAGTTGTAGCGGTTAATAAGATCCCCGCAGATCAAATGGGACTTGATATTGGTCCAGAGTCGGCAAATGCTTATGCCTTGGCCTTGCAAGATTGCGAAACCGTTTTCTGGAATGGCCCTATGGGGGTTTTTGAATTTCCGGCATTTGCAAATGGAACAAAAACCGTGGCACAAGCACTTAGCGAAATATCTGGTTTTTGTGTCGTGGGTGGCGGAGATTCTGCGGCTGCTATCCGTACGATGGGCTTTAGTGATCAGCAATTCGGTTACATATCAACCGGAGGCGGAGCATCACTGGAATACCTTGAAGGAAAACCCCTTCCTGGATTAATTGCACTGGAGTCTTGATGTCGCGTAAGCCGTTAATAGCTGGTAATTGGAAGATGAATTTAAATCATCTTGAGGCGATTGCTGTCGTACAAAAATTAGCATTCATGATTGACGACAAAGATTTTGAAGCTGTTGATGTCGCTGTAATTCCACCGTTCACAGACATCCGCTCTGTACAGACGTTGATTGACGGGGATCGCTTACGTTTGCTCTACGGAGCTCAAGACCTTTCTCCAAAAAATTCAGGTGCGTTTACTGGTGATATCTCTGGTGCTATGTTGGCAAAACTTGGATGCACCTTTGTAATTGTGGGGCATAGCGAAAGACGCGAGCATCACAATGAGGATGATTCGTTGGTAAACAGCAAAGTTAAAGCAGCGCTAGCAAATGGAATTACTCCGATTTTATGTGTTGGCGAAAGTGCTGCGATTAGAGCTGAAAATGGAGAAGTCGCTCACGTTATTTCACAATTAAAGGCAGCATTAAGCGGAATCACACCAGCGCAAGTTAAAAAAATTGTGATTGCATACGAGCCAATCTGGGCAATAGGTACCGGAAATGTGGCAACGCCTGAAGATGCACAAAATATGGCTGCGGCCATCAGGTCCCAACTCTCAAAATCAGCCGGGGCCGAAATCGGGGAAAGCATGCGAATCCTCTACGGTGGGTCCGTTAAATCTGGAACTATTCGTGAAATCATGGCTGGAGCTGACGTGGATGGCGCGTTAGTTGGGGGAGCGAGCCTTGAATCTGAGGAGTTTGCCCGGATCGCCAAATTTCACCGGTAGACTCACGCCTCTTGGCTTAGGGTCTAGAGCCAACAGATGAGGAAATTTAGGGAGCTGCAATGGTCTTGGGATTGTCTATATTTTTGATGGCCTTGAGTGCATTGATGATTTTGCTGGTGTTGCTTCACAAAGGGAAAGGCAGCGGTCTATCTGATCTATTTGGTGGAGGAGTCTCCTCAAATTACGGTGGATCATCCGTTGTAGAACGAAACCTTGATCGCATCACAATTGTGGCTGGTGGGTTGTGGTTCACCTCTATCGTGGCTTTAAGTTTATTGTTAAAGAAGTAAATAACTGTTTATTAAGGTAATCAAAAGGAGCAGTAAATGGCTGGTGGAAGCGCAATTCGCGGAAGTCGCGTTGGAGCAGGCCCAATGGGTGAAGCAGAACGTGGCGATGCAATAGCTAGATTTCGCATCTCGTACTGGTGCGCAAATGACCACGAAACCAGACCTTCTTTTGCTGATGACGGTTCAGTAACACCCCCAGATGAGTGGGATTGTCCTCGATGTGGATTCCCAGCCGGTCGCGACCGTAGCGCTCCGCCAAAACCAATTAAAAACGAACCATATAAAACACATTTAGCTTATGTGAAAGAACGTAGAACAGACACCGAAGGTGCCGCTTTGCTTGAAGAGGCTCTTAAAAGACTTCGCGGAGAGATTGATTAATTTTAATTAGCGTTAAATCTTTTGTTAACGTCAGATTTAGAACATTCAAGTTACTTTCAATCAAAGCAGCTACATCTCCCAAAGCTTGAGCTTTTTGTAATTGTGCAAAACTGTAACTCTGTCCAGGAATCTCTAAATCCGCTTCGACATCATGAGTGAGAATTAGAAATGATCCAGTAGGAACTCCACCTTTGTGGAATTGACCAGTCGAATGCAGGTATCTCGGTCCCCATCCAAGAGTTACTGGGAAATTAAATGCATTTCTAAATACAGCGGATATTTCAGAGAGTTGTTTTTCGTAACTTCTAGGTAAGAAAGCAAGTATTCCAAGATAACCCAAAGGTTCAATTTTTGAAATAAAATCTTTCAGAAGAGCAGTAACTTCATTATCTTCAATTGCCAAAACAGCGGATTGCTTTGCGGCTAAAGCTGAATTGGCTCGCTCTTTTGCGAGAGTTACATTTGGTTGATCAAATGGATTAACTTCGATGAGATAACACAGGAGAGCGGTGGTCCACTCCCAAAAAATAAATTGTCCGCCAAGTGATGTAATTACGTGCACGTCATTCTTTTGATTTTCACCTGAAGAGGGAGCAAACACAATTCTTACAGCTTCGGAATCTTTTGATTGTTTGCTTTCTATAACCGGCAGAATGCCTTTGCCTTCTTTGCCAGTTGATTCTGCAATTAACTGTTCAATCCATTGGCTTAAAGGCAAATCTGGCAGCGAAAT